>JACDEL010000004.1 GCA_013816405.1 Chloroflexota bacterium | reverse complement strand
GTGCCGACCTGGCGCTGCGCGCGTCCCGCGATGCAGCCTCGGGCGATGCGGCCCCATCGCCCGAGGCGCTGCTCCTTGCCGACGAGCGAAGGCGCGAGCTCCTGGCCGCCATCAATGGGCTGCGCGTTGAGGATCGCCTGGTGATCGCGCTGCGCTGGTTCGTGGAACTCAACGAGGAGGAGATGGCGGCTGTCCTGGACTGCCCACGCGGTACCGTCAAGTCGAGGCTGTCACGGGCCACAATCCGGCTCCGAGCGGCGATGGGAGAGCGCGGCGATGACTGACGAGCGCCAGCTTCCGCTCGAGGATCGCCTGCTCGACCTTGGGACGGTGATCGCATTTCCGGCCACGCCGCCGCTCGCGGTGCTCATGGGTGATCGGCTCAGCCAGCCGCGCCGCCGGCTCGG
This sequence comes from Chloroflexota bacterium, assembly GCA_013816405.1. Taxonomy (GTDB): domain Bacteria; phylum Chloroflexota; class Limnocylindria; order QHBO01; family QHBO01; genus CF-167. The sequence continues at coordinate 68,721 of JACDEL010000004.1, read as the reverse complement.
CTTTGGACGCCCCATCAGCCGAGGCGTGGCCCTGGCCCTGGCGGCGACCGTCCTGCTGGTAGGGATCGCGGCTGCATTTGGCATCGGCCTCGGCGGCCTTCGCCTGACCTTCGGGCCTGCGCCCTCGCCGCTCCCCGTCATGGTCGCCGGACCTGGCCTCGGCGAGTCGACGACGCTGACCAAGGCGCGCGAGACGGCCACCTTCTCGCTCCGAGTCCCGGGACTGCCTGGGCTCGGCGATCCGGATCTTGTGTACCTCGCTGAGCCGCCGGCGGGCGGCGCGGTGACGCTGCTGTACCGAAGGCGCGACGGCTTCCCGGCGGATCCGACGACGAACATTGGGCTGATCGTGACCCAGTTCCGAGCCGATATCGCGCCGGAGTCGTTCGAAAAGCTGATCGACTCCGGTGTCCGCGTGGAGACGGCCAGGGTTGGCGGCACCGCCGCGTGGTGGGTGGCCGGCGGCGACCACTTCTTCTTCTACCGCGATGCGAAGGGACAGGTTGTCGACTCGACCCTGCGCCTCGCGAATGACACGCTCATCTGGGAGCAGGGCGGCGTCACCTACCGAGTCGAGGGGGCGCCATCTCTGGCAAACGCGATTCGGGTCGCTGAGTCGCTGGAGTAGCGAAGGTCAGAAGCCGAGGTCGGGTTGGACCACCATCAGGAACACGATCACCGCAATCATCACGCTCAGGAAGAGGCCGCCGCGCTGCACCCTGTGGACGAGTGCCATCAGGGCGGGCGGTGGACCGCCGGGTGCGGAGCCGGGCGGCGTCTCCGGAGGCGGGGCGGAGGTCATCTCGACGATCCGCCGCGTGGTCGGTATCTGCACCGTCACCGCAAACGTGAACAGGACCACGTAGAGAAGGATCCCGAGGGCGAGCCAGCGGGAGTCGCGGCTGAAGGGGTCGATCCCTGCCGACCAGATCAGGCCGATGCCGGTCACGGGCAATGTCAGCGCGACGGGGATGACCCGCTTCGTCGAGATGGCGTATGAGACACGCGTCGCGAAGTTGCCATGCGCGCGATCACCGGCACCCATCGCCCCGATGATCGGGAATGAGAAGCTCGGGCCGAAGGCGACGATCGCGCCCAGCACGTGCAGGAAGAGGAACCACGGCACGAGCTCGGGCATTTGCGCTCCCCATCGGCTCCTGAAAATGGCATGCGCAGTCTATCCGTTCCCATGACCGTCCCAGAAGCCGACCGCAGCATGGCTCCTGTCGTTCCGATCCACAGATCCACGAAAGGAGAAAACCAGATGGAACCGACACAAGAGCAGCCTGCCACGCTCGAGGGGAGGCCTGATACGCTCACAGGGTGACGTTCGAGCAGCTCGATTTCGTCTACATGCCGAGCGCTGACGTGGCCTCGGACATGGCCTACTTCACGGATGTCCTGGGCGGCCGCCTCATCTTCGCGGTGGAAGGGATGGGAACCCGGGTCGCGATGGTCGACCTGACAGGAGGCCCGCCCCGCGTCCTGCTGGCAGGCCATCTGGAAGGCGACCAGCCGGTCTTGGTGTATCGCGTCGAACACCTCGAGAAGGCCATGCGAGAGCTCGAACGGCGGGGCTGGCAGCCAGAGCCGACCTTTGAGATTCCGCATGGACCGGTCTGTCCGTTCCGAACGCCGGGAGGCCATCGGCTCGCCATCTACCAGCTTAAACGACCGGAGGCTGGCGAGCACTTCGAGGGCAGGCGCGACTTCTGAGGCCCCAACGGGCAACTGAAGTGGCCGCCATGGCGTCCTGCCGGCATGAAAGCACTCATCCTCATGTTGCTGTTGTCTGGCTGCTCCCTCCTTCATGCCGGGGCATCGGCCTCGCTCGACGGCCAATGGCAGCTTCAGGCCGGCACCAACCAGGGCCAACCGGTCCCGATCGTGGCAGGCAGCCGCATCACGCTGAATGTCGATGGGACGCAGGTCGGCGGGAGCGCCGCCTGCAACAGCTACGGCGGCACGATCCAGATAGCCGGGGGCTCCGTTGTCATCTCCGCCCTGTCGATGACCGAGATGGCATGCCAGGAGAACCTGATGGCCTCCGAGGCGGCCTACCTGGCAGCGCTGCCTCGGGTCACCACCGCGACGCACAACGGCAATAGCCTTGTTCTGAGCGGGCCGCAGGTGGAGCTCCGCTATACACGAGTCGCGCCCGTCGCGAATGCGCCCTTCGTCGGCACGACCTGGATCCTCGAATCGCTGATCAGCGGCGAGGCGGCTTCGTCGACGGTCGCCCAGGCGACGCTGCAGCTGGGCGGCGATGGCACGATCTCCGCATCAACCGGTTGCCGCGAGGTCACGGGCCGATACACCCTCTCCGAGGGGCCGGTGCAGGTGACGCTCGACCCGTACGACACGATCGGATGCGCCGCGCCGCTCGGCGACCAGGACACGCACATCCTGGAGGTGCTCTCAACCGGCTTCGCGGCCAGCATTGATGGAGACCGCCTGACGCTGACCGCGGGTGATAAGGGTCTCGGCTACCGCGCCCAGGGCTAGGAGCTCGCTGCACCGTCCTGGATCAGCCCGTCGCGCATGTGGATGATGCGGTCGCAGAAGGCGCCGACCTCGGCGTCATGGGTGACCAGCAGCAGGGTCTGCCCACGCTCGCGGTTGAATCGGCGCAGCAGCGCGAGCACCTCCTGGCTGTGGCCGCTGTCCAGGTTGCCGGTCGGCTCGTCGGCGAGCAGGAGCTTGGGCTTGTTCACCAGCGAGCGCGCGGCCACGCGCTGCTGCTCGCCGCCCGAGAGCTCCATCGGCCGATGCCCACCGCGCTCCGCCAGGCCAACCCAGCCGAGTGCCTCTGACGCCGCGGCCATCGCCTCGCGACGACCGGTGCCCGCATATTCGCCGGCGAGTGCCACGTTCTCGGCCGCCGTCAGGGTGGGCACCAGGTTGTACGACTGGAAGACGAATCCCATCGTGTCGGCCCGCATGCGTGTGCGGGTGCGCTCCGACATCGAGGTCACGTCCACGCCGTTGATGCTCAGCTCGGCCGGCGGGCCGTCGTCGCCATCGGGCGAATGCAGCAGGCCCAGGATGTGCATGAGGGTGCTCTTGCCCGAGCCGGAGGGACCCATGCGCGCCACCATCTCGCCGGGCTCGATCCTGATCTCCACCCGCGAAGCGCATGAACCTGGTTGCGACGGCTGAACCGATACGTCTTGCGCAGGTTGCGCCCGTCCAGGAGCGCCACTCCGGCCACAACGTCCACGTCGCCGTAGGCCGAGATCACGGTGTCGATTCCGTCGGGGTACCGATCCCCTGGCTAGGCTTTCGCTTCCTGCTCGTCAACCCACGCTTCGAGCCGCGGCAAATGTTCGGCCATGTGGTCAGGCCCGGCCTTGCGGAGCCAGAACTCAGCGCCGGGAGTGACCTCGGGCAGCTCCGCCCATGCGCGGCGCAGCTCCGCGCGGGCCGATGCGGCCTGAAGGTGGACGACGTCGAGCGGGATGTCGCGCATGGCGGCCAGGAAGCGCTCGTTCTCGGCGTCGACGTCCAGCTCGCCCTCGCGATAGGTGCCCGCGGCGATCCGCCGCAGCATCTGGGCACCATCCGCCATCCACGTCCCGAGGTGGGCGACCGCATCCTTGGCGGTCCAGCCCTCGCGGAAGTAGCCGGGCACCTCCGCCATCTTCGGCGTGATCCGGTACATCACCGCGTGCAGGCGGTGCCAGGCCTCAGCCTCCCCATCGAGGTCCTTCACTCTCGCGTTCATCTTGGCTGCAGCCTTTTCGCCCGCGACCCTCTTGCCCACGAACGGATGATAGTCCGCGGTGGCGAGTGCGCCCTCAGCGGGACGGCCGCCGGCCTACCACCCGCACGAGGGGGCGCCGCCAGAGGAAGGCGTCCGGTCGGAGCTCGCCCATCATCCGCAGCGCGACCGCGCGCAGCTGGCCCCGCGACTCCGCGTCCAGGCTCGCAAAGACCTCGCGTTCGATCCAGTGCTCGAGCAGGTCCAGGTAGCTCTCCGGTGTGAACCGATGCTCCAGCCACACGTCGCTGGCGTTCACTTCCCGGAAGCCGGCGCGGCGGAACTCCGCGGCGGCGGCGGCGGCGGAGGTATACGGGTGGACATCGCGATCGTCGGGCGGCGGGATGATCTGCAGCTCATCGAGCGCATCGGAGAAGGCTTCGTCGGGCGCGAACCGCAGGTCGTCCTCCTGCCAGGTCAGACACGCGAAGATGCCGCCCGGGCGGAGCACCCGGAGCACCTCGCGCAAAGCCCGCGCCCGACTCGGGACGAGCTGGATCACGAAGGACGAGGCCGCCACGTCGACGCTGCGGTCGGCCAGCGGCATCCGATCGGCACCGGCGACGACCGTTCGAAAGCGGGGCGCGTCCGCGGGCGACCGCCGCCGAGCCGCCTCAGCGGCCAGTTCGAGCATGTGACCCGACAGGTCGATGCCGAGGACATGGACACCGGGCCAGCGCGCGAGGGCAGCCACCGCGAGGACGCCGGTGCCGGTCCCGAGGTCCAGGAGGTCGAAGGGCGATGGGTCGCCGCTCGGCACCTCGACGTCGTCGAGGACCTGGAGCGCTGCGGGAGCGATGATCGGCCCCCACCAGTCGCGGTACGCCTCGGCAAACTCGTCGAAGATCCGCTCCGCCTCGTCAGCTTCCATCGGCGCGACCGTGACGTCGGCTACGCGCTGCGGGCACGACGCCCGCGCGGGAACAGCTCATTGATGGGGAAGGACTTCTCGAGCTTCTCCGCGATCGAATGCGGGTAGCCCGCCTCGACGCCCGCCTCGACATCCCTGGGCGCGCCACCCCTGATCAGCTCGTGGAGATCGACCGGATGCTGCGACCGGGATGCCAGCTGGGCGTCGAGCTCACGCGCCAGCGCGGAGAGGATGGCCCTCGCCTGCTCGAACGTCGCGTCTTCGACGGTGTACATCGGCGGCTCCTGGAATGCCTGCCTCAGAGATCGACCTGATCCTAGCGCCTGCATGGCCTGCTTCGGCATTAACATCGCGGCCATGGATACATCGCAGCCATCCGTGCGCATCGGTCGCGAGCAGTTCCACCTCGCCTGGGACCGATCCATCGAGCCGATCGCAACCGTCGCCAGCGGCGACGTCGTGGAGATCGACGCGCTGGATGCGTCAGGCGGCCAGATCACGAGGGATTCGACGGTGGCCGACCTGGCCAACCTCGACTTCTCGCGGGTCGACCAGGTGAATGGACCGATCGCGGTCGAGGGTGCCGAGCCGGGCGACACGCTGGAGATCGAGCTGCTGGAGTTTGCCCCTGAGGACTGGGGCTGGACGGCGAACATCCCCGGCTTCGGTTTGCTGGCGGACGACTTCACCGACCCCGCCCTGCGCATCACTCGCCTGGCCGAGGGGATGGCCGAGTTCCTGCCCGGCGTCCACATCCCGCTCGCCCCGTTCTGCGGCGAGCTTGGAGTTGCCCCGCCGACCGACGGCGCCCACTCGACCATCCCACCCGACGTGTTCGGCGGCAACATGGACACCCGGCACCTGACGGCTGGGACGAAGCTCTACCTCCCCGTCTTCGCCCGCGGGGGACGCTTTTCACTGGGCGACGGCCACGCCGCCCAGGGGGACGGCGAGGTGTGCGGCACGGCGATTGAGACCCCGATGCGGGCGCGGGTGCGCCTTTCGGTCCGCAAGGACCTGCACGTCACCGCGCCGGAGTTCCTGACCCCCGGTCCGCTGGCGCGCGGGACCAACGTCGGTCCGTACTACGCCACCGACGGCGTCGGCCCTGACCTGATGACCGCGGCACGCGAGGCAACCCGCCGCATGATCGACTACCTCGGCCGCGAGCACGGCATCGATCCGATCGACGCCTACCTCCTGTGCAGCGTGGCCTGCGACCTGAAGATCAGCGAGATCGTCGACGCGCCGAACTGGATCGTGACCGCCTACTGCCCACTCTCGATCTTCGGCTGATCGGCGGGGGCCTCGCCCCCATAGACCTCGCCCATCCTGTCCAGCGCTGCGCGGTTCACGAACCACAGCACCACGAAGATGACGATGCCGATCAGCATCCAGGCCCCGACGATCGGTGCGGTGAAGCGCAGCGAAGTCGTGTATGCCGGCAGCTCGACGTCGAAGAGTGGGATCGTCAGCCCACCGATGACTGAAAGCAGGGCGGGGACCATGGCCAGCACGCCGAGGATCGGGATCAGCAGGTGCTTGATCACGTTGAACTCATCGCGCCGCTCCCGCCAGTAGAAGCCGATCACCGCCAGGTTCACGGCCATGTACATGCCCGCGAAGAGCAGGCCGAGCATGGTGCCGATGAAGACGTAGATGTTGATCGGGCCGAGACCGGGATACGGATCCTCGGCGAGGATCAGGCCGCCGGCCACCGCCACCACGATCGCCACCAGCACCTGGGCGTGAACCGCGTTCACCGGCGTCCGGTGCGTCGGGTGCACGGCCGCGAAGAACTTCGGCAGGAGACCGCCACGGGCCATCGAGAAGATGGACCGGGTCGCCGCCGTCGCGCCCGAGTTGGCGTTCGCCAGAGAGCTGTTGATGATTGCGAAGACCACCAGGATGCCGCCGAGGGTACCGAGCACCTCGGTCGCCATGAAGCCCCAAGGATCGCCGCCGTTGAAGGCATAGAACTCGCCCATGCGACCTTCGCCGAAGTAGACGGTCGCGGCGTAGTAGCACAGGACGTAGAAGGAGCCCACGCCGATGGTCGACCAGATCACCGCCTTCGGGATCGTGTTACGCGGCTCACGGGCCTCCTCCCCGAGCGGGGCGGCGGCCTCGAAGCCGATGAACGCCAGAAGGCAGAAGATCATGCCCTGGAAGGCAGGCTGGATCCCCTCGTCGCCGGGGATGAAGACGCTCAGCGTGTTCTTCGATCCGGCGTTCACGATCAGGACGATGGAGACGAAGACGAAGATCGAGATCTCGATCAGGCCGAGCACGACACCCGTCCGGGTGGATAGCTGCACGCCGCTGTAGATCAGGTACCACAGCAGCAGGCCGCACACCACCGCGAGGTACACCCACAGGTAGGTGACTCCCTCGCCGATGTGCAGGTAGGCCGTCAGGAACGTCGCGCCAAAGAAGCCAAAGGCCGCCAGCAGGATCGGTGCGACGAGTGGCTCGGCCAGTGCGAAGGCCCATGCCATAAGCCAGCCGAAGAATGGGCCTAGCCCACGCGCGACGTACGTGTACATGCCACCCGCCGATGGCAGGTGCTTCGCCAGCTGGCCGATCGAATAGGCAGTGAACAGGCAGGCCACCATCGCCAGCACCACGGCGAGCGGCGTCAACCGCCCGGCGAAGCCGGTCGCCGCGCCGATCGACAAGGCGACGGCCACCGCCGGCGCCATGTGCGTGATCGACTGAAAGAGGACCTCCGTCAGGCCGATGGCGTTGCGCTGGAGGCCTTCTCCAGCCGTACCCGGGACGCTGGTTGCTGTCATGCCGCCTCTCCTCCTCGTGCGCCGCTCCCTGCGGCCCCCACATGGTATGGACCTGTCAAGACGCGCTGAGGTGCCTCCCCATCAGGAATGCCCAGATCGGGAAACCGACCGAATAGCCGATCCCTCCGCCGTAGGTGAGCGGATGGCTGGCGCCGCCCAGGATCAGGCCCGTCGGCAGGAGCACGAAGCCCAGCCCGCTCACCACCCCGAACCAGCGGATCGAGTTCAGCCAGCTCCCCGCCAGCAGGTTGGCACCAGCGATCCAGAGGCCGAGGACGATCAGGGCCACCGCCTCGACCGCAAGCCCACCCGTCGCTGCGTGGTCGTAGTCAAGGTCGAGCACGCCCGCGATGAAGAGGGCCTGAACCACGCACCACACGATCACCGCGATCCAGCCGGAGAGCTGTGCCACCAGGGCGAGTGGCGTCGGCGTCAGGCCGCCGAGCTCCCAGAAGGCGAGCATCAAGATCGGGGTCGCAGCGGTCGAGACCAGCAGGGCGATGTCATTGAGCGTTCCCCACGGCTGTCCGATCGTGAAGAAGAGAACGATCGTCACCATCGCAACCAGCCCCGCGGCGGCTATGACGTATGCGGCCACCGCTGCTCGCCTCACGATGCCGCGGCTGCTCTCCGACATGCGGCGCGACAGTAGCACCCGGAGGTCGTGCCGATCAGCCTTTGAGCGCGCTGGCCTAGAGCCCGGGCAGAACGTTCACATCGGTCACCACGAAGGTCTGGCGACACTGGTCGATGATCGCCTGCCGGCCCGTCCAATAGGAGACCGAACTGGCGGTCAGCTCGATGGTGCAGGTTGGCGCAATCGGATCATCGAAATGACCCGTCAGCTCGAGCATGTTGTCGGTCCATGCAGGATCGAGCTTGAGAGCCGGTCCCAGCACCACCGCCGACTGCCAGGCGCCGTTGCTGTCGTTCGGCGAAAGGTAGAGCTGGTTGGTATAGGGGTTCAGAAGCCAGGCCGGCTCAGGGTTGCCCTCCACCAACCCGGCACATCCGTCGCACGAAACCGAGAACGCCTGGAAGGTGATCCGCGCATCGCCGTAGCAGGAGACCACGCCCGCCGAATCGACGACCGTGAATTCGAGGTACTCGGTCGGCATGGCCGGGCACTCGTCAGTCGCCGGATCGGGGACGACGGCCAGCATCGGCTCGACCTCCGGCAACCAACCGCCAGCGGCGGTCCGATGCCAGACGATTGGGTTGTCGCCGCGCAGGTTGTGCCGATATCCGCGATCAGCGCCAGACCCACCAGGATTCGATCTCCAAAGCCGCTCGGCGGTTGCGCGCCAGGCGACATCTCGACCAGGTCGGAGGGATCTCGCTCGGCCATCACGCTCAAGAGTAGGCGACGAATGAGCTGTCCGAGCCCGATGCTAGAGTCTCGGGACCCATGACGACGGAGCAGACCCAGGCAGATTTCCAGCAGATCGCTCGTGAGCGGGGGGTCCGCAGCCTGCAGGTGGCGTGGCACGCCGAGTACGTGTCGGCATCACAGATCGGCTGGCGCATCGCGGAGCTCGACCGCGAGGTGCGGCGCGCCGCGGTGGACGCCCAGACGGATGGGAGCGCAAAGGTGCCGCCACCCCAGGACGGCGGTCTTGCCTTCGTGGACGCGGCTCCGGGATCGGCCGACATCCTGTTCGAGGTCTTTGGCTTCGTTCGGGACGTGCTGGCTTCGGATGCCCTGCGAGTGCTGCTGACCGCCATCGGCCTCACTGGCGCAATCGCCAAGGTGTGGGGATTCGTGTTCAAGGACCGGGATCCGCTCCGCGGTGTGACCGGGCGGGAGGTCCTCGAGATCCTGCGCGAGTACCAGGCACTGAACGCGCCGCCGGAGGGGGCCGACCCGATCGGGACTCCGCCTGCCCAGGCGGAGTCGTCTGGCATCCGGATCTCGATCCTGGTCGAGCACGACGACGATTCGCGCTCCGTGCTCATCGTCGAGATGAGCCGCCGATGAGCGCTGCCGAGCTCGTGTTCCTTGGTGCCACCATCGAGCCGATCACCCCCGTGGCTGGTCCGGCGCCCGAGGCCCTCGCCATCACGGATGGGCGGATCACCGCCGTTGGCCGCACGGCCGATGTCGAGCAGCTGATCGGCCCCGCCACGCGGGTCATTCGCCTGGACGGCGAGACCCTGCTCCCCGGCTTCCAGGATGCGCACATCCACCCGGTGCAGGGCGAGCTGACGGTCATGCAATGCGATCTCAGCGAGCTGAGCGCGGACCGCTTCGACGCCGCCATCCGCGACTACGCGGCGAGGTATCCGGACCGCCAATGGATCGTCGGGGCGGGCTGGTCCGTCACCGACTTCCCCGACGCGGCACCTCGGCGAGCCGACCTCGATGCCCTCGTCGCGGACCGTCCGGCCTTCCTGTGGAGCCGTGACGGCCACTCGGCGTGGGTCAACTCGCGGGCGCTGGACCTGGCGGGCATCTCGGCCGCCACGCCGGACCCCCCGGGCGGGTTGATCATCCGGGATCCTGACGGCTCACCGCGCGGCACGCTGCGCGAGGGGGCGGTATCAATGGTGGAGGAGTTCGCGCCGCAACCGAGCGCCGAGGAACACCTACTCGCACTCGCGTCGGTTCAGCGACGCCTCCACGCCCTGGGCATCACCGCCTGGCAGGACGCATCGGTCTATGACTCCGGCGCCTGTGCACGACAGCTCGAGGCCTATCGCGCTGCGGCCCAGGCTGGCAGCCTGCAGGCGCGCGTGGTGGCCAGTCTCTTCTGGGATCCGCGTCGCAGCCTGGACCAGGTCGAGGGGTTCGTCGAGCAGGCCGCGTCGGCAGGCATCGGCCGGCTTCGCGCCTCAACCGTGAAGATCTGGGTGGACGGAGTGATCGAGGGGCTCACCGCCGCGATGCTCGATCCCTACCTGGACGAGCACGGCCAGGTAACCGAGAACCGGGGCATGGCGCTCGTTCCGCCGGAGCTCCTGCGCGACGCGGTAACGGCGCTGGACCGTGCCGGGCTGCAGGTGCACCTGCACGCCATCGGCGATGCGGGGGTGCGCAGCGCCCTGGACGCCATCGAAGCGGCACGCCAGGCCAACGGGCCGTCGGACCTGCGCCATCACATCGCCCACATCCAGCTCATCCACCCGGCCGACCTGCCTCGGTTCGCGGCCCTCGGCGCGACCGCCAACATGCAGCCCATCTGGGCCTGCCACGAGCCGACCATGGACCAGCGCACCATTCCGTTCCTGGGACCGAAGCGCACGAATTGGCAGTACCCCTTTGCGAGTCTCCTGCAGCACGGTGCGCGGCTGGCGGCAGGCAGCGATTGGCCCGTCACCAGCGCCAACCCGCTGCTCGAGATCGAAGTCGCCATGACGCGGGTCAGCGAGGTCGCCCGCTCGGGCGAACCGTTCCTGCCCGCCGAGCGCCTCAGCCTGGACCAGGCCCTGGCCGCATTCACCATCGGCTCGGCGTACGTGAGCCACCTGGATGCGGAGACTGGCTCGATCGAGGTCGGCAAGCTCGCGGATCTCGCGCTGCTGGACCGCAACCTGCGCGACCCAGACGCTGCCCCGATCGGTGAGGCAAGCGTGCAGGCGACGTGGGTCGAGGGGTTGGAGGTCTACGCCAAACCGATGCGGGCGCCCGGCTAGGCCGGGCTCGACAGCTCCCCACCAAGGGCGGCCAGGTCCGGATCGTGCGTGGCCAGGTCGGCGAGGTCGTGACGACGGGCAAAGGCGGCACCAAGGAGGCGACGCGCGTCGTCCAGCGCCCCGGAGAGTGCCTGGGCGCAGGCGATGTTGTAGAGGATCGTGCCGGAGTCGCGCGGCGGCACGTGGCCTGCACGCAGGACGGCCTCGATCTCACGCGCGAACGCGTCGAAGCGCACTCCCCCGGCAACCAGGTCCGCTATCTCCGGCAGGTGGCCGACGGCATGGTTCACGCCGTTCACCCCGATCCCGGCGACCGAGCCGTCGTCGCACTCGCACAGGACATCGGTTGAGCTCCTGTCGACGGCCATGATGAGCGCGTCGACACTGGCATTTGCCGCGACGACAACCGCCTCCCAGCTCAGGTCCCGATCGCGCGCCTGGAGCTTGGCGTTCGATTCGTCGATCGGCTCATCCAGTGACGGGTCGTCCGGGCTGGGCCTATCCGCCGACGCGCGGGCCTCCAATCGCCGCGCCTCGACGGCACGCCAGGCACCGAGGTGGGCCAGGACGTCCTTCGGCGACCAATCGCCGATCGTGCCCGGGGTTTCGCGGGTCGCATGCGGGACCATGGCGAACAGATCCCGCTCCGCGTCGCGCATTGCACCGAGCATCGCCACGAGATCAGCCTGGAGGGCAGAGCGCGTCGTATCCACGTCGGCGGGGATGGTACCCGGTCAGCTGCAGCGGATTCCGCAGCGACCGCGGTTGACCGGGTCATCGCCGATGGTCAATCTTGGCGGGCAATGAATGCTACCCCGCCGCCAGATTCGAAGAACAGCGAGTTCTGGCGCAACTACCTGACACTCTCGACCGGCGAAGCCTCGAGCTCAAGGGGAAGCAGGAGCTCACCGAGGTGGTGAGCCTGCACGTCGGACCCCTTACCCGGTGACCGAACGCGGCATCGCCTCATCGCTGACCCAGTACGAGGCGACGCCGGGCGTCATCGACCTCGCCTGGGGACACCCGGACCCAAACCTGCTCCCGGTGCGTGAGCTGCGGGCGGCGGCCCAACGCGCAATGGACCGCCACGGGTCGGACATCCTCGAGTACGGCAGCACGGCGGGATCTCCGCCGCTGATCGACTTCATCTGCCAACGCCTGAGCGAGACCGATGCGCGCGCTCCCAGCTCGGCCCAGGTGGTGATCACCAGCGGGGCGTCCCAGGGGCTCGACCTGGCGGCCACGCTGCTCCTCTCCGCGGGCGACACGGTGCTGGTCGACGTCCCCACCTATCACCTGGCGATCAGCATCCTGGCCGATCACCCGGTCCGGCTCGAGGCCGTGGCGTCGGACGCGGACGGCATCGTGCTCGATGACCTGGCCGAGACGGTCGCGCGCCTGCGACACGCCGGTGAGCGCCCGCGACTCCTGTACACGATCCCGACATTTCATAACCCGACCGGGCGCAAGGTCTCGCTCGAGCGACGAAACGCGCTGGTCGCGTTCGCGGCGCAGGAGAGCCTGCTCATCGCCGAGGACGACACCTATCGCGAGCTCTCCTACGACGGTCCGCCGCCCCCGTCGCTGTGGGCGCTGGACGGCGCCGGATCGGTGGTCCGCATCGGCAGCTTTGCGAAGTCCGTGGCGCCCGGCCTGCGCCTTGGCTACGTGACCGCCTCAGCGGAGATCGCGACTCGTCTGGCGACCGGCGGCCTGCTCGATTCGGGAGGGGGGATGAACCACTTCGCCGCCACCGTGCTCGCCGAATACGCCGGCAGCGGGGACTATGCGAGGCAGGTCGAGCACTTCCGCGCCGCGTATCGGGCCCAGCGTGATCGGCTCCTCGCTGGCCTCAGCGCCCACCTTCCCGACACGGCCTCCTGGTCTCGCCCGGAGGGCGGCTACTTCGTCTGGGTTGAGCTCCCGCCGGGAATCACGGCCGATGCGCTGCTGCCGGTGGCCGCGGCCCGCGGCATGGCATTCCTGCCCGGCCATCGCTTCTTCCTCGACGATCGCGCTGCCCCCGGTGCACTGCGGCTGGCCTTCAGCATGCATCCCGCCGAGGCCCTGCAGGAGGCCACCGCCCACCTTGGAGCTGCGGTCGATCAGCTCCGCGCCGAGGCCGGCTGAAGGATCCACTCGTTGGCCCGGAACGGATTGCCGGGAGGAAACTCGACCACCGCTTCGCCGATGAGCGTCATGCCGGCCCTGCGGCAGACCCCGTTGGAGGGCTCATTGTCGACCGCCAGGTAGGCCAGGATCGCTCGGTCCAGCCCGACCGCGGCAATCTCCTCCAGCAGCAGATTCACGGCCCGGGTCGCAATCCCACGACGCTGGAACTCAGGGACCACGCTCCAGCCGATCTCCCATACGGTCCCGCCGCGCCAGGCGTGCTCCCAGAAGCCGACGGAGCCAACCCCCTCGCCCTCGGGACCCGCGCAGATCACGAACATCCCACCCGTTCCCGCTTCATGGATTCGCTCGTAGCGCGCCTGGCGCTCCGCGAGCTTCTCCGGTGACTCGGGGCCGCCGAGGTGTTCGGTCATGCGCGGGTCCCCCATCACGCGGTCAACGAGCGGGCGGTCGCCCGCTCCCCAGGGACGGAGGTGAGCGTCAGCTCGTCTATGGGACGATCCCCAGCTCGTCGAGCGAGGCGTTCAGCTCCGCCGGATCGCGATAGACGCGGAACGCGCCAGCGCGCGCCAGCTCGTCCTCGCCGTAGCCGCCAGTCAGCAGCCCCACCGAGAGCATCCCTGCCCGGCGAGCGGCCAGCAGGTCCCAGACAGCGTCGCCGACGACCGTCACGTCGCGGATGTGCACGCCCATCCGTTCCTGGCAGGCCAGGAACAGGTCGGGCTCCGGCTTGGCGCGCAGGACGTCGCCCCGCTCGACCACTACCACGTCAGCTCCAACGCCCAGGACCTCCAGGGACGCGTCGATCTCCGGGCGGCGGCCGGAAGTCGCGATGCCGAATGGCACCTCGGCCTCGCCCAGGTGCGCCAGCAGGTCCACCGCGCCGGGGAGGGGACGTCGCTCCGGCACGAGCTCTCGAAACAGCTCGCCGTGCCGCCGCTGGATCTCCTCGACCTCCGTGTCGCTGAGCGGACGGCCGAGCTCCCGCGCAACCGCACGCGTGAACAGGCCGCCGCTCATCCCGATGCGCCGATGGATGCGCCAACCCTCGATCGGCAGCCCTGCCTCCGCGAGGGCCCGTTGCCAGGCAAAGACATGGGCATAGACGGTGTCGATGAGCGTGCCGTCCAGGTCGAAGATCAGCGCTCGAGCCATCGCGGGCCACGATACCCCGTTGCCGGCCGGGCGTCAGAAGCCGAAGCAGAACAGGGTGTCGCCATCCCAATGGGGATAGCCGATCTCCATGCAGGCCGACTTGACCTGCTCGAGCGTGGCGCTCGGGTCGGGGTCCGGCGAGACGTTGACGCCGCCCAGCAGCACCGTCCCCGACGCCAGGGCGGAGAGGTTGATGTTGTTGTCGTGCGTGTTGACGATCCCCTCGCCCGGGAAGCGGACGTGGTTGTTCCGGACCGTGTCGGGGTGTGCAACCGATGTGGCCTGCCAGGCCACTTCGATCGACACGGCCGCCGAATCGCCGGAAACCGAATCGGTCATGGTGAGGGTCGCGACGACGTGCGCGGAGCGCATGCGCGACTCGGCCACCAGACGATCGGCGCTCTGGGCAAACCAGTCCGCCACGATCGGGTAGTGCTTGCCCTCCATCGGCTGGCAGGTGTCGTACACGAAGATCTGGACCGATGTCAGGCCCTGCTTGTTGAGCGCGTCAGCAACTCCTGGCTGCGGGGCGTAGGTCGCTGCTGAGCTCGCGACCCAGACGTCGGTCTGGAGGCAGCCGTCCAGGCTGGTGAAGTAGGCGCTGGCGAACTTGCCGTCGACGGTGTGGTAGATCGCCGGGGTGGCCGCGCTGGCGGCGGCGGGAAGGGCGAGCATCGTCGCGACGGCCAGTGCCGGAAGGATTCTGTGAAACATCGGGCTTTCTCCTGCATTCAGCGGTGCCCGGATGGGCGAAGCTGGACAAGAGACGGCCCTCAGATCGCGGCAGTTACGGTGTGGTCAGCCCACTTGTGCGATCCAGCAGCTGCAGCAGACGGTGGGCTGCCAGCTCAACCTCCTTGTGGCGCCACTCCGCGGCGCGGTACTGGCAGGCGATCAAGCCGGTCCGGTGCACGCGTCGAAAATCGCCGACCACGAAGGCATAGCGCGCCTTTGTCTCATCGGTGGCATCGTCAGTCAGGCCGAGGTGCCACGCGCCATATCGAACGCAAGAAGGGAACGACCTCATGACCAGCGCACAACCGCAGGCGCAGCCTGTCACGTTCAGTCTGCCGTCAGACCGCGAGCTCCGCATCGAGCGGGTCTTCGACGCGCCGCGAGACCGCGTCTTCGCCGCCTATACCGATCCATCCCTCATCCCGCAGTGGTGGGGCGCCGAGACCGTCGTCGAGGAGATGGACGTACGGACCGGCGGCAGCTGGCGATTCCTCGCTCATTATCCGAACGGCTACGACGCGGCCTTCAGCGGTACCTACCGCGAGGTCACCCCGCCCGAGAGGATCGTGCAGACCTTCGCGATCGAGGGGATGGGCACGACCCACGTCGAGACGATCACCTTCGAGGATCTCGGTGAGCGCACCCGTCTGACCGTCACCTCACTCTTCGACACCACTGAGCAGCGTGACAGCATCGTCGCGTCGGGCGCGGAGCGCGGGGCTACCGAGACCTACGCACGCCTCGAGGGACTCCTGGCCAACCTGGCGGCGTAGAGACTCCGCATCCACTTCCGGCCGATCGCTAGGCATCGCTCACCGCTCCAGCGCTCATCGTGGACGGCGCCAAGAGCCCGGCCTCGATGCCGAACGGAGTGAGGGCGCAGGTCGACCTCCTCCCCAACTCAAAGCACGTCACCCTGGAGGGGCAGACGCACGTCGTAAAGCCGGCTGTCCTTGCCCCAGTCCTCGCAGACTTCTTCGCCGCCTAGGCCGCCGTCCGCTTTGCGAATTCCTGTGTGACATAAGACCGAAACGGCTCGTCGAACGATGTGTGGAACTCTGACCAGAAGCGGGTCAATCCGGGCTTCTCGGCGACCAGGCCCTTGAAGTAGCTATCCGCGCCCACCCAGAGCTCCTTCGGGATCGCACGATCGCGATGCTGGTAGTAGAGATACTCCCAGGCGTTGAAGCTGATGAACGCGTAGTTGCCGAACCTGGCCCAGTCGTCCGCGCTCAAGGCGTTGGGGCTTGCGTAGCCCCGGTTGACGATGCTGGCCAGGCTCTCGTTCTCGATCATCATCTCCATCGGCCGCTGCGCGAGCGACAGCGCGTTGTAGTGAGCCTGGCTGCGCAGCACCTTGGTGTTGTCGCGGATCTGGAGCCCCAGGTACAGGACGGACGGACACGACGACAGCGATCGCGCCCGTGATCTCGGTGATTCCCATTGCCTACCCCTTCTCGCTGATCGCCCGCGCCACGATCGCTGCGTCCTCGCCGACGCCCAGCAGGAGCGCCGACTTGCGCTGCCGCATCCAGTGGACGCCGACGAAGTACAGCCCGTCGACGACCGTGCTCGCCCCCTCCGTCTGGATCGGAAATCCCATGTCGTCGAAGGCCGCGGGCCATGGCAGCCACGACTGATAGGAGGGGCGGAATCCCCCGGCAAAGATGACCGCGCCGAGGTCCTCTAGCGACACATGTTCGGGTGACTCCGGGTCGAACGGCTTCGGCTCGGCGATCTCCGGATCGGGGTAGCCGAGCTCAACCGCAGCCTTCCGGATGCCATCCATCATCTGTCCGTAGCGCTCGTCTCCCCAGGCCACGCTCTCTCCAAGATCGACGGCGAATCGAGCGCGGTGGTCCGACGCGCCCAGGAAGTGGCCGACGAGGACGACTCCTTTCGCTCGAAGGATCCGCAGGTCGAGGTCGTGGCCACCGCCATGGCCCGTGGCCAATGGGTTCGAGGCGAGTCGCGCGGCGGGACTCGAGAGCGAATCGGGCGTGTGAGCCATGAAGCCGGTGTCGACGAACCAGTGGAAGATGTCCCGGCCACCCACCCGTCGCGGGACCCATGGTGCCTTGCCGCAGGAAAGGACGGCCTCGCGGCCCGCTTCGCGCAGCTCCTCGGCGATCTGGCAGCCCGACTGGCCGCTGCCGATGACCAGGATCCGCCCCGGCGGCAGCGAGCCCTCGTTGCGGTAGTCGTCCACGTCGATCTGGAGCAGGTCCGACGGCAGCGTCGCGGACGCGGGCGGCCGGTAGGGGCGCTGGTAGGCGCCGCTCGCAAGCACCAGCGATCGAGCTTGGAGATCGCCAGCTGACGTCCGGAGGTGAAATCCGTCTGCGTCCGACTCAATCGACATCGCGCCAACGCCCTCCCGGACGGGGAGGCCGAACGCCTGCTGGTATCCCTCCAGGTGGGCGACGATCTCCTCGCGCGGCATGAACCCATCGGGATCGTCGCCGGCATACGGTCCGCCCGGGAGCTGGATGGTCCAGTTAGGCGAGACGAGGCAGAAGCTGTCCCAGCGATCGCGCCAGGTCTGCCCGATGCGCCCACGCTCCAGCACGATGTGCTCCACGCCAAGCTGCGTGAGCTGGTGGCTGGCGGCGAGTCCCGCCTGTCCGCCGCCGACGATCACCGCCTCGAACTGCTCCATCGGTCGTGCAGTCTACGGGTGAACCTCTGCAGGGCGAATATTCTGGTTCAGGTGGAAGACATTCTCCGGGTCGTAGCGAGCCTTGATCTCGGCCAGTCGCTGGTATTTCGCCGCCCCATACGCCGCGCGGATCCGACCCTCGCCCTCCGAGCCCAGGTTGTTGACGTACACCCCGCTCGAGCCGTGCGCGGACACGGCCTGCCAGACGTCGCGGGCGCCGGACATGTGCTGCTCGTCTTCGGCTGCATCGGTCCAGGTAGCTCCACAGATGAAGTCGACCACCGCGTGGCGATTGCCAAACGCCGTCGCATCCTCCCCGACGCGCGCGATGGCACCGCCCATGGAGAGCATCTCGGCGAACATGATCGGTGCCGAACGATTCGCCTCGGCACCACCCTCCAGGAACGCCGCCAGCGCTGCATCGGAAATATCCGCCAGCAGCGAGGACTTCCAGTAATGCCGCTTGCCGGTCCGGTCCGGCGCCAGGGCGATCGACTGGAGGGCGACGTAGGTAACCGACTCCAGCACCTCGGCGATCGGCGTGCCAACGTGCAGCGGGGCGGCCACCCGCTCGCCCTCCTCAAGGTCGTCCCCCACCCAGACCCAGGAGACGCCTACCACCGGGCGGCCGCGGTGCTCTTCCGCCACGGGGACGTCGGCCGTGGCATGGATCACGTAGGCCATCAGGTAGAACTCGTCAGGTGCCTCGGCCAGGAGATCGCGGAAGGCACGTAGTGCGGGCGTGCCATCCTCAACCCGGAAGTAGAGGTCGCCGGTCCCGACCATCGGTCCAAACCGATGCAACTGGATGTCGAAGGTCGTGACGATCCCGAAGTTGCCGCCGCCGCCCCGCAGTGCCCAGAAGAGGTCCGGATTCTGCTCGGCGCTGGCTGTCAGCAGCGAGCCATCGGCCGTCACCACCTCGGCCGCCCGCAGGTTGTCGCAGGCCAGGCCATAACGGCGGGCGAGCCAGCCGTACCCGCCGCCCAGGGTCAGGCCACCAACACCGGTGTCGGCGACCAGTCCGGCGGGAGTGGCGAGTCCAAAGTGGGCGGCTTCGCGATCCAGATCCATGAGGAGCGCGCCCCCTTGGACCGATGCGACCATCCGCTCAGGGTCAACGTGCACCGCGCGCATCAGCGACAGGTCGATCATCAGCCCGCCGTCGACGACCGCGTGACCGCTCACGCTGTGCCCGCCGCCCCGGACGCTGATCTCCAGCCCAGCCGAACGTCCGAATTCAAGCGCCGCGACCACGTCGGCGACGCCAAGGCACCGGGCGATGAGGGCGGGCCGTCGGTCGATCATGGCGTTGTATACCTGGCGGGCCGGATCGTACCCTTCGTCCCCCGGCAGCAGCAGCTCGCCGCGGAAGGTCCCTCGCAGGGCCTCGATGCCCGCAGCTGTGATCTCGTTCGCGCCCTGGGCTGAACGCTTGCCGCTACGAGTGACCATTTGATCTATCGGCGCCCCATGTCTGGGCCGGCTGAGAGGCGAATCATCATACCGGCAGGCCGTCGGTCCACTGCTACCCTAGGCGCGCTGGCCAACGGGAAGGACGAGCCGATGAGAGCTGTCGCTCGGGGCCGATGAGGTGATCGACTACACCCAGCGAGACTTCACGACGAACGCAAGCGGTACGACGTCATCTTCGACAGCGTGGGCAAGCAGTCCTTCAGGCGGTCCATGAGATCGCTCAAGCCGGGTGGAACCTTCATCGAAACGGACCTCGGCTTCATGATGCACGTTCCGCTGCTGCTCTTCGCGACGCGGTGGATCGGCAGCAGGAAGCTTGAGGATGGGGATCGCCCGGTACAAGAAGGAGGAACTGCTCTTCAAGGAACTGATCGAGGCGGGGAAGTACCGCCTGTCATAGATCGGACCTACCCGCTGGAGGACGTCGTCGAGGCCGTCAGGTACGTCGAGACGGAGCAGAAGACGGGGAACGTCGTCCTGACGGTCGATGGCGACCGTGGCCAAGATCCACGACTGATGGAGGCCTAGGTCTGCGAGAACGTCAGGTGGAGACCGTCTGCGTCTCGGTGCGCCTCAAACGACATCCCCAGGTAGTCGGCGATGCGGGCGAAGATCAGCTCATTTGCCCGATCGTTGTCCTCGATCGACACGCCAGTCTCCTCAAGCCATTGCGGGTCTGGCCCATCGATCACCGCCTCCGCTCGTGAAGAGTCGCCTTCCACCCGGACGAACTTCGAGTCCGCCGAGCTCGCGAAGTTCAGGCCCGCCATCCGCGCGACCTCCAGCGCGGCGCCCCCACGCAGACTCGCCCAGCCCTCTGCAAACTGGCTCCCGAGGAAGTTTGCCCATCCATCGACCGACCCATCGCGCTCGCGGGCCCAGCGCACGGCCAAAAGGAAGATTGCGCTCTGATTGCCTCGTGCCTGTTCGAGCAGCCGCTCGGTGGAGAAATCGGTGTCGCCCATCGTTCGACTCCCATTGCTGTGGCGGCGTCCTGCCTCCGCAGGAGGATACGGCCGACGCTTGACGATGGGTATTACAACTCCACTCAAGAACACACAGGAGGGCAGACGAATTGAGCGATGCAGACGTGCTCAGGGAGTTCACTGCAACCTTCAACACCCGCGACCTGGACGCGGTCATGAACTACTTCACCGATGACGCGGTCTTCGAGTCGCCTCGCGGGCCGGATCCATGGGGAACCAGGTTCGAGGGCAGGGAGCGGGTGCGTGAGGGCCTGGCCGCCCGATTCGCGGGACTGCCCGAGCTCCACTACGGCGATGACGACCACTTCGCGGTGGGCGACCGCGGCGCCTCCGAGTGGACGCTGCGTGGGACGACGACCGACGGCGAGCGGATCGAGGTCCGAGGCTGCGACCTGTGGACCTTCCGCGACGGCCTGATCGCCAAGAAGGACTCGTTCTGGAAAATCGTCGTCCCCTGACTCAGCTGCCTGGGTGCAGGGGCTCGCCGCCGATGACGGTCATCCAGATCGGGATGCGGCGAATGTCCTCGGCTGGCGTGGCCAACAGGTCGCCGTCCAGCACCGCGAAGTCGGCCAGCTTCCCAACCTCGATCGATCCGATCCGATCCTCCATGTGGATCGCCCGGGCCGCGTTGATCGTGTGCGCCGCAAGGGCCTCCTCGATCGTCAGCTCCTGGTCCGGGCCAACCTGGAAGCCGCTCGGCGTGACCCGCTGCATCGCAGCCGCGATGGTGTCCAGCGGCCGGTAGCTCTGCACGAAGGCATCGCTGCTGATCGCCGGGCGGATCCCAAGCTCAAGCTGGTCTCGCAACGGCATGGCCCGATGGACGCGCTCGCCCAGGTGGTCGTGCCAGATGTCGCCGAGCTCGGCGATCGAGCCGGGCTGGGTGACCGGCACCATTCCCAACCTCGCGATGCGGGCCAGCTGCTCGGGGGTCGGCCAGGTCGAATGCTCGATGCGGTGCCGGATGTCGCCATCCGGTGCGGCGGCCATTGCCGCCTCGACGGCGTCGAGCATGATCCCCATGGCGCGGTCGCCCATGGTGTGGATGGCCAGCTGCCAGCCGGCGCCGGCCGCTCGGCGCAGCAGGTCCGCCAGCTCCGCCGGCTGGTGGTAGAGCGAGCCGGGGTACTGGCCGCGAGAGCCCATCGGCTTGCTGAACATCGCAGTACCGCCGGTGATCGCGCCGTCGGTGTAGAACTTCATTGCGCCGATGCGCAGGTGGTCGTCTCCCATCGGGCCAACCAGGCCGATGGCCAGGTACTCGTCGAGCTGATGGGACAGGGGAAGCATCACCGTCCGAATGGGCAGATCTCCCTGGGCACGCGCGAACTGGTATGCCGCCATCTCGCGCGAGGTGACCTGCGGATCGCAGATCGTGGTGAGGCCTGCCGCGAGATAGCGTCGTGATGCCTCGCCGATCATGCGCGCCAACTCGTCCGTGTCGACGGCCGTGTGGATGTTCGGCCCGTGTCCGCAGATGTCGACCGAGGTCTGCAGGACCAGGTTCGTCGCGCTGTCGAGCAGCAGCCCGGTGAGCCGCCCGGACTCGTCGCGCTCGAGCGATCCCCCTTCCGGGTCGCGGGCGTCCTCGCTCAGGCCGCTGTCCGCGAGGGCACGGGAGTTGACCAGCGCGTAGTGCCCGGACACGTGCAGGATCACGACCGGGTGCTGGTCACCGGCTTCGTCGAGGTCCCAGCGGGTGGGCCGCCTGCCTTCCGCAAACCGCGTCCAGTCCATCCCGAAGCCGCGGATCCATGCGCCAGGCGGCGTGTCCGTGGCTGCCTCAGCGACCGCGGTCACCAGCTCGGTGATGGAGCTCACCGATCGAGGGCCGGCGTCAATGGCGAAGAAGGTCTCCGCGGTGCAGGCCATGTGGTTATGCGCGTCGATGAAGCCGGGGACCATGGTGCGGCCGCCGAGGTCGAGGCTCGTCGCGCCGCCGATGAGATGCTGCTGGACCGCGGCAGCCTCCCCGACCGCCACGATCCGCGCGTCGCGCACGGCCACGGCGGCAGCCGACGGTTGCCGGGAGTCGCAGGTCAGGACCCGCCCATTGATGTAGACCGTCGTAGTCGCGTCGCGAGGGCTCACACCGGCATGGTACGTCTTGTCGACCCACCCCCCAGCGTGGTACAAACCCCCGACGGCGTTCGATGAGACGGGGGCTTCAGGAGGCAGAAGGTGATCGTCCGCAGAACTTCGTTCCTAGCCGTGGCAATCGTAGCCTTGATGTTGGCCGCGTGCCAGCAGGCGGGGAGCTCCTCGGCGAGCCCGAGCCAGGCGGCGGCCAGCGCGAGCGCTGCGGCATCGGCCTCCGTCATCCCGGCGCCCACCAGCCTGATCACGGCCGGGCAGCTGGTCGACTGCGTCGACATCGAATATCCCCCGCTCGAATACTTCGAGACATCCGACGTGACCGATCCGAACCTTGCGATCGGCTTTGACGTCGATGCCGCCAAGGCGGTCGCCGACAAGCTCGGCCTCACCATCACGATCCGCAACACCGGCTTCGACGCGCTCATTCCTGACCTCACTGCGGGACGCTGCGACATCGTGTGGTCCGGCCTCTTCATCTCGGATGAGCGCATCGCCGTCGCCGACGCGACGCCGTACATGGCCACCGGCCACGTCGTGATGGTGGTCAAGGGCAACCCCGAGGGCATCAAGACAGCCGCCGACCTGTGCGGCAAGACCGTTGCGATCCAGACCGGCGGCCTGGTCGAGACGGTCTCGGCCCAGGCAAGCAAGGACTGCACGGACGCCGGCAATCCGGCGATCGAGATTCAGGGCTACGCAAAGGTCGCCGATGAGTTCCAGCAGATCGTCCTTGGCCGCGCGGTCGCCATCTGGGAGACCCAGGAGGCGGTTGCCGACTGGATGACCCGCAACGCCGACAAGTACGAGGTTGCGTTCGTCGCCTCCCAGGACAAGACCTACGGCGTCTACCGCCAGAAAGCACATGACGACATCGGTGACGCCATCGCGGCTGCTCTTCGCGCGCTGAAGGCGGATGGCAAGCTGACGACCATCGCGGAGAAGTACAACCTCGATCCGGCCACGCTCGACAAGATCGAGTAGGCGTTTCCCCGCCGAGGCGGGTCCCTGATCGCGTGAGGCAAGCGTGGACTTTCAAGGGCCCGTCTTCCTGGAGGCACTCACCTCAAAGTCCCTGATCCAGGGCGTCCAGGTCACGATCGCCCTGACGGTCGTCGCGTTTGCGGTTGGCCTCGTCATCGGCCTGCTGGTTGCTGTGATGCGCGACAGTCGGCTGCGGGTGCTGCGGATCCTGTCGTGGACCTACGTCTGGATCTTCCGCGGCATCCCGACGCTGATCCAGCTCTTCATCGTCTGGTACGCGCTGCCGCAAGTGTTCCCGGTGTTCAGGGAACAATGGTTCACGCCGTTCCTGGCGGCGACCATTGCGTTGTCGTTCAACGAGGCCGCGTACGCCGCCGAGATCATGCGCGGCGGCCTGCTGGCCGTTGACGACGGTCAGAAGGTCGCGGCGCGCGCGCTCGGCATGACGCCATTCAAGGTGTTCAGCAAGGTCGTCGCGCCCCAGCTGACCCGGGTGGCGATTCCGCCCATGGCCAACGACTTCATCACCCTGCTCAAGATCACCAGCCTGGCTAGTGTCGTCTCCGTGCGTGAGCTGATGACCAACACCCAGACCGCGGTCGCCTCGTCGTTCCGCTTCGCCGAGTGGTACCTGGCGGCGGCCGTCTACTACCTTGTGCTGGTCAGCATCTTCATGGTCGGACAGGCGTGGCTCGAGCGTCGGTTCGTGTGGACCTCGCGCGTCCGCGGCCAGCGCTCGATCATGCGTGCGATCGGCCGATGACCGGGCGCATCCTCGACGAGGGAACCATCGAGGAGCTCTCCACCACGCCGGCGAGCGAGTACGTGATCGAGGCGCGGGACGTCTGGAAGCGATACGGCTCCAACGACGTGCTGCAGGGCGTATCGCTCGGCGTGCATCGCGGAGACGTCAAGGCCATCCTCGGTCCATCCGGCTCCGGCAAGAGCACGTTCCTGCGCTGTCTCGGGCTCCTGGAGCCGATCGACCGCGGGGAGGTTCACCTCGAAGGTGCCCGGGTCGGGGTCCGCGAGTCGCGCGGCCGCTTCGTGCCCCTGCCAGAGCGCGTGCTGGCGAAGCAGCGCACCGATATCGGGATGGTGTTTCAGCGCTTCAACCTGTTCCCGCACCGAACGGCACTGGGCAACGTGACGATCGGCCTGACCGAGGTGCGCGGCATGAGCGAGGCGGACGCCCGATCCACCGCGGGCGTGATGCTCGAGCGGGTCGGGCTGGACAAGCGCGCTGACTTCTACCCGTCCGAGCTTTCGGGCGGGCAGCAGCAACGGGTGGCCATCGCCCGCGCGCTGGTGATGCATCCCAAGGTGATGCTCTTCGACGAGCCGACATCGGCCCTCGACCCCGAACTCGTCGGCGAGGTGCTGACCGTGATGGAGGAGCTGGCCCGTGAGGGGATGACCATGATCGTGGTCACCCACGAGATCGGCTTCGCCAAGGATGTGGCCGGACGGGTGGTGATGATGGACGAGGGGCGCATCATCGAGGATGCACCGCCGGACGAGTTCTTCGGCAACCCGCGCGAGGAGCGAACGCGAAGGTTCCTGGAGGCCGTCCGCTAGGCGGACAGCAGGCTACCTCGGCCCCCTTGGGCGACATCGCACAGCGCCGCCACGAATTCCGGCATGAGGTTGAGCGACTCGATGCGCGCGAAAGCCATCCCGGCATCCTCGGCCTGTGCTCGGGCGCCGATGTCGATGTCGTACAGCACTTCCAGGTGATCGGCCAGAAACTGGATCGGCGCAACCAGGACCGCGCGGTGCCCGGCTCTGCGCAACTCCGGGAGCAGCTCAGCGAAGTCGGGCTTCATCCACTCCCCGGGCTCATGCCCCGCCGACTGCCAGCAGAAGTGCCAGCGCTCAGGTGGAAGTCCCGCCCGCGCGGCAACGCTTTCGGCCGTCGCCCGAAGCTGATGAAGGTACTCCGGCTCTGTCTCCGCCACGCGGCGGGGCAGCGAGTGGGCAGTCAGCAGCACCGCGGCGCGATCCCGCTCGGCGGCCGGCAGCCGATCGAGCCCCTGGTCGATCCGCCTGGACACCGCCTCGACGAACCGCTCATTTCGGTACCACGGCGGCGCGAGGCAAACCTCCGGGGCATCCGCGCCGAGCGACGCGGCCGCGTCGTTGAGGGTGCGCTCATACCCGCTCATCAACAGGCCGGAGAACTGGGGGCTCATGATGATGCCCACCACCTCGCGACGGCCCGCCTCCGCCAGCCCGCCCAGCGCGGTGGCGATCGTCGGCTCCGAGAAGCGCATGCCGGCCGCGGCGCGGGCGTCCACGCCATCCCGGCGCAGCCGCTTCTCGACGGCGGCCGCCTGGGCCTGGGTGATGGGGATCAGCGGGGAGCCGCCGATCGCCTCATAGCGCCGCCGGAACTCGGCGACCACCTCCTCCGACACGGGTCGCCCGCCGCGCACGGCGGTCAGGTAGCGGGGCATATCCTCGGGGTCGTCCGGCGAGCCGTAGGTCATGAGCAGGACGCCCAGTCGTCGCGCGCCCGTTTTCATCGGGCGCTCTCCTCGTGCACCAGCTCGACCAGCCTGGCCAGCAGGGCGGGATCGGTCTCAGGCAGGACGCCATGCCCCAGGTTGAAGATGTGCCCCGGGCGGCTGGCAGCGCGGCGCAGCACGTCACGCGCACCCTCTCGTGTCGCGTCCCATCCGGCCAGCAGACGGGTGGCGTCCAGGTTGCCCTGGATCCCTCGATCGAGGCCGATGCGGTCCCATGCAACGTCGAGCGACTGGCGCGCATCGACCCCGATCACATCGCCACCCGCGTCGGCCATCAGCTCCAGTAGGGCGGCCGTCCCGGTCCCGAAGTGGATGGTGGGAGCACCGCGCACCGCCGCGAAGATGCGGGCCACGTGCGGCTGGGCATAGGTCACGTAATCCCCCGGCGAGAGCGCGCCGACCCACGAGTCGAAGAGCTGCACGACCTGCGCCCCTGCGGCGACCTGGGCATTGAGGTAACGGATGACCACCTCGGCGAGCTTCTCCATCAGGGCATGCCAGGCGGCCGGCTCGCGGTACATGAAGGCCTTGGCGATCGCATAGTCCCGCGACGGCCGCCCCTCGATGAGGTAGCAGGCCAGCGTGAATGGCGACCCTGAGAAGCCGATGACCGCCTGCCTCCCGGCCAGCTCGCCCCGCACCAGGCGGATCGCCTCCATTACGAACGCAACCTCCTCGGCCGGCTCGATGAGCCGCAGGCGGTCCACGTCGGCCATGGAGCGGATCGGGTTGTGGATGATCGGTCCGACGTCGGGCTGGATCTCGAGCGAGACCCCCATCGGCTCCAGCGGCAGCATGATGTCCGCGAAGAGCACCGCGGCGTCGACGCCGAAGGCGCGGACCGGCATCAGCGTCACCTCGGCGCACAGCTCCGGCGTCTTGGCCAGGGTCAGGATCGGGTAGCGCTCGCGCAGCAGGCGGTAGTCGGCCAGGGCGCGGCCTGCCTGCCGCATGAACCAGACCGGGGTGGCGTCCGGCTGCTCATGGCGCAGCGAGGCGAGGAACCGGCCCTCGCCCGTCATCGGCTGGGCGGGAGTCTCAAGCATCGGCACCTCCGACCGCCGCGAAGGCGTGTCGTGCCGCATCCAGGGTCGCGTCGAGCTCCGCTCTTCCGTGTGCGGCTGAGATGAACCAGGCCTCATGCTGGGAAGGCGGGAGCATCACCCCCGCGTCGAGCATGGCGTGGAAGAAGCGTGCGAAGCGTGCACCGTCGTCGAAGAAAACGGTGAGCAGCGAACCAACGCGCGTGACGCGCGCGTCCAGGCCAGCCTTGGCGGCGGCCAGGACGAGGCCGGACTCCAGCTCGGCTCCCGCCCCCTCCAGCTGCGCATAGACCGATGGCGTGAGCCTTTGCAGGGTCGCCAGGCCGGCGGCCATGGCCAGGGGGTTGCCGGAGAGGGTGCCGGCCTGGTACATCGGCCCGAGCGGCGCCACGAGGCGCATGATCCGTGCCCCGCCCCCGTAGGCGCCCACCGGCAGCCCGCCGCCGATGATCTTGCCCAGCACGGTCAGGTCTGGAGCGACTCCGTATTTTTCCTGCGCGCCGCCGCGCGCCAGGCGGAAGCCGGTGATCACCTCGTCGAAGATGAGCAGCGCGCCGTGCCGTTCGGTCAGCTGGCGCAGCCCCTCCAGGTAGCCGGCCTGGGGGAGGACGACGCCCATGTTGGCCGCCACCGGCTCCACGATGACCGCCGCCACGCTCCCGCGCCCGAGCAGGTCAGACGCTGCGTCGAGGTCGTTGTAATCGACGACCAGAGTGTCCGCGGCGGCGCCGGCGGTGACCCCTGCGCTGGCTGGCAGACCGGTCGCGCCGGATCCTGCGCGAACCAGCAGGGCGTCGGCGTGCCCGTGGTAGCCGCCGACCATCTTGACGATCCGGTCCCGCCCGGTGAAGGCGCGAGCCAGCCGCACGGCTGACATGGCCGCCTCCGTGCCGCTGCTCACGAAGCGGAGCTGCTCGATTGACGGCATGGCCGCCACGATCTTTTCACCCAGCGCCACCTCGCCGGCGTTCGGCGCCCCGAACGAGGTGCCGCGCGACGCGGCCTCATGGATGGCGGCGACCACGGCCGGATTTGCGTGACCCAGGATCATCGGTCCCCAGGAGCCGATGTAGTCGATCATCTCGTTCCCGTCCACGTCCCACAGGCGCGCACCGGACGCACGCTCGATCACGCGTGGCGTGCCCCCAACCGCGCGGAAGGCGCGCACCGGGGAGTTGACGCCTGCAGGGAAGAGCTGCTCCGCGCGGGCCATCAGCTCGGCGGATCGCGAGGTGGCTGCAACGGTGCTCATGCGGCAGTCCCGGACAGCTGCCCCAGGATCTCACCCAGCGGCCGGTGGATGCCGGTGATGATCGGCGTGTCACGCACGGTGGAGCGACGGCTCTCCGTCTCGCGCAGCTCGCGCACCAGGTCCTGGAAGGCGACTAGGTCGTCGGTTTCGTAGGCGACGATGAACTCCTGGTCGTCGAGGCCGAACGAGTACGCGAGCAGCTGACGGACCTGCGGGAAGCGGTGCCCGACCCGCATGTGGCCCTTCATCACCTCCTGCCGCTCCTCGGCCGGGGTTAGGTACCACTCCGTGCTCTTCACAAAGGGGTATACGACCAGGTAGCGGGAGCGCGCGCCGGAGAAGAGGCTCTGCTCCTGGCTGCTGGGCCGTTTCACATACTGGCTTGGCCGCGTGAGTCCGATCATGGAGATCGCCGTCGTCAGCCAGCGACCGAGGCCACTGGCCAGCAGGTCGGCCGCCGTCTCCTCGATCTCCTCGATTCGTTCGCCCATCCGCCATAGCAGCAGGTCTCCCTCCGCCCGCAGGCCGATCGTCGAATAGGCGTGCTGCACCAGTCGAGCTGCCGAGCGATCGGCGGCCGCACAGAACGCCGCGATCTCCGCCTCGCGATCGGCCGTGGGCAGGCGCCGCCACGCCGGGTCCAGGCGCAGCAGCCAGGCATGGACGAAGCGCTCCTCGCTCATCGCGGTGCCTCGTCCCTCAGCCAGCCGGCCACCTCGGCGGCGAAGTAGGTGACGATGATGTCGGCGCCGGCCCGCGCAATGGCGAGCAGGCTCTCGAGCGCAACGGCGCGACGATCCAGCCAGCCGTTTGCAGCGGCGGCGCAGATGGCGGCGTACTCGCCGCTCACCTGGTAGGCGGCGATCGGCACGTCGGTGCGCGCGCGGGCGGCGGCCACCAGGTCGAGCGACGGGAGCGCCGGCTTGATCATGATCATGTCGGCCCCTTCGGCCAGGTCAGCGTCGATCTCCCGGCGCGCCTCGCGCCCGTTGGCAGGGTCCATCTGGTAGCTGCGACGGTCGCCGAATGCAGGCGCGGAGTCCGCAGCCTCGCGGAACGGGCCGTAGAAAGCAGAGGCGTGCTTGGCCGCGTAGGCCAGGATCGCGGTCTCGCGGCGACCGGCCTCATCCAGCGCTGCTCGGATCGCCGCCACCTGTCCATCCATCATCGCGCTCGGCGCCACGAGATCGGCGCCTGCGTCCGCCAGCGAGACGGCGATCCGCGCCAGAAGCTCGAGCGAGCGATCGTTGTCAACGGTTGCGTCCTCGCCGTTCCCGGCCAGGACGCCGCAGTGCCCGTGACTGGTGTACTCGCACAGGCAGACGTCCGCGATCATCACCAGCTCCGTGTCGGCGCTGCGCAGCACGCGGATTGCCTCCTGGACGACCCCATCGGGTGCCCATGCGCCCGAGCCGATGGCGTCCTTGGACGACGGCAGCCCAAACAGCAGGACCGATCGGACACCCGCGGCCCTGAGGCGTGCCGCCTCCTCGGGAAGAGCCGCCAGGCCAAGGCGGTCCTGCCCCGGCATGGCACCGATCGGCTCGCGACCGGCGAGCCCAGCCTGGATGAAGATCGGCTGGACGAGCATCTCCGGGTGCAGACGGGTCTCCCGGACGAGGCCTCGGAGCGCCGCCGAGCGACGCAGGCGCCGGCCGCGCAATGCAATCTCCGAGGTGCCGCCGGTTTCGAGGCCGAGGCTCATGAGATCTCCTTGCTCAGGTGGGCGTGTATCGCCTCCGCCAGGGCCACGACCGTGTGACTGGCCGCCACCACGGGTACCGCGAACCCGGCCCCGCGGGCGACCTTGGCGGTGACCGGACCGATGCAATAGGCCGGCAGCGCGGTGACGCGGAGTGCCTCCGGCGGCGAGAGGAGGGCATGCAGGCCGCGCACGGTTGAGCCGCTGGTGAAGGTCACGCCATCGAGGGGCTGTGCAAGCGCCGCGCGGACGCGGTCGCGCGAGGCGGCGGGCCCTTCGACGGTCCGGTAGGCGACGACCTCCTCTACCAGCGCACCCCGGCTCCGGAGGAGATCGCGAAGGTCGGCGGTGGCTGCATCTGCGCGTGCCAGCACGACGCGCCGGCCCGCGACGTCGCCGAGGCCATCGGCGATCGCGACGGTGCGGTATCGGGGCGGGATGTGGTCGACGCGGAGCGCGCCCATCTCGAGCGCCGCGGCAGTGGCAGGGCCTACTGCCGCGACTCGGACGCCAACCGGGAGCGATGCGCTGAGGGCAGTGAGGCGTCCAAGCAGGGCGGCCGCGCCATTGACGCTGGTGATGACCAGCCAGGCAGCGCCGTCAAGGGATTGGATCGCCTTGTCGAGAGCCCCGTCCGGTGGAGCGGGGGCAATCTCGACGGTCGGGACACTGATCGCATCGAGGCCGCGTTCGGCCAGCAGCGTCACCAGCTCGGCGGCCTGCGGCGCAGGCCGCGTGACGAGGAGCGTGGTCACGCCGTGGCCTCCCTGATCTTCGCCGCTGCCTCAGCCACGAGCTCGCCGGGACGATCGGGCAAGCCATTCAGGTCGACACGTGCGAACCCGGCGGGTCCCTCGTATGCGGCACGCAGGCGAATGTGGCCGTCCGCGATTTCCGCGAGCGCACCGAGCGGCGCGAGGCATCCGCCGCCGAGAGCCCGGAGCAGGGCACGTTCAGCCTGGACGGCCAGCCTTGTCGGCCCGTGATCGAGCGGACGCACCAGTCGCATGTCACTCGCTCGGACCTGGAGTGCAAGCGCCCCCTGGCCCGGTGCCGGGAGCATAAGGTCGAGCGGGAGCCGATCATCCGGGCCGATCTGGAATCCCAGGCGGTCGAGCCCTGCCGCAGCCAGCAGCAGGGCGTCGTATTCCCCGGCCTCGAGACGTCGCAGCCGGGTATCAACGTTCCCGCGGATGGGACGCGCCACCAGGTCGACCCTGGCCGCCGCCAGCTGCGCTGCGCGCCGGAGGCTGCTCGTGCCGATCAGTGCGCCGAACGGCAGTCCCTCGAGGCCCGCTGGATGACGGCTCAGCAGGCAATCCCGCGGATCAGCGCGCGCCAGGATCGCGCCGAGGACGAGCCCCGGGTGGGACACCGTGGGCACGTCCTTGAGGGAATGGACGGCGATGTCGATCGTTCCGTCGAGCAGCGCCTGCTCCAGCTCACCGGTGAATTGCCCGTCGCCGACGACGAGATGCCCGGCTGGCCGTCGCTCGCTGATGGCGTCCCCCCGGGTGCGAATCTCGACCATCTCGATCGAGCCAGGTCCGTGCGCCCCCGCCAGCGCCGCGGCGGCCTCCACTGCCTGTGCCATCGCCAGTCGGCTGCCGCGGGTGCCGAGTCGCAGCGTGGTGGTGACGGTGCTCATTCGATCCCGAAGACCTCCCGCACCCGCGCGGCGGCGTCGGGGTTCCGGCGCAGCCGGACGATCGGCGCGTGAAGAAGCTCACCGAGCATGGCGACCGTCATCGCCTCGACGGCGGCGGCCTGCTCCTGGTCAAGGGTGTGCTTCAGGCGCAGATGCATGAGGTGCCGCCGCCGGACATCGTCGCCGTGGGCACGCAGCATCGCGACCGCATCGCCGTTGGCGCGGATCTCCAGCCACTCGGCAAATTCGTTCGCCTCAGCTCGCGCCTCGGTGCGGAGGCGTTGCTCGACGTCGGCCGCCAGGCGACGGGCATCGCCCGGAACGCCGAGCTGGTCCAGATCCAGCAGACGGTCTCCGAGCCGAGCGGCTGCCGCCGGCGTGACACTGCCGGGAGACGAGAGATCCACGACCAGCGGGGGGTGCCCGGCAAGGTGGCTGGCGTCGAGCCGCCCGATGCCGTCCCGGACCGCGATCGCGACGACGTCGTAGGACAGGGGTACGGCCAGGGCCTGCGAGAGGAGCGCCGCCTGGTGCCGTTCCGGATGCGGCAGGCTGGCGATGACGCGTTCTGCGCGGTCTGCGCTCCGGGATGCCAACGTGACCCGTGCACCGCGGGCGCCGAGATGAGCTGCAAGGGCGCGCCCCATCTCGCCGGTGCCGATGACCAGTGCGCGCAGTGGGCGTCCGTCCGGCGGCGTCAGTCGCTGCTCCAACCACCGCGCCGCGCTGTCCGCCAGCGAGCGGTCTCCGATCGGCTGGGCGAAGGATCGGACGCGCTTGCCGAAGCGGATCGCCCGCCGAAACAGCTCGTTGGTGACTGGCCCGGTCTGGCCCTGCTCGAGCGACGAGCTGTACGCGTCGCGCACCTGTCCGAGGATCTGCTCCTCGGCGAGGACAGCGGAATCCAGCCCTCCTGCCACCAGCATCACTCGCTCGGCGGCTGCAAGCCCCGAGATCTGGTGCACCACGTCGGGCAGAGGAACCAGGGCTTCTTCTACCTCGGCAAACGCGACCAGCTCGACACGATGGCAGGTGTGAAGGAGCACGCGTTCGGAGAAAACATCGGAGTGGCTCTCGAGGGCTACTGCAAGCGCCTCCCGGCCCGCCGTGTCCACGTCGCGAACGGTGGCGCCGGCAACGACAAGGCGCTCCAGCTGCTGGCTACGCTCTCCGCGAGCTCCGGTCCTAGGGTTAGGGAGTGGAGGCAAGCACTGAACCTCGATGTCAGAAGGGAACTCGCCGAAGGCGCAACCGTAGGTGCGGCCAGCTTCGGAGTCAAACAGAAACATAGGTTTTCCTATGTTTTGGACCATTTCGGCCGTCCGTTGCAGGGGCAGGCCGGTGAGTACAAGCCAGTCTGTGTTGTCATCAAATTTGGAGGAGGTCCCTCCGAAGGCCGCGAAAGGGCCACGGGATGCAACCCTCGGCTGATACTTGCCATCCCGCGGCGGCGGCGCCGCCTCATCCGCCGCCCGTGCGAGGAGCAAGACCGATGACTGCGGACCGATTTGGCGTCCTCCCCCGGATCGGGATCCGGCCGACGATCGATGCACGCGAGGGCGGAGTCCGCGAATCGCTCGAGGCGCAGACGATCCAGCTCGCTCGAGCGCTGGCAGACACGATCTCCGGCGCGCTGCGGTACCCCAACGGCGAGCGCGTGGAGTGCGTCATCGCCGATTCCACCATCGGTCGGGTGGCAGAGGCGGCCGCAGCCGATGAGAAGTTTCGGCGGGAGGACGTGGGAGCCACGATCTCGGTGACGCCGGCCTGGTGCTACGGCTCTGAGACGATGGACGTCGATCCGCTGCGGCCCAAGGCGGTGTGGGGATTCAACGGGACCGAGCGGCCCGGGGCCGTCTACCTGGCGGCTGTCCTGGCAGCCCACGCCCAGCAGGGCCTGCCCGCGTTCGGCATCTACGGGCGCGACGTGCAGGACAGCGGTGACGTGTCCGTGCCTGACGACATTCGCGAGAAGGTGCTGCGCTTCGCGAAGGCGGCGGTCGCATCGCAGCTGATGCGGAGCCGATCCTACCTGTCGGTGGGTGGCACCTCGATGGGAATCGCGGGCTCGATCGTGGATCGCGCCTTCTTCCAGCGTTACCTGGGGATGCGCGTCGAGGCGATCGACATGACGGAGATCCTGCGCAGGATCGAGCGTGGCATCTATGACCCCGCGGAGTTCGAGCGGGCGATGGAGTGGGTGCGCGTGAACTGTGTGGAGGGGACCGACTACAACCGCGCCGAGAAACAACGCTCCCGGGAGGAGCTGGATCGCGACTGGGCCTCATCGGTGAAGATGGCGCTGGCGATGCGGGACCTGATGGTCGGCAATCCGAAGCTGAAGGAGGCCGGGCACGGCGAGGAGTCGCTCGGCCACAACGCGATCCTGGCCGGCTTCCAGGGGCAGCGCCAATGGACCGATTTCCTGCCCAACGGCGACTTCATGGAGGCGATCCTCAACTCGTCGTTCGACTGGGACGGGCCTCGCGCGCCGTACGTGGTCGCCACCGAGAACGACTCCCTGAACGGCGCCTCGATGCTGTTCGGCCACCTGCTCACCAACACGGCGCAGATCTTTGCCGACGTTCGGACCTACTGGAGCCCGGAGGCCGTGAAACGGGTCGCGGGACATGAGCTCGGCGGGGTCGAGGCCGGTGGATTCCTGCACCTGATCAACTCCGGGCCCGCGGCGCTCGATGCGACCGGGCAGCAGACGATCGACGGCCGGGCCGCGATCAAGCCGTTCTGGGAGCTCTCCGAGGACGAGATCGCCGCAAGCCTGCGCGCCACGACGTGGCACCCGGGGCTGACCGAGTACTTCCGCGGCGGTGGCTGGTCGACGCGCTTCCGGACGCGCGGCGGGATGCCGGTGACCATGTGCCGCATCAACATATACCGCGGCCGTCCGGCGCTGCAGATCGCCGAGGGATGGACGATCGAGCTGCCTGACGAGGTGCATGCGGTCCTGGACGACCGCACCAATCCCTCGTGGCCCACGACCTGGTTCGTGCCCCGCACGGAGGGAGACGGCGTCTTCCGGGACGTCTACTCGGTCATGAATGCCTGGGGCGCCAACCATGCCGCGATCAGTCACGGCCACATCGGCGCCGATCTCATCACCCTGGCGTCCATCCTTCGGGTGCCGGTCTTCATGCACAACGTCGACGCCGACCAGGTCTTTCGACCGGCAGCCTGGAACGGATTCGGAACGGCCGATGCCGAGGGTGCCGACTTCCGCGCCTGCGACGCGTTCGGGCCCCTGTACGGCTGAGCCGCCCGATGTCATACGTCCTCGGCATCGACATCGGCACCGCGTCGTCCAAGGCAGTTGCAGTGGACGAGAGCGGCGAGATCCGCGCCACCGAGCAGGTTTCGCACGAGATCTCCCGGCCCCGGATCGGGTGGGCCGAGCACCATCCCGCGACCTGGTGGTCCGAGATGGCCTCGCTCAGCCGCCGGGTGGTGACGCAGCTGGGCGAATCGCCGGCTGCGGTATGCGTCAGCGGCATGGGACCGTGCCTGGCGCCAGCGACCGCCGCAGGCGAGCCGGTGAGGGCGGCGATCCTCTATGGCATTGACAGCCGCGCTGAGGCGGAGATCGCCGAGCTCAGCGCGGAGATCGGCGACGACGAGCTGCTGGTACGCGGCGGGTCGCTGCTCAGCTCACAGGCGGTGGGTCCCAAGATCCTCTGGCTCCAGCGCCACGAGCCAGAGGTCTGGGCTCGCACGCGACGCTTCTTCATGCCGAGCTCGTACGCGGTCTGGCAGCTCACCGGCGAGTACATGCTGGACCACCACTCCGCCAGCCAGTGCAACCCACTCTACGACCTGCCGGCCAACCGCTGGAGCGAGGAGATGGTCGAGCGCGTCGCTCCGGGGATCGAGCTGCCGCGCCTGCTGTGGTCGTCAGAGGTGGCGGGTGCCGTAACGGCCTCTGCGGCGGAAACAACAGGGCTCGAGAGGGGAACGCCGGTGCTGGCCGGCACGATCGATGCCTGGGCGGAGGCCGTGAGCATCGGCGCGACTGAAATGGGCGACATCATGCTGATGTACGGCTCAACGATGTTCCTGACCAAGGTCGTGGAACGCGGCGCCAGATCCACAAAGCTGTGGGCGACAGCGGGCGTCCATGAGGGAACCGAGACCCTGGCGGCGGGGATGGCGACCGGCGGCATCGTGGCCACGTGGTTCGGCAAAGTGGCGGGTCAGCCGCTCGAGACGCTCATTGCCGAAGCGGCGAAGGTCACGCCTGGAGCGGATGGACTGCTCATGCTTCCCTACCTCGCCGGCGAGCGGACTCCGATCTTCGATCCGCATGCGCGGGGCTTGCTCATCGGCCTGACCCTGTCACACGGCCGGGCCGAGATGATGCGTGCGATGCTCGAGGGGGTTGCCCTGGGCGTGCGCCACAACCTCGACGCCTTCGACGAGGTCAGCGCGCCCGCCACCCGCTACCTGGCGGTGGGCGGCGGCGCCCGAACGACGATCTGGCCGCAGATCGTGAGCGACGTGAGTGGCATTCCCCAGCTGCTGCCTCGTCACACGGTCGGTGCGGCCTTCGGCGACGCGATGCTCGCGGCAGGGGCAGCAGGCATCAGTGGGCTGGAGAGCTGGAACCCGGTCGAGAAGACGATCGAGCCAAACCGCGAACTGGGGCCGATGTACGCCCGGCTCTTCGACCTCTACCGCCAGGCGTACCTCGACACGCGCGAGGTGATCCACGCCCTGGTCGCAGCCGATCAGCCAAGGAACATCAGGGCGATCCCGGCCGAGGCGAGCCCGACCGACAGATAGGCCGACCGGGGAAGGCCCTCGCCGAGCACGAAGCGCGCCAGGAACATGGTGATGATCGGCGGATTGGCCGATGAGATGGCGGTCGCCAAGCTCACCGGAATGAGGGTGACCGCCACCAGCATCAGCAGGTTGGCCGCCGTGTCGAGCACGCCGGCGACCGTGATCAACGGGTGCATCGTCAATCGTCGGCCGGACTGCGTCGCCCATGCGCCGCCGAGCAGGACGATCGCCGCCAGCCGGGCCACGAACAGGACGGTGACGGGGCTCTCTCCCGACGCCAGGTTGAAGGCGATGAACGATCCGCCGAACCCGCAGCCACCCACCAGCGAGAGCGCCGCGACGCGCATCGAGACGGTCCCGAGGCGGCTGCTCAGCGCCGCTCCTGCGATCGCGAAGGCCATCCCGCCGACCTGCACGATCGACGGCGCCTGCCCCGCCACGAGCGTGTCGTAGCCCAGCGTCAGCGCCGAGGCGACCACGCCGGTGAGCACGGCGACGACGCCCATGGCACCGACGGCGAGGGCCTGGTACAGGGCAAGCAGCCCCACTGCCACGCCCAGGCCGGCGACGAGGCCGATCCCCACCGCGGATGGCCGGATCTCCTGCGAGGTGACCACCAGGACGGCGGCCAGGACGGCAGCGCTGATGACCTGCACCGAGAGCGCCGCCGAGAGCGGCGTGACCCGGCGCGACACCACTGCCCCGGAGAAATCGGCCGCACCGAAGGAGATGGCGGCGGCCGTGGCCGTCGCGACGCCGAGCGGGAGGTTCATGGCTACTCCCGCGGGATCGGCTCGAGCGCGGAGCGTCGCATCCAGTCGCGGTGCACCTCGTCGTAGAGGTCCCCCAGCGAGTTGCCGCCCATCGGCAGCTCGACCTCGATCCCGCGCCGCGTGGCAAAGGCATGGGCGAGCGCCTGGGTTGGAATCGAGGTGAGCAGCGGGCTCAGCTCGGCTCGAATCTCCGGCAGCGCGAGGCACTGCGAGTCCTCCGGGGCGCGGTCCCCCACCACCGCCGGCGACAGGCCCATCCGCTCCAGGCCGTCGCGCATCTCGTGCGCCCGGCCCCACGCCGGCCCGCTCGCGAACAAGACGGCGAGCTGGCCGGGTCTGGCGGCGAGCTGCGAGCCGTGGCCGAACTCCTCGAGGTCGTCCCACCAGGCCGCGCTGCCGCCGGCTTCCCAGAACTTCAGCGCGCCATACGCCGCCGTGCCGCGCTCCGGGCCCATGCCCAGGAACCAGACCGGCTCATCGACCGATGCAAAGGCCTCGGCGAGCCGGTCGGCCCAGGCGAGGGATGCCGGCAGGAGGTCGCCGATCTGCTCCGGCCACGCGTCGAGCTCGGGAATCGGCGTCCCGGAGAGCCTCTCGAGCAGGGCGAGCAGGGCGAGCAGGGTCATCGTGTAGTCGCGGGTGTGCGGCGTCGAGCGGCTGATCGGCTCGGGCATGAGCAGCACCGCGTCAGCGAGCTTCGCCAGCGACGAGGCCGCGCCTGCCGTCAGGGCGACGACGCGACCGCCGGCATTGCGTGCCGCCATCGCCGCCTCGATCGTGCGTCGCACCTCTCCGCTCACCGAGATGACGACTGTCAGCCCGTCGATGCGACCCTGCCCGTAGCGGGCGGCCGATGCCGAGGGCAGCGCCCAGACGGGACGCCCCAGCGCCTGCGTGAACGCATACTCCACCGCCATCGCCGCAAAGCCGGAGTCCCCGCTCCCGGTCAGGACCACCTTCTGGGGGCGGCCGAGATCGAGCCCAGTGACCTGGGTTCGCAGGTCGACCAGCGCGGCCGCGAGATCCGCCGGCTGCGACTGCATCTCGCGCAGCATCAAGTCGTTCACCCTCCCCAGCCCTCCACGCCCAGCCCGGCCAGCTCCTGGCGACCCGCAAGCTCGGCCAGCCCCACCAGGTTGCCTCGCGATCCGAGCGCGCTCGTGCTCAGGGCCGCCATGCTGTTGGCGAGGCGGCCCGCCTCCAGCGCGCTGCGTCGCCGGCTCAGTGCCCAGAGAAATGCGCCCGCGAAGCAATCCCCCGCGCCGGTCGTGTCGCGCGCCTCGACATCAATGCCGGCGATTTGGGCGGCCTCCGCGGAGGAGGTAGCAACGAAGCACCCGTCGTGGCCGAGCGTGACGACGACGATCCGCGGCCCACGCTCGATCAGCCAGGCCGCTCCGACCTCTGGCCCGCGTGGTGCACCGAGCGACTGCAGCGCGGCGGGGGTGGTGAAGACGACCTGCGCACC
Source organism: Chloroflexota bacterium (assembly GCA_013816405.1). Lineage (GTDB taxonomy): Bacteria > Chloroflexota > Limnocylindria > QHBO01 > QHBO01 > CF-167. Next base: position 30,229 of record JACDEL010000004.1, on the reverse strand, counting down.
CCGTAGCAGCTGATCGCGCATCTCCGCTTCCAGCGTGACCGGTTCGATGTCCACCGAGACCATGACCCCCCGCTGCCGTGCCTCGGCGATGAGACGCAGGTTGCCGTCGCCCTCGTCGGCGATGGTGTGCGCGAACATGGCACCGTCGAGGATGGACCAGTCGACCGATGCCCACGGCACCCGCAACGCCGGCGTGGCGAATTGGAGCAGGCTCTTCTCGCCGCGTTCCGCAAGCAGGGCCAGCGTCCAGAAGGTCGCCGCGTCGAGGTGCGCAACGCCCGCCAGGTCCACGCCCCGCTCGGTCAGCTCCGCCAGCGCCCTCGTCCCCCGCTCGTCATCGCCGACCGATGCCACCAGTGCGGCCCGGCCGCCCAGTGCCGCGAAGGCGGCTGCCGCGTTGGCCCCCATGCCGCCGGGGTACTCACCGACGATCTCGACCCACAGCTTCTCATCGGGCCCGGGAAGCCGGGGGATCTCCACGGCGACATCCATGCTGATGTCGCCGAAGGCCACTAGCTCGGCAGCCAATCGGCTCCCTCCAGGCGAGTGGGGCCCAGCCGGTTGCCCTCCGGGTCGTAGTAGGCCTCGACACCGTCCACGGCGGAGCGGACCGCAAACCGCTCGAGGAAGGTGACCGTCGGCTCCACGACGTGGAGGTTATTCAGGAACGGGTGCGTCGTCACGATGTCCGAGTAGCGCAGGCCGTCCATGTGGCGCGTCACGACTGAGTGGCCGTCCCAGTCGACAGCCTCGGTCAGGAAGCCGTGCGGCCCGTGATGATGCTTGGCCAGGCCGCGCAGCATCGTCAGCGCCTTGTGCAGGTCAGGCCGCCTGCCGCGGTCTCCGAAGGCCACCAGGTACGCCTGGGCGGCCTCGGCGATCTCCCAGGTGCAGGCCGCGTTCCACGAGTCCTCCATGTACAGCAGCCCCTTCGTGGCGAGCCCGTTGAGGTCCTCGACCAGCTCGAAGCGCACCAGCGGCTCGAGGCAATCGGTGTACGCGAAGTCGACCCAGTCCTGGCGATCGAACAGCTTGCCGGCGGCGTGCAGGGCCTGGAACGCCATCGCGTAGGTCACGTTCTCCTGCAAATCCTCGGTGTCGCTGTTGGTGCTCCCGAAGTGGCCACCGGCCTCGATGAAGGCGCCGATGGTGTCGGAGATGGCGGCGCTGAAGTCCCCCAGCCCGCGCGCATGCGCCTCGACCAGGAGCTGCAGGATCAGCACCCCGCTCCCGCTGCGGTCGTGGATCGGGTCCTGTGGCAGGGGCGCTCCCAGGCTGACCGGGCCGAAGGCATCGGCCGCGTTCGGAAAGGCACGCCCTTCTGGCGTCGAGCGGCGCGGGAACCAGCCGTTGGCACAGCGCTCCAGGGTCGTCGCCCACATCGCGATCCGCGCTCCCGCCTCCCGCGCCCGCGATGCCATCTCGTCGTTGACGACGTCACTGAGCATCAGCAGCTGGTGCCCCACACGCGCCATATGGCCGGGCTCGATGTATGTCTGGTGGCCCTCCAGATTGTCCAGGAACTGGTTGCTGCCAAGGACCAGGTACAGCCGAACCGGCAGCTTCGCGTCGTCGAAGAAGCCCCCGTTGAAGGCGTGCTCCGCCAGCCGCTCGCCGAAGCGGATCATGCCCGGGCTGTCGAGCAGGCGCCCAAGGCGGATGAGCTGGTTCGCGGCGAAGACCGAATCGGTGCAGTAGCCAACCCCGTCGATCATCCGCTCGCGGAAGGCGACCAGGGTGCCGTCCGGGATGGCGTCCATGCTCTGGCAGCGCAGCGTGCCGTCGCCCGGGTCGTCGCAGACCCTGGCGGCGAAGCGGACCGAGGCGATGGCGCTGTCGAGGATGGTGTTGTCCGGATCCTCGGCCAGGTAGAAAGCGTACGGAGCCTTCAAATCTTCACTCCTTGGCGGCCCCCAGTGAGAGGCCCTTGATGAGGTAGCGCTGCAGGAACAGGACCAGGATGATCATCGGCACGGCGCTGATCGCGGCGATGAAGAACGAGGCACCCAGCGGCTGCCCCGCCGAGATCGAGCGTGGCAGGAAGAGCGGCAGCAGAGCCGGAATCGTCCGTCCCTCGCTCGACGTGAGCAGCGTCGCGAAGAAGAACTCGTTCCAGCTGAAGATGAAGGCGAGGAGCCCGGTGCTGGCGATGGCCGGCAGGGCCAGCGGCAGGGCGATGTAACGGAGCGCCTGCCAGCGCGAGGCGCCGTCCACGAGGGCGGCCTCCTCCATGGACGGATCGAGCTCACGGAAGAAGCTGCGCAGCAGCCAGATCACCAGCGGCAGGTTGAAGGTGGTGTAGGCGACCACCAGGCCGAGCTGGCTGTCGAGCAGCCCCAGCTGCCGGAAGACGAGGAAGAACGGCAGGCCCACGGCGATCGGCGGGGCCATGCGCAGCGTGAGGATGAAGAACGGCAGGCTCGTTCCGCCGGTTCGGAATCGGGCGAAGGAGTAGGCGGCGGTCACGCCCACCGCCAGCGTGACGATCGCGGTCGCCGAGGCAACCACGACGCTGTTCAGGAAGACGTGGCCCAGCGGCACCGGCGAGCTCTCGAACGCGAAGCGGATCGTGTCCGCCGCCGCGCCGAAGGGATCCTGCGGAAACAGCACGGGAGGCCGTGCCTTGTGCTCGACGTTGCGCTTGAAGACGCCAAGCACCATCCAGAAGGTGGGGAAGGTGAAGACGGCCACGACAACGAAGAGGCCGATGTACTGGAGCGCGCGGACGACTGGATTCGGCCTCACAGCTGGTCCTTCGCCCGCGAGTAGAAGATGACCACGAACACGATGAAGACCTGCACCATCAGGAACGCGATGGCCGACGCGCGGCCGATGTCAAAGGCCTGCAGGCCGACCTTGTAGCCGTAGAAGCTCAGGGTGGTCGAGGAGGTGCCCGGCCCGCCAAAGGTCAGCAGGAAGACCAGGTCGAACGTCTTGAAGCTGTCGATGGCACGCAGCAGCACAGCCACCGTCAGGACCGGCAGCAGCATCGGCAGCTTCACGTACCGAAAGCGCTGCCAGCTGCTGGCGCCGTCCACCAGCGCCGCCTCGACCGGCTCCTGCGAGAGCGATCGCAGCCCCGCCAGGGTGAGCAGGATCATGAACGGGGTCCACTGCCACGTGTCCACCAGGACGATGCTCGGAAGCGCCCAATGGGCATCGCCGAGCCACGATGGCGCCGGCAGGCCGATCGCCTCCAGCCAGTAGTTGATCGGACCCAGGCTCCCGCTCAGGAGGCTGCTGAACAGGAGGCCCACCACGGCCGGCGCGAGCGCCAGGGGGACGAGGAGCAGGGTCGTGGCGACGCCGGTGAACCTCAGCTTCTGGTCGAGCAGGAGGGCGACCGCCACGCCAAGCACCGTCTGGATCACGACGGTCGCCACCACCAGGATGGCCGTGTTGACGGCCGCGGTCAGGAATTGGGGGTCCCGGGTCAGGAGGCGGATGAAGTTGTCCAGGCCAACGAACCTGGGCGCGACCTGGGCCTGGGTCAGGTTCCACTGGAAGAAGGCGAGGACCGTGCTGTAGACCAGCGGAATGATGTTGATGGCAAGGACGAGCAGCAGGGCCGGCAGAACCATGAGCCACGGCACGCGCCGTGACTCAATGGTCCTCGCTCCGGTCACGCGTTCCATGGAAGGGGCGCGCTCAGTCGATGAGCCCGACCTCCTCCCACCCCTTCAACTGGGCAAGCCAGTGGGTGATCTGTGCGTCGCGACCCAGCTCGTCGGTGATCGACTCCCACTCCGTGGTCGCGTTCTTGAGCGCCTCTGAGACCGACTCCTGGCCGGCCAGTGCCTGGGCGATGTGGGTTCCCAGCGCCTCGTTGTAGCGGTTCGCACCGGGCATCGTGAGCTCGGGGTAGCCGTTGGTGAGGCTCTGCTTGTTGTTGTCGATGTAGGCCGACAGCTCTGGCCACTGCTGGACCCACTTGGTCGGATCTGCGTAGTGCGACTTGCGGTACGGATCCATGCCGGCGCTCGGCTCGGTCACGTACAGCAGGCTGACATCGGGCTGGTTCATGAACTGCATGACCCGATACGCCGCCTCCGGGTTCTTGGCCAGCTTGCTGATCGAGTTGACCCGGTTGTAGGCCAGCGTCGACCGATGGACGATTGAGCCATCGGGCTGCTCAACCCCGGGGACCTGCGCGTAGCCGGTCTTGCCCACGATCTTGCTGGTGTTCGGGTCCTCGGCGATCTTGGCCACGTCGGTCCACTGGATGCACATGGCCGTCTGGCCCTGCACGAACGCATCGAAGGACTCGACGTACTCGAAGTTCAGGATGTCCGAGGGGCCGTACTTCACGGCGTCCACGAAGTTTTGGAGCGCGCTCCGGCCGGCATCGGTGTCGAGCTGGGGGTGCATCTGGTCGTCGAAGTAGATGCCGTCGTGGCTGGCGAAGCGGTTCAGGAACCAGTCGAAGTTGTCCGGCAGCTTGGTGATCTCGGCGATGCCCGAGAACGGATCGGCGAGAGTCTCGCCGGCCAGTGTCGCGCCGGCATCGCGCTTGAAGAACTTGGCGACGTCGAGGTACTGGTCCCACGTCTCGGGGGCGGCCAGCGGATAGCCGTACTGGGCCTCGAAGACCGCCTGCTCATCGGCGTTGCTAAACAGGTCCTTGCGGTAGTAGAGCTCGAGCCGATCGCCGTCGATCGGCAGGGCGAAGAGCTTGTCGTCGAACTGGGTGTAGAGCTGGTAGACGGGATAGACGTCGCCCATCTCGGGGTCCCACTTCGCTGCGTAGTCCGTGAGATCGAGGATGTTCCCGGCCGACGCCAGGTCGCCGAGGAAGCGGGGCGGGTAGCTCAGGATGTCGTAGGCGCCGGTCCCCGACACGATGTCGTTCTGGATCGCCTGGTAGAAGGTCTCGAATGGGGTGGCGATGACCTTGATCTTGATGTTGTAGGCCTTCTCGATCGCCGGCGCGAGCCAGAACCATGGGTAGCCGCTCTGGATCGAGTCGACCACCACGCTGACCTCGACGCCGTCGTACTGCTTGTCCGCCGGCTTGGTCGCCGCGATGAGGTCCTGGAATTGCTGCGGGGCCTCCGGGATCTGCGGGGCCTCGGAGCCCGCGGGGGAGCTGCCGGGCGATGTCGGCGAGGTTCCGCAGGCGGCCACCAGGACAGACGCGACGACGAGGGCGACGATGACTCTGAACCGGACCATTGCTACTCCTTCGTTGCTGGGCTGGTGGCGACGAGCTCGCTGCGGTAGATGAGGTCGTCGCCGTCTCGTCGATGGATCGGATCGTCAGTGGCGTAGAAGGAACCGCCGATCGCACGCCCCAGCTCGTAGGTCAGCAGCTGCCCGGGCAGCGTGGCCAGGAGCGGGGTGTACAGCTCGTCCAGGCCGGGCTCCATCTCATACGTCCACGTGGCGGGCCTGGATGGCACGTGTCCGCGTTCGGCAACCACCGCCGTGGGTGAGCCGATGTTCAGCAGCGAGTCGAGGATCTCGCTGCTTCGCTTCGCCGCCGCGTCGTGCGGCGCGATGATCATGGAAGGCACCTGGGGGGTCACCACGGAGTACTCGTCGTGGGCGTACTCCTCGGTCTCCTGGGCCAGGCCGGCGACCTGCGGCACCTCAAAGAGCTTGCGGGCCACGAACAGCACGCTCGCGAAGTTCGGCCCGGTGCCGAGCACCAGGAACGGCCTGTCGCGTGTGATCGTTGCCGCCTGGTCGCGGGCGGTCGCCCACATCGGCTCGAGGGATGCCTCCACCAGGTCCGGAAGCCGATCGAGGTTCGCGCGTCCGGCGCCGGTGTCCGCCTCCGTCCCCCATCGCTCGGCGAGCGCCAGCCCCAGCTCGTAGAAGACCGCCAGGTGGTAGGGGAAGGAGGTCGTGCCCGGCACGAATCCGAGCTTCGGGAAGTCGGTGATGAGGGTTGCGGTGGCCGGCTCGGCGGCCAGTGGGCTGGTCCCGGAGGCTGACGCGGTGATCGTCCCCACACCGCGCGAGAAGCTCGCGCGTGCCGCCTCGATGACGCGCACCACCGTGCCTGACTGCGACAGCGCGATCACCAGCGCATCGGCGGGGAGGTTCGATGCCTCGAAGCGCGAGAAGGTCAGCGCCGGGATGGCATGCACGGGCAGTCCCATCACCCGCTCCCATTCGAAGCGGACCGCCATGCCCACGTTCAGCGAGTCACCACAGCCCACGATGTAGATGCGACTCGGCCGGCCGATCTCCCCGGCAAGGTCCCGCACCCGACCCCGCGACCTCGAGATCCCCGCGGCGAGCACGTCCCTCTGGCGCCGGAGGTCCTGTGCCAGCAGCTCGAGGTTCGTGTCGCTCATCGGGTCACCGACGCTGCCGCATCAGGTTGATCTCGTAGGCGTAGCGATCGGCCCGCACGGAGTAGGTCGTGTACTCGATGGGCAGGCGCTCGAAGTCGCGCGTGAAGCGAACCATGGTGACCAGCGGGCCGCCCTGCGGGTAGTCGAGGAGCTCCGCCATCTCCTCGTTGGCGACCGAGGCACCGATCGTCTCCGTTCCGTACCAGGGCTCACGCCCGTGGTGGGTGAGCAGCTCGTAGAGCGAGGGAAAGTCACCGGCGGCCTCGAAGACGGAATGCGCGATGGTGGGCGCGATCCAGTGCTCGAAGAACGTGAGAGGGACCTGATCCACGACCAGGAGGCGACGAAGGTGCGTCGCGTGGTCGTCGGCGAGCCCCAGCGAGCGGGCCACCTCCGTCGGCGCGAGCGCCCACTCGACACTCAGGGTGCGCGCCTCGACGGCGTGGCCCTGCCGCCGAAGCTCATTGCCGAAGCTCACCATCTGTCGCAGTGCGACCCCGATCTTGGCGGAGGCGACGAATGAGCCCTTCCCCTGCGCCCGGATGATGAGCCCGTCGGTCTGCAGCCTGCGCAGCGCCTGCCGAACTGGCGTTCTGCTGGCCTGGAACTCGCGCTGGAGGGCAGCCTCGGATGGCAGCTGGCGTCCCTCGGTGAGCTCGCCGTCCTCGATTCGGCGCCGCAGCGTGCGCTGAATCACCTCGTGAATCGGGAGTGAGGAGGGCGAAAAATCGTTGCGCAATGTGGCTGGTACCTCACCGCGCAGCATCGGCTGAGGATACTTGGGACAACAAGTAGACACTTGTCACGAAACTGGTCACAGGGCTCGGCATTCGGCGCGCGGCGTGGTATCAACCGGGCGCATGAAGCTCGGCGTCATCGTCCCGCAGGGTGTCGACCACGAGTACGACGGATGGGACCCCTCGGCGGCCTGGCGTCGCTCGATCGAAGTGGCCCGTCACGCGGAGGAGCTCGGCTTCGAGTCGATCTGGCTGTACGACCACTTCCAGACCGACCCGACCCCCGAGGACGAGATCACCTTCGAGGCCTTCACCCTGCTCGCCGCCCTGGGCGCCTGGACGGAGCGAGTCCGCCTGGGTCACCTCGTGCTGGGAGCCGGGTATCGAAACCCAGCCCTGGTGGCCAAGATGGCCTCCACCCTGGACGTGGTCACCGACGGCAGGATGGAGCTGGGGCTGGGGGCCGGGTGGAAGGAAGACGAGTACCTCGCGTTCGGCTACGACTTCCCGCCGACCCGGGAACGGCTCGCCATCCTTGGCGACACGCTCGAGATCGTCGCCCGGATGTTCTCCGGGACGCACGCCACGTTCGCGGGCAAGCACCGCCTGGTCACCGATGCCATCAACGTGCCGGCGGGACTTCAAAAGCCCCGCATCCCGATCGTGGTCGGTGGCAACGGACCGTCAGTCACCTTCCGGCTTGCCGCTCGCCACGCCGATGAGCTGAACCTCGACGGCCTGACCCCGGAGGAGGTCGCCAGGGCAATCCCCCTCGTCAGGGACCGATGCGACGAGATCGGCCGTGACCCCGACTCCCTGCGGATCTCGGTCCATCTCTGGGGACCGGTGATCGACGACGAGGGCCCGATACGAACTCGGCGCCTGGCCGCGTATCGAGAACTCGGCGTCTCGCGCGTCATCGCGCAGATCCATGCCTCCGCAACCGACCTCGCCGTCCTCGACAGCTTCCGGGACGACGCGGTCGCGGCCGGGGCCCATCTCTCGTGACGACCGCGCACTTTCCCGAGCCAAAGGGCGTCGTGCTCGACCTCGACGGCACGCTGGTGGACACGGTCAAGACGCGCATCGACGCCTGGCTGCAAACCTTCGAGGAAGAGGGTATCCCTGCCGATCGATCAATCGTCGCCGAGCTGATCGGCTCAGACGGACGCCAGCTGGCCCGGATCGTGTCTGACACGGCGGGCGCGCAGCTCGACGACGATGGCGCCGAACGGATCGACGCCCGCTCCGGCGCCATCTACTCCAGGCTCAATCTCGACCCCCAGCTCCTCCCCGGCGTCACCGCTTTCCTCGACGCGCTGGACGAGCGGAAGCTTCCCTGGGCGATTGCCACGTCAAGCCGTCGCGAGCAGGTCGGCAGATCGGTCGCGGCCCTGCATCGCAACGAACCGCCGCTCATCGCCGATGGCACCAGGGTCAAGCTGGCGAAGCCTCACCCCGACCTGCTGCTGGCCGCCGCCGGCGCGCTCGAGGTGCATTCCGCGGAATGCTGGGCGGTCGGCGACTCCACCTGGGACATGGTCGCGGCGGAGGCCGCCGGCATGGTGGCCATCGGCATCACCGCCGGCTCAGCGATGAGCCCGGATCAGCTCCGCGCCGCGGGCGCCGCGCTCGTCTTCCCGACCATGGATCGCCTCATCCCCCACCTGAAGGCCGAGTCCTAGAGGCCGTACCAGGCGGTCGCTCCCCCATCGGCCACCACGATCGACCCGGCGAAGTACGAGCTCGCGTCCGAGGCCAGGAACAGCGCGGCCTCGGCGATCTCCTCCACGCGGCCCAGCCGCCCCAGCGGCACCGGCGCGACCTGCTGGCGCTCCCGATCCGATGGATCCGCCCCAGCGGCAAACCATCCCTGCAGCAACGGGGTATCGATGGGTCCCGGGCACAGGCAGTTGATCCGGACGCCCTGCGGCGCGTGGTCGACCGCCAGCGCTCGCACCATGTTCACGAGCCCACCCTTGGCGGCACAGTACGCAGCCGCCTCCCGAGCTCCCACCAGCCCGAGCTCCGAGGCGACGACGACCATCGTCCCGCCACCCGCCCGCAGCAGCGCCGGAATGCCGTACTTCGCCAGGTAGAAGGGACCCGACAGGTCGGTCTCGATCGTCGTCCGCCACGCGTCCACCGATGTTTCGGGAGCCGAGCCGATCAACATGACGCCTGCCGCCGAAACCAGGACGCTGACCTGCCCGTAGTCCTCCTCAGCCGAGCCGATCAACCGGGCCACCTGCCCAGGGTCGGTCACATCTGTCTCGACGAAGCGCGCCGATCCCCCGCTCGCCTCGATCTCCGCAACGACCGACTTGCCCGCATCGTTCCGCCGCCCGGCCGCGACCACCTGCGCCCCGGCCCGCGCGAATCGCAGGCAGATCTCACGCCCGATCCCGGAGGTGCCGCCGGTGACAACGGCCACCTTGCCCGCCAGGCTGAGTGCGTCCATCAACGTCCGCCTTTCGGGTGCGCTCGCGATCCGCGGTGACAATCAGGATACCGGCATCCGTCCGCACACCGCGGCGGCATCTCTTTTGGCCGACATCAGAGAAAGTCTCAGATCTGAAAGGTTTCGGAACCGGAGGGATAACCGTGCCGGCTGGCGCGGAGTTCGATATCTTCGCCGGTTGGCTTGTGGACTCCCGCGGGCAGGAACTCGCGTGGCTCAACAGCTTGAAGACGGCGGTGATCTAATCTAGCGCCCAACATGACCAGCGAAAAACCGATGGATCCCCCGCCCCAGGCAACGGCCGATGCCCTCGTCGAGAGGATCTTCGAAGCCAGCCTCGGCATGTTCGAGGTGATGGCCGTCTACCTGGGAGATCGGCTCGGGCTGTACGGCGCATTGCGGGACGGCGGACCGGCGACGGCCCCCGAGCTGGCGACCCGGGCAGGGATCGACGCGCGATACGCACGCGAGTGGCTCGAGCAGCAAGCGGCGACCGGCATCCTCGAGGTCGATGACGTCGCGGCCGCGCCCGATGAGCGCCGCTATCTGCTCCCCGAGGCGTACGTCGAGCCACTGCTCAACGCGGACAGCCCGTACTCGATCGCGCCGCTGGCACGCTCGCTCGTGGCATCCGCAAAGGTCATGCCCCAGCTGCTGGAGGCGTATCGGACCGGAGGCGGCGTCGAGTGGTCCGACTACGGCACGGACATGATCGAGTCGCAGGGCGACTTCAACCGGCCCTGGCTGGTCAACTCGTTCGGCTCGGAGATCCTGCCGGCCATCACCGCCATTCACGAGCGGCTGGGGGCAGGCCCGCCCGCCCGCGTCGCCGATGTGGCGTGCGGCGTGGGCTGGGCGGCAATCGCCATCGCGAAGGCCTACCCCGATGTAACGGTCGATGGGTTCGACCTCGACGAGGCCTCGATCACCCTGGCTCGGAAGAACGCGCAAAAGGCAGGGGTGGGCGACCGGGTGACGTTCGAGCGGCGCGATGCGGCCGACCCCGCTGCCGTGGGGCAGTACGACCTGGCGGTGATCATCGAGGCCATCCATGACCTCTCCCGGCCGGTCGAGGTGCTGTCGGCCATGCGTCGCATGCTGCGCCCTGGCGGCATCGCCCTGGTCGCCGATGAGAAGACGGAGGACACCTTCACCGCCCCGGCGGGCGAGATCGAGCGGCTCTACTACGGATTCAGCCTCTTCACCTGTCTTCCCGCGGCCATGACCGAGCGTCCGACTGCCGCAACCGGGACCGTCATCCGCGAGGGCACGATGCGCCGATACGCATCCGAGGCTGGATTCAGCGGCACCGAGCGACTGGACCAGCCGGAGCTCGAGATGCTCCGCTTCTATCAGCTGACCCCGTAGGAGGCATGGACTGCACGCTCGAGCGGGTTCTCGGCCATCTGTCGAACTCGGATGACGCACCTCTCTCCAAGCAGTCGCCAGCGCGGCCCAACCTGGGGAGGTCAAGTAACCCGGTCAACATGATTCATCGCCGATCGCTTTCTCGCGCTGCGACCCGCCGTTCAACTCCAACCGCGACTGCAACGTCATCTTCCGCGACGAGTCGAGCAATGCCACCGATGCCCAGCTGCTGGCATCGTCGGTTGTCAGGCTCCCTCGAGCTGCCGTCGAAGGTTCTCGACAAACAAGGCACTCCGGCGGACCAGTAGCCGCTGCATGATTGGCGCGATCACGCGGATGAGGCCCCGCGTTTCTGCCTCAGCCTGGCGGGTGAAGCGGACAGACCCGCCGAGATCCTCGAAGCGGTAGGTGATCCTCGGCTTGAGGCCAAATGGCCCGCTATCGAACTGGATCGCTTCGAGGTGCGGCGGCTCGAACGCGACGACCTCGCCGATCGACGTCGAGCGCCGACCCATGAACGGAAAGACATAGGCGATCCGGCTTCCCACCCCGATCGGGCCGGTAATGAGCGGCCGCGCCTCGGCCGCGTCGGTGTGCCAGGCGGGCTCGTTGGTCGGATCGGTCACATAGTTAAAGACATCGGCGATGGGTCGCCGAATGGTTGTGTTGGCATCGGCATGGATCATGTCTCACCCCGTTCGCGTGCCGAGTTAGTACACCGGGCCAATCTTCCGCCGATTCAGCGCACGCAACGCCGCATCGCAAACCGTCCGGCTCTGCCGGTCGACCTTCACGCCGGCATCATGCTCGCCGGGGGCCAGCGGGTCAATGGATTTCCTAGGTCAGGTCAGCCGGGCTTGAGGACCATGAGAGGCACGATGGCCGACAGAGCTGCCATCCCGCTGACCATCAGGGACATCGCGCGGCGGCGATCCACCAGCTTTCGCGCCGCGGGCCTGGCGGTGGACGGAGCCGCCGCGCTGTGGATTGGTTCGCGCTCGGTCATGAATCCTCCTCGTTGATGAGCTGCATGCCGGGAAACGTCCGGGGTGGCACCGCGGTGGAGAGCGCCGGTCGCCCGCAGCGAGAGGGCGCGGGGGCCTCGGCGCGAGCCGGGGTGGGTGGTCAAGCAGCGACAGATTGCTGCACCGCGAGAATGGCTTCAGCCTGACCTGCCGTGGGCGACCCGCTTGTGTGCCCGCCGGTGCTCTGCCCGGAGGCTCCGGCGCCCACCCCGACGTGTCCGATATCGAACCGACGGCCGGGTCGGGTAAACGACACCGCCGGCCCCTGCGGACCGGCGGCGCCCGATCTCGGATGTCTAAGCGTTCGGCAGAATCGGGCAGCGGAAGTCCGCGCCGGGCATTCGTTGCAGAGTGATCTCGCGAGCATCGACCAGCGCGATCACGTCGTCATAGTCGGTGAGCAGGTAGGCGTCTCCCGGAACCACCCAGGTCGCCACCCAGACCATCCAGCGCCCGCCGTGCGAGCCCTGTCCGGGCGCGTACTTGGCCACGCCACCCTGGTCGAAGTTGCTGAAGGCGATGATTGGATCGGTGCCTGTGCCAGCTTCGACGTGTGCAGGTGTGCCGAAGGTGCGGTAGGCGTCACCCTCAGCGTAGATCGTGCCGAATGATTTGGCGCCGACCGGTGCGGCCAGCACCAGGCTCATCGCCGCGATGACCGACAGCATCAGCAAGACTCGTCGCATGGTTCATCCTCGGGTTCGCGGACCGGCTTCTCCGGCCGTCTCCGTCAGGGTCAGCCGCGCATGTGTCGAGGTGATGACGCGCTTGTGACGGCTTGCTGAACCGGTGCCTTACTCGCGCGATTCGCGATCGGAAGCCTGAACCAGATCTCGGTCCGCCCGTCGGCCGAGGAGGCGCCCACCTGTCCTCCGTGGGCGTCAACGATCTGGCGGACGATGGCGAGGCCGATGCCCGCGCCGCCGCTGGCGCGGGCTCGTGAGCGATCGACGCGGTGGAGGCGCTCCCAGATGAGCTCAAGCTCATCGGGTGGGATCCCGTCACCTGTGTTCTCGACGGCGCAGCGCAGCGATTCGGCACCGGCGGCGAGGCGGACCGTCATGCGGCCCCCATCATCGGTGTAGCGCTCGGCGTTCTGGACCAGGTTCGCCACAACCTGGCCGATGGCGTCCGCGTCGCCCTGCACAGGGGGCAGGGCAGGGGGCTCCACGACCTCGATCTCAATCTGACGCCGAGTGAGCTCCGGCGATGCCAGCTTGATCGTGCGGCGCACAATCAAGGCGAGATCGACGTCGCCCTGCTCGGGTGAGCGCTCGTCCCGCTCACCGCGCGCCAACTGGTCGAGTGCCTCGACCAGTCGCGTCAGTCGCTCGATCTCCTCGTGCACCGTGTGCAGCATCTCCGGCGTCGGCGCGATGACCCCGTCGGCAAGCGCCTCGGTGTAGCCGCGCAGACTGGTCAGCGGCGTCCGCAGCTCATGGGCCACGTCTTCGACCAGGGCCCGCCGCAGCTGCTCGGTGCGTTGCAGTGCGCCAGCCATGCGGTTGAACGACTGGGCGAGCCGGCGCAGCTCCGAATCTGCCGGTTCCGGCACGCGCGCCGCCAGGTCACCAACGGCGATCGACTGCGACGCCTCGGTCAGCAGTTGGAGCGGTCGCATCAGGCGTCGCACCAGCCACCAGGCGGCCAAGCTCCCGAGCACCACGCCCGCGGCCGCTCCGATCAGCATGACGCGCACCACGTATTGATCGAACATGGCCCGCGCCTGCTCCGGCGTGCCGACGCCCTGCATCAGGAGGTGCATCACCTGCTCGGCGCTGAACTGGACGACCGCGAGAACGATCACCCCGGCGACGAGCAAGGACAGGAGCAGGAACAGGCCCATCAGCCGCGCACTCAGCGTTGACATCGGTCAGCCCTCACTCGCCCGCGCTTCGACCGCGGACACGAACTTGTAGCCGACGCCCCGAACGGTGGCCACGTAGCGCGGGCTCGCCGAGCTGTCGCCCAGCTTGCGCCGCAGTCGCCCGACGTGAACATCGATCGTCCGATCGAGGATGCCGGGGTCGTCGACATAAGACGCGCTGATCAGCTCGTCTCGCGTGAAGACGCGGCCGGCTCGCCGCATGAGGGCATGCAGGATCCGAAATTCGGTCGAGGTGATCTCGACCGGCCTGCCATTGACCTGCACCTCCATTGCGCTTGGGTCGACCATCAGCCCGATCGAGGTCAGCACCGGGTCATCGAGGGCGGCACTCGTGCGCCGGCGCAGCTGGGCACGGATGCGCGCCATCAGCTCGCGTGGGCTGAACGGCTTCACGACGTAATCGTCGGCGCCCAGGTCCAGGCCAACCACCTTGTCCGAGTCGCCGCTGCGTGCGGTCAACAGCATGATTGGGACATCACTATTCTCGCGGAGCTGCCGGCAGACCTCCAGGCCGTCGATTCCCGGCAGCATCACGTCGAGCAGAACCAGGTCGGGCACGTGTTGGTGGGCAGCCACCAGTGCCTGCGCGCCGTCGGTGGCGAACACCACGCGGTGACCGTCACGGGTCACGTACAGGCGCAGGAGGTCACGGATACTGGGGTCATCATCGACGACGAGCACGGTGGCCATGGCGGCCGCGACGGTACCACCAGCGCATGACGGCCGTGTGAATGGGCATGGCCTCGCCCTGCCGGAGCCGATGGTCGGCCAGGTCGCAGCTAAGGCGCGATCACGCTCAACCTGCCCTTGACGCCAAGGCTCTCGTGCCCGGGAAGCGAGCAGAAGGTGATGTAGTCGCCAGGCGCGAACTGCGCGCTGATCGTCTGAGACTCTCCGAGGGAGAGGTCCCGAGTGGTCATCAGCACGACGCCTTCGGCGTTGCGGACCGCCACATTGTGCGGGGTAGGGCCGTCATTGGTGACCATGAACGTGACGGTCGGACCGGTAACGCTCAGGTCTGGGTTATCGAGCATGAAGTCGGCCACGTGGATCGCCACCGGTTCCACGGCTTTGATGCTTGGTGCGCCGGCGAACGACTCGCCGGCAGGGGAGCTGCATGCGCCCAACAGAGCGCCAAGCGCGAGCAGGAAGACCGAAAGGATTCTCAGCTGGGCCATGAATGCCACCTCGTGCTATCAAAAGGAGAGGAGCGGCCCGGATGACCGGACCGCTCCCCGGATGGACGGGCTAGAACTTGTCGGGGACCTTCCCGACGATGGCTACTGCAAGCGGGTCGCCGATCATGCGCATGTGCTGCGCAGCCTCGCGATCCGCCGTGGCGGCCCCCATCACGTCGCCCGCTCCCTGCGCGTCGACGATCGCCTTGGTGGTCAGCACGTGCTCGGAGATCAACTTCTCCAGAACGTTCTGCGGCAGATCGGTGGCACCGGCCAGGAACTCCGCGAACTGCGGGACATAGACCGTGGTCAGGTTCTTGACGGCGAGGTCCATGGCCGCCTGGTCCTTGGTCGCCACCCCGTTGGTGTAGTCGACGAAGAACCCGTTGTGGGCGCTCCAGATCCGATTCCATTCGTCCTGGGCGGCCTGGCCATAGATGCTGCCAATGGCGGCACCCAGATCGGTGCCGTTCGTGTTCAGCACAGCCCCAGCTGCCGCAAACTCATCGGCTCTTCCTGCAAGTGCGGCATCGGTCGCGAAGGAGGCCAGGAACAGGTGCTCCTGGAGGAACTGGTTCAGGGCGACGCGGAAGTCGACACCTGCGGTGCCAGCGTCACCATCGATCCCATTCTTCGATGCGATTGCCGGGGCAAGCGCGTCGCCGATCATCTGCATGTGGGCGTATGCCTCGCGGATGGCCGCGTAGGCGGCGTCCCACTCGCCTGCGGCCTGGGCATCCACCACCGCCTTGGTCTGAAGGACGTGCTGCGTGACCAGGTTCGTGATCGCCTCAGTGGGCAGATCGGTGGCACCGGCCAGGAACTCCGCGAACTGCGGGACATAGACCGTGGTCAGGTTCTTGACGGCGAGGTCCATGGCCGCCTGGTCCTTGGTCGCCACCCCGTTGGTGTAGTCGACGAAGAACCCGTTGTGGGCGCTCCAGATCCGATTCCATTCGTCCTGGGCGGCCTGGCCATAGATGCTGCCAATCGCGGCACCCAGATCGGTGCCATTCGTGTTCAAGAGCGCGGCGTAGGCGGCGAACTGATCTGCACGACCACCAAG
Organism: Chloroflexota bacterium; assembly: GCA_013816405.1. GTDB lineage: Bacteria > Chloroflexota > Limnocylindria > QHBO01 > QHBO01 > CF-167. The sequence continues at coordinate 14,204 of JACDEL010000004.1, read as the reverse complement.
GGCCGCACCAGTCGCCTTGGCCGCGAGGATGAGGTGCTCGCCCAGAAGATAGTTCAGGTCAGTGCGGAGTGTGGCCGCGGCTGACTCGATTTCGCCTGTGCCCGGACTGTGGCTCGGCGACATGCTGTTCCCCGCCATGCTCGGTTCGGAGCTGGGCGAGGTGCTGGTGCCGGGCGCGGCCGAGCACGCGGCGAGCATAAGTACGACGGCGAGCGCAGTGGCTGCCGGCTTCCAGTAACGCATTGTGTACTCCTAGTAGGTGGCCATGAGGCAGGAGCGCACTTCACGGCAGCCCTGCACCTAGCTAGTACGCGGATTGAGCCGCCGCACATCATTCGGCTTCTGGTCGAGTAGTTTCTGGTGATGGATCCGGGGATCGTGCCCATGGAGTTCATCGGCGAGCTGTGGTACTGGAGGGGCCCTGCGCCGTTTCACTTCATCACGGTGCCGAAGGCGGTTGGTCTCGAGCTGCGCGCCGTGTCGCCGATGGTGAGCTATGGCTGGGGCATGATCCCGGTCAGAGCCCGGATCGGCCGAAGCGTTTGGGAAACCTCGCTGTTTCCCAAGGACGGCGGCTACGTCGTGCCCATCAAGGACGTCGTCCGCACTGCCGAAGGACTCGCGCTGGGCGACACCGTCACGCTCGAGCTGGTCATCCGTTCGTGAGTGTCCTGAAAGACCTCGCTCCGGGACCTCGATGCTAGGCTAGCCCTCCGTGGACGCTGAGCCGATCATTGAGATGCTTGGACGCCCGCTTCGGCTGGCGGTCATCGGCGGTGGCCCGGGCAGCTTCATCGGTGCGATGCACCGACGGCCGCACGGCTCGACGGTCGCTATCAGCTCGTGGGAGGGGTGGTCTCGTCGGATCCCGAGCGATCCGAGAAGGCTGCCATCGGCATGGGGATCGATCCCTCACGCGCCTATTCCGATGCCAATGTGAAGCTCGATACCGAGAGCGACCGCGAGGACGGTGCCGAGGTCGTCGCGATCATGACCCCGAACGACAGCCACCATCGGTATGCCCTGGCGGCTCTGGATCGGGGCTTCGACGTCGTCTGCGACAAGCCGATGACGAACACGCTTGACGAGGCCCTGGACATCGTCCGCAAGGTCGATGCCACGGGGCTGGTCTTCTGCCTCACGCACATCTATACGGGCTACCCCATGGTGCGCCAGGCTCGCGCGCTGGTCGAGGATGGGCAGGTCGGCGAGATCAGGCTGGTCCAGGTCGAATACGTGCAGGGAAACAAGGCCGATGAGTCCGACCCGGACCCAGCCGGCGGGTTGCCGTGGCGCTACAACCCCGTGCGAGGCGGACCGTCCCTGGTGATGGGCGACATCGGAACGCACGCGCACAACCTGGTGCGGTTCGTCAGTCGCCTCGAAGTCGCGGAGGTCGCCGCCGAGATCGGCCACGTGATCCCGGAACGGCCTGTCGACGATTACGGCGCCGCCATGCTGCGCTTCGACAACGGTGCGCGCGGGAGCTTCTGGGTCACGCAGACGGCGGCTGGGGTGGAGAACGGTCTCCACATCCGCGTGTCCGGCACGAAGGGCAGCCTTGAGTGGCACCAAGAACGGCCCACGCGGCTCACCTTCAAGCCGATCGACGGACCTGTCCGCGAGTACACCCCGAATGGGCCGGGGGCGCTGCCTGCTTCTCCCGCGTTATCGGGCAGTGCAGCCGAGGCGTACGCTTCCGGACATGTCCACCCGAAGGCTGATCCGCTGGAGCGGGCTCTCCATGATGCTCGGCGGGATTGGCCTGGCGGTGGAACTCATCCTCCATCCGCCCGGCGAGACGGCGAAGTACGTCCTCGAGCCGGTGTGGGGTCTCGCGCACTGGCTGGGCGCCTTCGCATGGCTGCTGATTCTGTTCGGTCTAATCGGCCTTTACGCGCGCCAGGGAGAGCGCATTGGACGGCTTGGCTTCGTCGGATTCGTCATGGCGGTGGCGGGCGCGGCTTTGACCGCTGGCACGCTGATGATCGGGGGCGGCGTCCTGCAGCCGGTCATCGCGCAGGGTGCCCCGCAGCTGCTCGTACTGAATGGACCCTTTTTCACGGCTTTGTCCCTCAAGTTCGTGGGGGGCCTGATCCTGGCCGGGTTCATCGGCCTGCTGCTGTTGGCAATCGCCACGCTGCGCGCGGGCATTCTTCCGTCGATCGGCTCCTGGGTCCTGATCTTGCTGGTGCCGGTCGCGGTGGTTGCGGTACCGGCGGTCCTTTTCCTCGCGCCGGGCCTGCAGCAGATCGGCCAGACATCTCTGGGTGTCCTGGTTGGCGCTGGCCTCCTGGCCTGGGGGTATGCCCTATGGCGGGACCCTGGGGACATGGACGGGACGGCCCCTCCCACTTGAACGGCGACTGGTGAACCGAGACAGGCAGCGCGCTGGCGCAGGCGGGGTCCTGTTCGCCGTGTGCCTGATCGTCGGGTTCACGCTCTTCGGCCCAAAAGGTGGGCACTACTCCGCCACCGAGATCTCCAGGTTCGTGGCGCAGAGCCGAACCGCGCTCATCGTGTCCGTTTACCTGGTCGTCATCTCGACCATCGGACTGATCGTATTGATGGCCCACCTGTCGGAGACCTGGCTCGGTGCAGGCCGCCAAGGCAGAGTCGTCTGGGGCACCAGCCTGGCCGCGGCCGGCTCGTTCATGATCGGTTGGGGCCTCTATCTCGCGGTGCCGACCTCGGTGCTTGCCGGCGGCCCGGCCATTGATCCCGCGATCAGCTACGCGCTGATCAGCGGCGGGATGGTCGTCTTCTTCGGGATCGGCGGCATGCTGCTCGGCATCTCGCTGATCACCCTCGCGAAGGGCGGAACTGCGGCCCCGACCTGGGTTCGCGCCTTCACCGGGCTCACGGGGCTGGCCGCCATCTCATCGTGGGCATTCCTCGTCGCCACCGGATGGTCACCGAACCAGTGGCTGCCTGCGCCGTTCTACGTGGTGGTCCTGTGGGGCTTGGTCGTCGGGGCGTGGCTTTTCCTCTTCCCCACAAGCCCCAAGGACGGCCGGTGAGCGTCCCTCTTGACGAGATCCCGGACAGAGCGCGGATCCCTTGGATTCGCCTCCGAGACGAATTGCAGGTGATCCTTGCCAACAATCTGGTCGCGTTGTGGGGGCACGGCGGAACCACGTCTCACGACCGACCGCTCTCCGGAGACCTTGATACCTACGCGGTGGTTGATCGGCCACCCGACCAACGCACTTCCCAGAGAATTGAAGACGCCCACGCCCTGATCGCCCGTGAGCAGGGCGTCGAGTGGGATGCGTGGTACGTCCTGGCCGCCGATGCTCGTCGACCCGAGAGCCCGCCTCACGCCTTCCAAGCTGAACGGCGTGACACCTCCTGGGCAATTCATCGGGCGCATTGGCTCGCCGGCCGCTACGTGCCGCTGTACGGGCGAGAGCCAGCCGAGATCGTGCCACCACCCACCTGGGCTGAGCTCGAAGTCGACCTCCGCCGGGAGCTCGAACATCTGGAGCGGCATGTCGTCGAGGGTGACGACGATCCGTACGAGGCCACCTATTCGATCCTGAATGGCAGCCGCATCCTGCATGCCGTCGAGAGCGGCAACGTGGTGATCTCCAAACGCTCCGCGGGCGCGTGGGCGCTCGAGCACCTCCCTGACCGCTGGCACGAAGCGATCCACGCTGCTCACCGCGCTTACGACGGCCAGCCAACTGCCGAAGACGCGACACTGCTCGCCAGCGCAATGGGTCCGTTCGTCGCCATGGTCAGGAACCAGCTGCCTGATCCCGACGAGCCTTCAGCCGAGGCGCGCCCGCGATGGTCCGGCTACTGAGAAGCTAGGGCCTGATTGCCACCGTCAGCACGTCCTGGTTCACGTCGCAGTCCGTCGGATCGCCGAACTCGTCGTGGTGGACGCTCGGCCCATTCCCGGTCCAGCCCAGGGAGACGTGCGTGTCGTCGGAGCTCAGCCCGATGTAGTCGCCGATGAACGACGTGCACGTCGTCGTCGGCTGGCCGCCGTCGACGTTGCCATTGAAGGCGGGGCTCCAGGCACCGTCACTCATGGCGGTAACTCCCAGCCCACTCGTCGGATCGAGGCGCGAGTAGGTGACGTAGTTCAGCACGTCAATCGGGTCGCGGGTCCGGTCGTAGTAGACGATGTCGACCCGGCCGTTCGGCGCCCCGACCCTACGGCGCGATGTTGTGGTTCAGGCGGAAGACGTTGTCGGGATCCCAGGCCCGCTTGAGCCCCGTGAGCCTGGCGAGCTTCCCATCCCCGTAGATGGCCCGGGTCTCCTCCGGCCCTGACTCGGAGATCTCGTTGAGATAGCGGCCCGCCACGGCGTCCGGCTCGACGATCGCCATTGCCTGACGGACCCAGTCGCGCTCCGTCTCGTCGAGAGCGGGATCCTCCCAATCGGAGGCGGCGCTCATCTCGAACCGGGCGTCGCGCCCGGTGAAGGCCATGGCATCGTCCGGCACCCGCCCCATCGCGCCGCCCTGCAGGGTGATCCCGAACCCGCTCTCGGCAGACCCCGTGGCCGCGTGCTCGAGGAGCGCATCGAGGGCCTCCGGGCGGAAGTCGTTCGCATAGCCGCCCTTGATGTAGGACCTGCTCCCCCATCCCATGGCCAGGTCATTCGCAGTCTGGACCTCGAGGTACTCCTGGCTGCTGTCTGAGCTCGAGACCGGCTCGGGTCCTGCACGAAGCGGAGCGACATCCCGTTCGACGCTGGCCGCGTCGCCGCAGTGGTTGTAGGAGACGATCACGATCGGCTGTCCGGCGACCGACTCGGGGTAGTCCTCCACCGGCAGGGCAAGGCCGATGCTGACGATGACCGTGAGCTCGTCGGGGGCGACCGCAGCGAAGTCCCGCACCATCGCCCAGACCTCCTGGAGAGCGGACGCGGGGTAGATCCGCACCCCACGGTGGAGCAGCGGGCCGAATTCGCGGAGCTCGAACTCGAAGCTGGTGACCACGCCGAAATTCGCGCCCGCACCCCGCATCCCCCAGAAGAGTTCGGGCTCCTCCGATTCGCTGGCGCGCACGGTGCGGCCGTCCGCGGTCACGAGCTCGACAGCGAGAAGGTTGTCGATGGTCAGGCCGAAGCGCCGCTGAAGCCGGCCCATCCCGCCGCCCAGCGTCAGCCCGCCGACGCCGGTATGACCGATGACGCCGACCGGGCAGACGAGGCCGTGCGCCTGCGCTGCGACATCGAGCTCGCCCAGCAATGCGCCACCCCGAGCAAGGGCGATCCGCCGCTCAGGGTCGACCGTCACGCCGCGGAACCGTGACAGGTCGATCACCAGCCCGCCGTCGGTCGTCGAATGCCCCACGTTGCTGTGTGCGCCACCGCGGATGGCGATCTCGAGCCCGTGCTCCCGCCCGAAGCGGATCGCGGTCGCGACCTCCCCGGCGCCGGTCGGCCGGATGAGGATCGCCGGTCGACGGTCGAACTTCGCGTTCCATACGCGCCGCGCGTCGTCGTACCCCTTGTCGCCGGGGGTGTTGACCTCGCCGCGGAACGTCTCGCGCAGGCGACTAAGGTGTTCGCGTGTGAGTCCCGCGAGCCCTTCCGCCATGAACGTTTGGCCTTCCTTCATCGGTACCCGATCGTCATGACGACCTTACCCGTACCGCTCCCCTCGCGGGTGGTCACGTGCGCCCACGCCTGTAATCCCGTGCTACGCTCCTCCACCCACCCTTCAACTCCAATCGCGACGACAACGTGATCTTCCGCGACCGGTCGAAGAAGGTCAGCAGAATTACATGAGTAGCGCGCGGACCCGGGGTTTCAGGAACGGGTGGGACGCATCGGTGAGTTCCTCGAGTCCTTCCGAGGCCCACACCCTGCGCCTGGTCGTCCAGCGCTGAGGAGAACCCGTGACCGATCCCGATTTCGCGGCTGGCATCGCCGCGGCGTTTCAGGCCTTCAACGAGCGCCGATTTGCCGACTTCGCGACTTACGTGACTGATGACGTAGTGGAGATCTATCCCCAATCCGGCGAGCGCTTCGAGGGCCGCGACCGCCAGCAGGCCTTCCACGAAGCATTCCCCAACCCACCCATTTTCACGGTTCGCAACGTGCTCCGCTCAGGCGATCTCGCCGTGGTCGAGGTCGACGAGCAATATCCCGACGGAACCGTTTGGGAGGATGTCTGGATCCTGCAGCTCCGCAACGGCCTCGTGGCCTCCATGACCGGCTACTTCGGCCAACCGTTCCCCGCGCCCGAGTGGCGGCGCCGGTATCGCGCCGAGCCTGCAGGCCAGTAGTCGACGCCGTGCAGGAGGTAGAGGTATGCGGGCTTCGCATCGCGTACGAGCAGGCCGGCAACGGGCCGCCCCTCGTTCTCCTGCATGGATTCGTCGGCGACAGCCGCGAGTGGCGTCGCCAGCTCGAGGCGCTGTCCGATGAGTTCACCGTCGTGGCATGGGATGCACCCGGCGCCGGTCGGTCGGAGGATCCACGGGGATCATTTCGGATGGCTGACTACGCTGATTGCCTCGCCGAGGTCATCGGCGCTCTCGATCTTGAGCGGCCGCACATCGCCGGGCTCTCGTTCGGCGGTGCGCTGGCCCTTGAGCTGTACCGTAGACATCCCAGCATCCCGCGGACGCTGGTGCTGGCCGCCGCATACGCCGGTTGGACCGGTTCCCTCCCCGCGGAGGTCGCCGGACCGCGACTGCACAGGAGCCTGGAACTGGCCGATCAGGCGCCAGCCGAGTTCGTGAACGCCATGATCCCCACCCTCTTCCCAGAGTCGACACCGAAGGCGGTGGTTGACGGTTACTCCGCCATCATGGCCGAGTTCCATCCCGACGGATTCCGCACTCTGGCTATGTCGCTAGCCGAAGCCGACCTGCGCGATGTGCTGCCGAAGATCCACATTCCAACGCTCCCTGCTGTACGGCGATCGGGATGTACGAGCCTCGTTGGATGTCGCCGAGGCGCTTCACACGGCGATCCCCGAATCGAGCCTGGTCATCCTCCCTGGCGTGGGGCACATGATCAATATCCAGGCGGCCGACCAGCTCAATCACGAAATGCGCCAGTTCCTCCGTGCGGCACAGGACTGATCAGTTGCTCCCACCAATGCGATCGTCGAGCTTGGGGATGCACGATGGCAGGCGCTGCTTGCGCGCTTCCGTGCCGCTGTTCGACACGAGCTCGCTCGACATGGCGGTCGAGAGGTGAATACCCGCGGGGGATGGGTTCTTCGCCACCTTCGACCGGCCTGCGGCGGGACTGCGTCGTGCGCTCACCGACACAGATTTCACGCTCGATGACCGCGGAATCCACGAGCTGAAGGGAGTTCCGGGCAAATGGCCGCTGTACGCGGTCGAGACGATCCGAGCGGCCGATGCTTGACCTCGCTCTTGCCGATCGGGCGGCGATCGCCATCTACAGTCCGAAGCGCATCAGCACCATGCAGCTGAGGATCACGGCGAAACCCAGGAGCTCGATTCCTGCATTACGCAGTGCCGTGCCTGTTGAGCCAGTGATGTCAGCTCCGGCAAGCAGGGCGCGACGCATCGTCCGAACGGTCATAGAACCCCAGGCGAGGGTCCCGATCGCTGTCAGCAGCGCGACCAGCCACGTGATGCCGTATGCCGTGCCGAACAGGAATTCGATGCTCCGTACCGGCCCGAAGACCGTCCCCCGCAGGAACCCGAGCACGATGGTCAGCGTCGCGACGGGCAGGATAACGCGATCGCCCTGCTCCCCGAGCAGGAGGGCAAGCTCGCGCATCCGGTCGGGCGGCTGCTTGATCAGGACCGGCCCGAGCACGAAATTGCCGAACAGGGCTCCGCCGAACCAGAAGATGCCGAACAGCATGTGCAGCCATTGCACGACCACGACCGCCCAGTCCATCGCTTGACCCTCCTTACGTAATCGGTTCCCGATCGAACCGGGCTGCTACCCGCCAACGGCCAGGGCGACCTACGCCTGAAATTCCAACGCGTCGGCCCACCTCACGCACCGCGCAATAAGCGCATCGCCAGCCACAGCTCCCACACGAAGAACAACCCCAGCGGAGCAGTGACCACGAGGTCGAGCGGTCCGTTGATCTCCACCAGCGTTCGACCGGTGAGGCCGGTCCGTAGGCTCGTGGCCAAAAGGGCGACGCCCACGACCGTCGACAACACGGCGAATCTGCGCCAGTCACTGCGCATGAGCCAGCCTATGCCGATGAACCAGAACCCAATGAAGATCAACTCCAAGGTCCCCCAAAGCCCAATCAGGGCGGCATTGCCGAGCGCCTCGAGGGTGACCCGAGCGGCATCTTGCGCCCCCGCTGACGCGGTGGCATACCCTTCGATCAACGGCGGCCCGACGGTCGCCAGGAGCACCCCCGCCATGCTCCCGATGAGCACATAGGCCAGCCCGGAGGCGGTAAACAGGGTGATCAGCTCCGGGTTGCGCGCGCGCAACCGGTAGTGGAAGTAAACCACTACGACCGCCATCGGGAGATAGCTGGCCATGTCGAGGAGGGCTCCCCAGCGCAGCAGCTCGGCGACCCCCTGGCCCTTGTCGACGATCGACCCCGGATGGGCGATCGCCTGGATGTCGAATCCGTATGCCGCCGGCAGGAGGATGGATGCCGCGATGCCGAGCACGATCGAGAGCACGGCTGCGGCCGCGACCGAGGGACGTCGTTCGCCGATCGGATGGGTCATGACCGCGTCCTTTCGTCAGCGGCGAGCCACCTCCGCCCTGCCAGGATCGCCCAGACCGGCGTCGCCAGGTGCAACCCCGCCGTCCCGCGCCCGGTGGCGAGGACGGCGCGCTCGAGTGGGTTCTCGGCCATCAGTCCAACGCGCATCGGTCACCTCTCTCCAACAGGTTGGCGGCGCGGCTCAACCTAGCCGCGTGCCGTGCCACGGTCAACATGATTCTCATTGCCCCCTCTGCTACCCTCTCCCTAGGCTCCGGCGCCCACTTGAGCCACAGCACGCGGGGGGACCGATGACTGACCAGGTGCTCCAGAAGCGCGTACGCCTTTTCATCTTCGAACACTTCCTCGAGCATGCTGCCCCGCCGGTCGCGGAGCAGGTGATGAACGAGTTCTCGCTGTCCCGCTCTGCCGCAACGGACATCCTTCGCGACCTGGAAGCGGCCCGCCACATCGCCCTCGTCAAGGGCACCGCGCGGATCCTGATGGCGTTCCCGTTCTCGGCCATCGCAACGCCGTTCCGGGTGACGGCGCACATCCGCTCTTACTTTGCGAACTGCGCGTGGGACGCGATTGCCTTTCACGCCATGCTCGGCGGCATTGACGTCCGGGTCGATTCGTTCTGCCATCACTGCGCCCAACCCATCCGGGTCGAGCTGCGCGATGGCGACACGACCCACGTCGATCCCCCCGAATCGCTCGTGTACCTTGCCCTGCGCCCCACCGAATGGTGGGGCGACATCATCACCACCTGCTCGAACACTATGGTCTTCTTCGCATCACCGGAGCATCGCGACGCGTCCGACCTCTGCACCCTGGAGGATCAGGCCGCCTCCCTAACGCCAGACCAGATCCACACCCTCAGTGGACCGATCTATGCCGGCAAATTCACGCTCGGCTACGCACGCCCCACGAAAGAGGAGCTGTTCGCTCACTTCGCTGCGATGGGCCTTACCGGCCAATACTGGACGCTGTAGATGCCCGACCTCGCCACCAACGTCCTCTACTACGGCGACAACCTCGACATCCTGCATCGCTACCTGCCCGATGCCAGCGTTGACCCGGTCGACCTCGACCCGCCCTTCAACTCGAATCGCGATTGAGTAGGAGGAACCAATGGAGCCACAGCCTGGGCTGTTCGTGACGAGCCTTGCAGCTGACACCTGGGAGCCGGATCCGGATGTGGGCGGCCTCATGAACATCCTGTGTGAAGTGCCCGGCACTTGGGCTGGCTTCACGCGCTACGACGTCGACCCCGAGCCGGTTTCGTGGACGCCTCCCCGCCGAGAGTCGTTCGTGATCCTGCAGGGCGCGGTGCAGATCGAGGTCGCGGGCGGACGGACGCTCGAGCTGAAGACCGGCGACGCCGCGTCTCTCCCCGCCGGCACCGACACGGTCTGGCACATCACTGCCCCATTCCGCGAGTTCTGGGTGATCGGTCCCGAGGAGGCCACCGAATGATGACCGATGAAGCGAAGATCTCTGCGGAGGACCGCAACCTGGTCCTTGCGTCCGCCACCGACTACATCGAGTCGTGGCTTGCCGGCGATGGCGACCGCATGGCCAGCTGCATGCACCCCGAGCTGGTCAAGCGATCCGTTAGCGCTGACCCGCAGACCGGGAGCTGCATTGTCGAGACCCTGTCGCGCGAGCAGATGGTCGAATTCACACGCCAGGGCGAGGGCGCCGAGGATGCGGGGCCGTACGAGATCTCGCTGCTGGATGCGTACGGCGACATTGCCAGCGTCGGAGTCCTCTCGGCGGCCTACATGGACTACCTGCAGCTGGCCCGCTGCGGCGAGCGCTGGCTCCTGCTGAACGTCCTCTGGCAGGGCCGCCCGGGCCGATGAATCAGACCAACGTCCTCTACTATTGCGACAACCTCGACATCCTGGGTCACTACCTGCCCGATGCCAGCGTCGACCTGGTCTACCTCGACCCCCCCTTCAACTCCAATCGTGACGACAACGTCATCTTCCGCGACGAGTCGGGCAATGCGACCGATGCCCAGCTCCTGGCGCTCGCCAACATCTGGCTGCCTTAACGCGACTGTGACCCGGCCGATCAAGGACCCGAGCACGGCGGACGGGCCGCCCATGAGCCCCGAGGCCATGAATCGCTTCTTGTCACGGCCGTTGCTTGCCCGGCTGGCGACAAGCGAGAACGACCGCCCACGCGTGTTGCCGATGTGGTTCTGGTGGGACGGCACGGACCTCTGGATGGAGACCAGCCCGACGTTCGCGAACGCCCGGATCCTGAGCCGCAATCCAAACGCTGCCGTCACCGTGGATGAGGCGACCGGTCCATTCGCCATGCGTGCCGTTGTGATGCGTGGCCATGTCGAGATCATCGACTCGGCGCACGAGCGGGTGATGGCCACCGTCCGGCGCATCTACGAGCGCTACATGACCGCAGAAGACCAGGGCTCAGGAGAGGGGCGCGCGATGTTGGAAGGCGGCCATGTGCTCCTGCGCTTCACTCCGGAGCGGATCATCAGCTGGGACACGACCGCCTGAGGCCGGTATTGTCTGAGGGCAGGTTCCCCTTCGGAGGCACTCGTGCGCGGCCCATCCAACCCTCGTCCCGCTCGCATCGCCGATGTCGCTCGTGAGGCCGGTGTCAGCATCACGACCGTCTCGCACGTTCTGTCCAGCAAGCGGCCGGTATCGGCTCAGACGCGGCAGGCTGTGCTCGACGCGGCACAGCGGCTCGCCTACCGCCCGACGGTGGCGGCGCGCGGCTTGGCGACGGGCCGCACGATGGCGCTCGGCCTCCAATTCCCGATGGAGGGCGAGCACCTCCTCCTTAATCCGTACTTCCCACTTCTGCTCGGCTCGCTTTCTGCCGCCGCCGTCCATGACGGCTACTCCTTCGTGCTGCTGCCCGCGCGTCGTTCGAGCGAGTTTCCGCTCGAGTCTCTTCTCGAGACGCAGCGGCTCGACGGCGCCATCCTGGTGGACCCGAGCAGCACCAACGACTTGCTGCCCCTGCTCCGCGACTACCGGGTTCCGGTCGTCACCGTTGGGCGCTACCTCGGGCGGGCACGGACCCACTGGGTCGACAACGACCATGCCATCGCGATCGGGCGCGTGCTCGACCATCTCGCCGAACAGGGGTATCGGCGCCCAGCGCTGATCTCGCTCGGGCACGAGCGCTATTCGTACATCGTCGACATCGAAGATAGCTTTCGGACTCGCACAGAAGCCGCGGGTCGCGAGCCGATGGTGATACGGGCGGAAGACCTCTCGGAGCGAGCCGGTTATGACGCGGCGGTGACCCTGCTGGACCGCGCCGACCGCCCGGATGCGATCATCGCGGCCGTCGACCGCCAGGCGATCGGTGTCCTGGGTGCCGCCGAGGAGCTGGGCATCTCGGTCCCTGATGAGCTGGGCATCGTTGGCGAGGGTGACACCGTGCTGGCCCGCAATGCGAATCCACCGCTCACCACCATCGATCCGCGAGCCGCGGAATTGGGGGCGCAGGCGATCGCCATCATTCGCCAAATCCTCGACGCGGGGAACAGGCCAGGTCGGATGATCACCCTGACCGTCGAGACTCGCCTGGTCGTACGCGAGTCGACCGCCCGGAGCGGGGCAGGCCCAGAGATCAGCCCTGCACCAGCTGCCAGCCCTTGACCCCTTTGCGCTGATCGAGGGTCACGATCGCGCCGCGCAGGATGCCGTCCATGTACTCGCTGCCCGGATTGATCGCCACAGTCTTTCCGATCTTCGACATCCCCGGCGACTCATGGATGTGCCCGTGCAGGCTCAGGATCGGCTGGTAGTGCTCGATCAGGCCGCGCACAGAGGTACTTCCGACGTTCCCGATTTGCACTCGTCCGCTGCTGACGATCGGGGTGAACGTCTCGTCCAGGAGCGCTGCCTGGTCAAGGTGCGTGCCCTGCGGCGGCACGTGGAAGTTGAAGATGCTCTTGCCCGGGTCCTGCAGGCGCGAGGCCATCGCCTCCAGCCGCACGGCGAGATCAGGCTCGCTCAGCTCGCGGGGCGAGCTCCACGGCGTCGGGTTCGAGTAGCCGAGCGAGATCATTTCCCAGCCGCCTGGCAGCTCGACCACCCGGTCCTCCGGGTTGGTGACCCGCTGCGAGCCGTCAAAGACGTCCTGCATCTCGATGAAGTCGTCGTTGCCGAGCATCATGAAGGCGGGGATCCCGACCTCCGCCAGTCGCTCGTCGGCGAGCTCCAGCCAGCGCGTGGCGCCGGCGCGTGCGACGCGCACGAAGGTCTCGTGCACCAGCTCGGGTGAGTCGTCCAGCGCCTGCTTCTCGTCCGGGCGGACGATGACCTCGTAGCGACCGGCATTGCGGATCCGGTCGGTGATCGCCTGAAGCTCGCTCGGCGCCTCGGCGGCGAGGGTCTGCCCGTACATCTCCGAGGTGTAGCGGCCCGCGCCATGGTTCACGATCGGCTGCAGGATCTTGCCGGCCAGGTCGCCGCCGAAGATCAGGGCGTCGCATTTGTAGCTGCGCGCGGCGTTCAGCCACTTGCGGAAGCAGCGCTCGGAGCCGTGAATGTCGGCGCAAAAGAAGATTCGGGTCTCGCCGGTCGAGGTGCGCGGGGTCATCGGCGCCTATTAGGCGACAACAGGGGCAGGCGGCGCAACCGAGAAGTGGGCCTGGGCGATCTCCCAGCCGTCGCGCCGCCGCAGCACCCAGGTGGTGCGCATTCGAACGCTAAGCTGCTCGCCCTCGGCGGTCAGCTGCGTGTCGAGCACACCGTCAGCCCACGCCACGTCGCCATGTAGCGTGATGTTCGGCGGAGCCGCCCAGCGGTACTCAGGATCGCTGAAGGAGCCCACCATCGTGCGGAACGGGTCGACCAGGGCGGCGTAGCCGTGCCAGTACTCGCCCTCGTCAGTGCCGATCACGACGATCTCGGGGTCGCGCGCGAAGCAGCCGAGCACGGCCTCTGCATCGAGCGCCTCCCAGCCAGCTCGGAAGCGATCGAGCACCGCCAACACGGCAGCGGCCTCGCTCACCACCACGTTCGCTGCGCGGTGGTCAGCACCTCGAAGCCATCCGTCGTCACCACCCCGTTCTCCTCGAAGAATCCCCCTCCCATTGACGGGTGGCCGATCAACGTTTCGACCGCGAGGGTCATTCCCGGCACCAGGATGGTGTGGTCGGCCGGTGTCAGCCACGGGGCCTCCCAGCCAAGGCCGATGCCGTGGCCGACAGCCGGAAACCCCTCCGTGTCACGCTCTTCGGTCGGGATGGAGGCGATGAACGCCGACTCGCCGATGGCCCGCGCGCCCGCCTCGTAGACCTCGGATGCGGAAATCCCCGGTCGGATCACGGCGCAAACGGCATCGACCACCTCGATCGATGCCTCGATCAGCCCACGTTGCTGAGCGGTGGGCACGTCGCCGGCAACGCGCGTGCGGCCGAAGTCCCAGAAATAGCCCGCCAGAGCGCCATAGCAGTCCATGTGGAACATGTCGCCCCGCTCGAACGGCCGAAGCGAGCTCGACGGCATGCGAGCCCAGGTGAAGTTGTGTGCCTGCGCACCCGACGCGCACGCCGCGTCGTACAGGAC
>JACDEL010000039.1 GCA_013816405.1 Chloroflexota bacterium | reverse complement strand
CGGCCTGGCGCTCGACCAGGGCGGCCACCTGACCCATGGGTCGCCGGTGAACTTCAGCGGCCAGTACTACAACTTCGTGGCCTATCACGTCGACCGCGAGACGCACCTGATCGACATGGACGAGGTCCAGGCCCTGGCCCGGGAACACAAGCCGAAGATGATCGTCACCGGCGCGACCGCCTACCCGCGCTTCTGGGATTTCGCCGCCTTCCGGGCCATCGCCGACGAGGTCGGCGCCTACCTCATGACGGACATGGCGCATTTCGCGGGCCTGGTGGCGGCCGACGTGCACCCCAGCCCGGTGCCGCATGCCCACGTCGTGACCACGACCACCCACAAGACGCTGCGCGGCCCGCGCGGCGGGATGATCCTGTGCCACGAGGACCTGGCCAAGGCGATCGACAAGGCGGTCTTTCCCGCACTCCAGGGCGGGCCGCTCGAGCACGTGATTGCGGCCAAGGCGGTAGCGTTCCGGCAGGCGATGAGCCCCGAGTTCCGGCGCGACATGGAGCAGACCGTTGCGAACGCGCGAACGCTCGCTGCTGGCCTTGTCACTGCCGGCGCTGCGGTCATCACCGGCGGGACCGATAACCACCTGATGCTTGTCGACGTCCGGCCGCTTGGTGTGACCGGCAAGGAGGCCGACCTGGCGCTCGGCGAGGTCCGCATCACCGTCAATCGCAACACGATCCCGTACGACCCCAACCCGCCGATGGTGGCGAGTGGGATCCGGGTCGGCACCCCCGCCGTGACCGGCCGGGGGATGACCGAATCGGAGATGAGCGACGTGGCACAGCTCATCGTGGACGGCATCGCGGCGCGCGGCGATGCCGCTGCGCAGGCCGCCATCCGCGACCGCGTGGCCCAGATCGTCGATCGATTCCCGGTCCCCGGCCTGCCCGAGACGCTTGTCGCTGGGCAGACGACTGCATAGGCGCCGCGTCGCCGCCTCGATCGGGCTCCGCTATACTCGCGCCGTCCGACCGCTCTGAGTCGAACTGAAGATGGCACAGCTGACCCCAACCGGGCTCGTCAAGATCATGGGCCTGGTGACCCTGATCATGGTGATCCCAATCGTGGGAGGCTCGGTCGCCGGGCTCGTCCTGGATCGGGTATTCGGCACCTCGCCGCTGCTGGTCGTCATCGGTCTGGCGGTCGGAAGCCTGATCGCGGCAATCGGCATCTGGCTCCTCATCCGCGCTGGCGCGCGCCGGGGCTATGGGGCCTGACCAGGGCAAGGATGAGCGTCCGCCAACCGCCAACTGGGCGGTGGCCTTCGACCTGGGTCTGCGGTTGGGGATCTCGGTGATCCTGGGCGTCGGGGGCGGCCTGCTGGCAGACAGCTGGCTGCATACGAGTCCGATCTTCACGCTGATCGGGATGGTGTTGGGGATCGGAGCCGCCATGTACACGATCTGGGACGTCGCGCGGCAGAGCATGAGGAGATAGTCGCGGAGTGGTACACGTCGAGATTGCGGCCGAGAAGCTCTTCGCGATCGGGCCGCTGATCGTCACCAACTCGATGGTCGGGGCCGTGCTGGCCTCGGTTGTCCTGCTGCTCGTAGCCCGCTGGTTCACTCACCGCTCCGGGATCGTGCCGAACCGCGGCCAGAGCGTCATCGAGCTGCCGATCGAGTTCCTCGCCGGCGTCGTCCGCGGCACCGGCGGGAAGCGCTGGCGCCAGTTCGCGCCGCTGATCCTCGCCATCTTCCTGTTCGTGCTGACCGCCAACTGGCTGAGCCTGCTGCCCGGGGTCGGGACGATCGGGCTTGCCGAGGAGGTCGATGGAAAGCAGATCATCGTCCCGTTCGTGCGCGCCGGCGCCGCTGACCTGAACTTCACGCTCGGCCTGGCGCTCATCTCGTTCGTCACATTCATCGCCTTCGGGCTGCGTGCCAACGGCGCGCGCGGCTACCTCAAGGAGCTGCTGATCGCCGAGCCCGCATACATGACGCCGCTGCTGACCCCGATCCATCTGATCAGCGAGCTGTCTCGGGTGATCAGCCTCTCGATGCGGCTCTTCGGCAACGTCTTCGCGGGCGAGGTGCTGCTGGCCACCATGCTGGCGCTCACCACGGCGACGCTCTTCACCCTTCCGCTGGCGTTCGTGGTGCCGGGCGTCTTCATCGGCCTCGAGCTTCTCTTCGGGCTGGTGCAGGCGCTCGTCTTCGCGCTCCTCTCGATGACCTACATCACGCTGGCGATCGCTGAGCATCGCCAGCACGGCTCAGCTGACGACCATTCGGGCGAGGCGCCCGAGCAAGGCACCGCTCCTGCACACGGCGCGGCGTAAGCAACCACAAGGAGGAAGACCACTCGTGGACCTACACACACTCGCGGCCGGACTGGCGATGGGGCTCGGCGGCATCGGCCCCGGGATCGGCCTGGGGATCGGCTTCTCCAAGGCGATGGAGGCGATCGGGCGCAACCCGGAGGCATCCGGAACGATCTTCGTGCCGTACATCCTGGGCTTGGCCCTGACGGAGGCGATCGGGATCTACGCCCTGGTCGTGTCGCTGATCATCCTCTTCGCCAGCTAGGACCGAAGCCACCATGGCATTTTTCGGGGCGTTCGGCGTCGACCTCTTCAAGCTCGCCTTCCAGATCATCAACTTCCTGCTGATCTTGTATCTGCTCAACCGGTTCCTCTTCAAGCGGGTGCTGGCGCTCCTGGACGAGCGGCAGGAGCGGATCAGCCAAGGGCTCGAGGACGCGGAGGCGGCGGCACGCGACCGCGAGCTGGCGCGCGCCGAGCGGGAGGCTGCGCTGGACGAAGCGCGCAAGGAGGCGCAGACGATGATCGCTCGCGCCACCAAGATCGCCGAGGAGTCTCGGGCCGAGATCGTGGCTGCCGCCCGCGCCGAGGCCGAGAACGTGGCGGCAAAGGCGACCGAGGAGATCGTTGCCGAGAAGCAGCGAGCGATCGCCGAGCTTCGCTCGCAGGTCGCCGACCTCGCGCTCGAGGCCGCAGGCAGGCTTGTGGGCTCCGAGATGAACGCCCCCGCCCAGCGACGCCTGGTCGAGAAGTTTTTGGCCGAGGTCTCGCCGACTGACCGGGAGCGCAGCTGACCGATGGCCAGACGCGACACGTCCGCCCGGCGCTACGCGGAGGCGGCCTTCGAGATCGGCCGCGCCGACGGGACGCTGGATGCCTGGGAGCGGGACATGGCCACGATCGGCGTGACGATGCGCCATCCGGAGCTGCGCAGCCTGCTGCTTCACCCGGCGGTCCCGTTCGCGGACAAGGAACGGGTGTTGCGACGAGTGATGGGGCGAGGCGTCGCGGCAGCGCCGATCAACCTCGTCCTGCTCATGGTGCGGCGTGGCCGTCCCGGTGCGATCGAACGCATGATCGAGCGCTTTACCGAGCTCCTTCGGCGCAATCGCGGCGTTGCACTGGCGGAAGTGTGGACGGCGCTTGCCCTCGACGACGGGCAGCGCGCCGAGCTCGCCTCGCGGCTGCGCGCGCTCACGGGATCGCAGGTCGAGATGGACGAGACAGTCGATCCGGACCTGATCGGTGGCATCGCCGTGCGGATCGGCGATCAGCTCTATGACGCAAGCGTGCGCAGCCGCCTGGAGCGCCTCCGCGAACGATTGACCACGGTTTAGGCAGGCACGAGGGAGTTCATGACGATCCGATCCGACGAGATCACGTCGATCATTCGCAGCGAGATCAATGCCCTGGACGAAGGCGTGGACGTCAGTGGCGTCGGCACGATCGTCGAGGTCGGCGACGGCATTGCCCAGATCTACGGCCTCTCCGGCGCCCTCGCGCAGGAGCTCCTCGACTTTGGCCACGGGATCATGGGCATGGCCTTCAACCTTGAGGAGGAGACCGTCGGCGCTCTGATCCTCGGCGACTACACGTCGCTCAAGGAGGGCGACCAAGTCAAGACGACGGGTCGCATCGTGGAGGTGCCAGTCGGCGACGCACTGATTGGCCGCGTGGTGAACCCTCTGGGCGAGCCGCTCGACGGCAAGGGCAAGATCGAGACGACGAGGACGCGTCCCATCGAGCGCATCGCCCCCGGCGTCATCGTGAGGCAGCCGGTCGACACGCCGGTGCAGACCGGCATCAAGGCGATCGACTCGATGATCCCGATCGGCCGCGGACAGCGGGAGCTGATCATCGGCGACCGCCAGACCGGGAAGACCGCCATCGCGATCGACACGATCATCAACCAGAAGGGGCAGGACCTCATCTGCATCTACGTCGCCATCGGCCAGAAGCAGTCGACCGTGGCGCAGGTCGTCGCGCAGCTCGAGGAATCGGGCGCCATGGACCACACGATCGTGGTCTTCGCCGGGGCCAGCGACCCGGCCCCGCTGCAGTACCTGGCCCCCTACGCCGGCGTCACGATGGGGGAGGAGTTCATGGACGCGGGTCGTGATGCCCTGTGCGTGTATGACGACCTGTCCAAGCACTCCTGGGCGTACCGCCAGGTCTCGCTGCTCATGCGGCGCCCTCCGGGTCGCGAGGCGTTCCCGGGCGATATCTTCTATTCCCATTCGCGCCTGCTCGAGCGTGCCGCGCGACTGAACAAGAAGAATGGCGGCGGGTCATTGACCGCGCTGCCGATCATCGAGACGCAGGCCGGCGACGTGTCCGCTTACATCCCGACGAACGTGATCAGCATCACCGACGGCCAGATCTTCCTGCAGGCGGACCTCTTCAACCAGGGCCAGCGCCCCGCGGTGAACGCCGGCATCAGCGTCTCGCGGGTCGGTGGCGCGGCGCAGATCAAGGCGATGCGCCAGGTCGCCGGCAAGCTACGGATCGACCTTGCCCAGTACCGCGAGCTAGCAGCGTTCGCCCAGTTCAGCTCCGATCTCGACAAGGCGACCCGCGACCAGCTCACCCGCGGCGAGAAGACGACCGAGATCCTGAAGCAGCCTCAGTACGAGCCACTCCCCGTCGAAAAGCAGGTCGTCATCATCTGGGCGGCCACCAACGGCCTGCTCGACGACGTTCCCACGAATGAGATCGCCGAGTTCGAATCGGGCCTCTACCGCCACCTGGAATCCGGCTACGAGAACCTGCTGCCCGCGATCGCCAAGGAGAAGCTGCTGTCTGACGAGACGGTGGCGACACTGGAGAAGGCCGTCGCCGAGTTCAAGCGCGAGGGCGGGTATGGCAAGACCGATGACGGCGCCCCGGCAGCGAGCGACGAGCCGGCGAAGAAGTCGAAAGGCGCCGGCGATGAGGCCGCCGAGACGCCGGCCGAGAAGCCAGAGGCATCGGCAAAGCCAGAGGCATCGGTGAAGCCCAAGGCATCGGCCAAGCCAGAGGCATCGGTGAAGCCCAAGGCATCGGCCAAGCCCAAGTCGACGAGGAAGCAGTCCTAGCCGATGCCGAGTCTGAAGGACATCCGCAGCCGGATCGGGTCGGTCCGGAACATCGCCCAGATCACCCGGGCGATGGAGATGGTTGCCGCGTCGCGGATGAAGCGGGCGCAGGACTCCATCCTCGCCGCACGTCCCTACGCAGATGAGCTGGAGGATGCCCTTCGCCGCGTCGCTGCCGCCGAGGGCCTGACGGAGGAGGTCAATCCGCTGCTCGCGCGTCGGCCGGTGCGGCGGGTGGCGATGATCGTCATCACCACTGACCGGGGCCTGGCCGGCTCGCTGAACGCGAATGCCACCCGATCGATCCTGCGTTGGGTCACCGAGCGGGCTTCCCGGACGGACGGGGAGCTCCGAGTCGAGATCGAGGCGATCACGGTTGGCCGCAAGGGACGCGATGCACTGCGCCGCGCGGGAGTGCCGATCGCCGCGCACTTCGCGCAGCTCGGCGACCGGCCATCGTTCGCCGACGTGACTCCGATCGCGCGGCTGGTGACCCAGGACTTCCTGGCTGAGAAGTACGACGAGATCGACATCGCCTACAGCACGTTCGTGTCGACGCTGGCCCAGAGGCCGCAGATCACCAGGCTCCTGCCGGTTGAACGACCCGAGATGGGCGAGGAGCACCAGCGAACGAATGACGAGTACCTGTTCGAGCCGTCGCCGGAGGCAGTGCTGAGCCGCCTCCTGCCGCATTACGTGGCGATCGGCATCTACCGGGCGGTCCTCGAGAACAACGCGTCGGAGCAGTCGGCGCGGATGATCGCGATGCGCAACTCGACCGAGAATGCAAACGAGCTGATCGACGACCTGACGCTCGTCTACAACAAGACGCGTCAGGCGACCATTACCCGCGAGATGATCGAGATCGCCTCCGGTGCGGAAGCGCTCGGATAGGCAAGGAGAGAGACAGACCGATGGCGACCGGTAAGGTGATCCAGATCACAGGCCCCGTGATCGACGTCGAGTTCCCGCCGGGCGAACTGCCCAGCATCTACAACGCGCTTGAGATCAAGCGCCCGAAGAAGGCGGGCCAGACGGGCGACGACGCGACGCTTGTGGTCGAGGTGCAGCAGCACCTGGGCAACAACTGGGTGCGGGCGGTCGCGATGTCGACGACCGACGGGCTGGCCCGCGGGCTCGATGTCCTCGATACGGGCGCCCCCATCACAGTGCCGGTCGGTGAGTCCACCCTGGGACGCGTGTTCGACGTCCTCGGCCATCCGATCGACGGGAAGGGCCCCGTCAAGGCCGAGACGACCCTGCCGATCCACCGCGACCCTCCCCCCTTCGACCAGATGGAGACCGAGGCAAAGGTCTTCGAAACCGGCATCAAGGTCATCGACCTGATTGCCCCCTTCCGGCGCGGCGGCAAGGTCGGCGTCTTCGGGGGAGCCGGCACCGGGAAGACGGTCATCATCCAGGAGCTGATTCGCAACATTGCCGCTGAGCACGGCGGGTACTCGGTGTTCGCCGGCGTCGGCGAGCGCTCGCGCGAGGGGAACGACCTGCTCGGCGAGATGACCGAATCGGGCGTCATCGACAAGACGGTCATGGTCTTCGGCCAGATGAACGAGCCGCCCGGGGCCCGTCAGCGCGTTGGCCTCACGGCGCTCGCCATGGCCGAGTACTTCCGCGACGAGGAGGGGCGCGACATCCTCCTGTTCATCGACAACATCTTCCGGTTCACGCAGGCTGGCTCCGAGGTCTCGGCGCTCCTGGGCCGCATGCCGTCGGCGGTGGGCTACCAGCCGACGCTGGCCACCGAGATGGGAGACCTCCAGGAGCGGATCACCTCGACCAAGAAGGGCTCGATCACGTCGCTCCAGGCCATCTTCGTGCCTGCCGACGACTACACCGATCCGGCGCCGGCGACCACCTTCGCCCACCTCGACTCGACGATTCGCCTTGAGCGCTCGATCGTCGAGCTGGGCATCTACCCCGCCGTCGACCCGCTGACCTCGACCTCGACCGTGCTCGATCGGCGCATCGTGGGTGACGAGCACTTCGAGGTCGCGCGGGAGGTGCAGCGAACGCTTCAGCGCTACAAGGACCTGCAGGACATCATCGCCATCCTGGGCATGGACGAGCTGTCCGAGGAGGACAAGGTGTCCGTCTCTCGCGCGCGCCGCCTCCAGCGCTTTATGAGCCAGCCGTTCTTCGTGGGGGAGCAGTTCACCGGTCGCCCCGGCGTGTACGTCGAGCTCAAGGAGACTGTCCGGGGCTTCCGCGAGATCCTCGAGGGCAAGTACGACCAGCTGCCCGAGCAGGCCTTCTTCATGGCCGGGAAGGTCGAGGACGTGGTCGCGAATGCGGAGGGGATGAGCTGATGCCCCTCAAGCTGGAGATCGTCAGTCCCGAGCGCATGGTCTACAACGACGACGTCGACATGGTGATCGTGCCGGGTCGCAACGGGCAGCTCGGCATCCTGCCGCACCACACGCCGCTCATCAGCTCGCTTGGTGTCGGCGAGCTGCGGATCAAGAAGGGCGGGAGCGAGGAGTCGATGCTCATCAGCGGCGGGTTCGTCGAGGTCCGGCCGGACAAGGTGATCGTGATGGCCGACCTGGCGGAGCACTCCGACGAGATCGACGAGGCGAAGGCCGTAGAGGCGCGCAAGCGCGCCGAGTCGGAGCTGGAGCAGTCCAGGGACCCGGTCGACATCGCGCGCGTGCGCGCGGCCCTGCAGACCGCCCTGATGCGCGAGCGGGTCGCCACGCGACGGCGCTCGCGAGGCTGAGCGCATCAGCCCATCCCAGGCGGCTGGGGTAGGATCGGCTCATGACTGATCAAGGCCGCGAGACGGCAGCCACCGCCGGCTGATGCAGCCGTGCGACCACTGCGGCTCACGATTCGCGCAGCTGCCGGTGCGGATCGAGATCGTCCGCGAGTCTGGACCGATCGGCCTCCCACGCGAACCGACGACCGTATCCGCAAACTTCAGCAAGGGATACGCGTTCTGCTCCAGCGATCATGCCTACGCCTGGGCCAGGGAGCGGCGCTACATGCTCTGCAACGCGGCACCGACCCCGTTCGAGGAAGGCATGCAGCCCTTCCTGCCGTCGCGGCACATGGGTGGTCGCGTCGGCCTGTGCGATGGCCATCACCTCGGCGCGCACGAGTGGAAGGAGGCGTGGCCCGCCTAGGGCGGGTGATCGGCTGATGCAGAAGTTCATCGTCACCGGTGGCGTTCCTCTCCGCGGCGAGGTGCGGATCGCGGGCGCCAAGAACGCAGTCCTCAAGATGATGGCCGCCGCCGTACTGACCGACGATCGTTGCGTCCTGCGCAACGTGCCGCGCATCAGCGACGTGCAGATCCTGCGGGGGGCCATGACCGACATCGGCTTTTCGGTCAGTCCGCTCGAGGACGGCGCCCTGGAGATCACCGCCGCCGGTGCCGATTGGCTCTTCGTCCCGCTCGAGGCGGCGATGAAGATGCGCTCGTCCTTCATCCTGCTGGGCCCGCTCCTCAGCCGCTTCGGGCGCGTCATCATCAGCAACCCAGGCGGCGACCGGATCGGGAGGCGCCCGGTTGACCTGCACGTCGATGCCATGCGCGCCCTTGGGGCGGAGATCGAGTACAAGAACGGCTACTACTTCGCGCAGGCCCCGGGTGGGCTGAGAGGCGCGCGGATCTCGTTCCCGTACGTGACCGTGATGGGGACCGAGAACGCGATGCTTGCCGGGACCCTCGCCCGTGGCACGACCGTCATCGAGAACGCTGCCCAGGAGCCCGAGGTCGACGACCTGGTGGCGATGCTGCGAGCCATGGGCGCGAAGATCGAGCGGACCGCGCCCCATCGGCTGGAGATCGAAGGGGTCGACCGGCTGCACGGGGTCGAGCACCGAGTCCTGGGCGACCGGCTCGAGGCGGGCACATTCGCCATGGCGGCCGCCGTGACCGGCGGCGAGATCACGGTGCGCGGCGTCGACCCGACGCACCTTGCCGCCTTCACCGACCTGCTGACCGGCATGGGCATCTCGACCGAGACCTTCGCCGAGGACGGCGGCGGGCTGCGTGTGCGCGGGGGCGACGGGATCCGACCGGCCGATGTCGAGACCCAGCCATACCCCGGCTTCGCCACGGACCTCCAGGCTCCGCTGGCCGTGCTCATGACCCAGGCCCACGGGATCTCCACCATCCACGAGACGATCTACGAGGATCGCCTCGACTACACGATGGAGCTGGTCAAGATGGGGGCGGTGATCGAGGTGCTCGACGAGCGCCACGCGCGGATCGCCGGCCCCACCGCGCTGCACGGCCGCGAGGTGGAGATCGCCGACCTGCGGGCCGGCGCCACGCTCATCCTGGCGGCGCTGGCGGCCGACGAGACGAGCGTGATCTCGGGGGTGGAGCACGTCGACCGCGGCTACGAGGCGATCGAGTCCAAGCTGGTCGCCCTCGGCGCCCAGATCACGCGCATCGACGCGTAGGCACGCCGTGTCGGAGGCGCATCGATTCACGGCGGAGCTTGAAGCTGGACGCGGCGGCGGCGCGATGGTGCTGGTGCCGCAGGGGGTCGCGACCGCCCTCGGTGGCCTGCGGCAGATGCGTGTGGTCGGGACCGTCAACGGGGTGGCGTACCAGAGCAGCGTGATGCCGTACGGCGGCCGCGGCCTCTTCCTGGGTGTCCACAAGGCCACCCGCGAGGCAGCCGGCGTCGTGCCCGGCGAGCGCGTGGATGTCGTGGTGTCGCGGGACGAGCGACCACGTGTCGTCGAGATTCCAGCCGAGCTCGCCGCGGCTCTCGCGGGCGATCCGGTCGCACGGGCGGTGTTCGATCGGCTCTCGTTCACCAATCGAAAGGAGCTGGCCGGCTCCGTCGCAGACGCGAAGCGGCCGGAGACCCGGGAACGGCGGCTGGCCGCCGCGATGGCTCGCCTCCGGTCACAATGAACGGAGCATGAAGATCGGGATCGACCTCGGAACGGCCAATATCCTTGTCTACGTGCAGGGCAAGGGCGTGGTCCTGAACGAGCCGAGCGTGGTCGCAATCAACGACGATGACAACCGCCTGGTGGCCGTTGGCGAAGAGGCGCGCGAGATGATCGGCCGGACCCCCGGCAACGTCCGGGCCATCCGCCCGATGCGCGACGGCGTGATCGCCGATTACCTGATCACCGAGGCGATGCTGCGCTACGTCATCAACAAGGTGTCGCGCGTCCGCCTCTTCAAGCCCGACGTCATGATCAGTGTGCCCTCCGGCGTCACCAGCGTCGAGAAGCGCGCGGTGCGTGACGCGGCCATGAAGGCCGGTGCGCGCGACGCCTACCTGATCGACGAGCCGCTGGCCGCAGCCATCGGCGCCGGCGTTCCGATCTCGGGGCCTTCGGGGAACATGATCGTGGATATCGGCGGCGGAACCACCGAGATCGCGGTGATCGCGCTGGGGGGCATCGTGGTGGCGGACTCGGTCCGGGTCGGCGGCACCAAGATCGACGAGGCGATCGCGAACTACATTCGCCGCAAGTACAACCTCATGGTCGGTGAGCGAACTGCCGAGGAGGTCAAGATCGGCATCGGCTCCGCGCTGGCCCTGGATGAGCCGATGCAGATGGAGGTCAAGGGGCGCGACATGATCGCGGGCCTGCCGCGCACCATCCCGATCAACTCCGGCGAGGTGACCGAGGCGATCGAAGCGCCGCTGGCCCAGATCATCACCGCCGTGCGGAACGTCCTGGAGCAGACGCCTCCGGAGCTGTCGAGCGACATCATCGACAAGGGAATGGTGATGACAGGCGGTGGCTCGCTGCTGCGGAACATCGACGCGCTCCTGACGCAGGTCACCGGAATCCCGTGCCACGTCGCCGAGAACGCGCTGAACTCGGTCGCGGTCGGGACGGGGCTGGCGCTGGAGCACTTCGACCAGTTCCGCAAGAGCCTGGTGAGAGGCTCGTGACAGCCGCGGCACCGGCTGACGTCGCCGGCGCAAGAGCTGGGCTGCGCCGCGAGGATGCGATCGAAGCGGCCGGCCGCCGCTCCCTTGCCTTTGCAGACTTCCACACCCATGACCGCTTCAGTCGCGACTCGATCCTCTCCGAGGACAAGTTCATCCGCCTGGCGCTGGAGCGTGGCCTCACGCACGTCGCGGTGACCAACCACAACAACGTGGAGGGCGCGATCGCCGTACGCGACAGGGTGGCGGCACTCGGCGTCGAGGACCGGCTCACCGTCATCCTTGGCGAGGAGGTCTCGACGTCGGACGGGGAGGTGGTAGGGCTCTTCCTGGAGCGCACCATCCCTCGCGGCCTGACCGCGGACCAGACCGCCGACGAGATCCACGCGCAGGGCGGGCTGGTGTCGATCCCGCATCCCTTTGATCCCATCCGGCCATCGCACATCCGGCTGGCCCCGCTGGAGACGCTCGCAGCGGCCGGCAAGATCGACATGATCGAGGTCTTCAACAGCCGGGTTACCTTCAGTCGCCACAATGAGCAGGCCGCCGAATTCGCGGCGCGGCACGGAATTCCGGGCATCGCGTGCAGCGACAGCCACTCCGGCTTCGAGGTGGCGATGAGCTTCAACGCACTCCCAGCCTTTGCGACCGCCGACGAGCTCCGGGATGGACTGGTCGAGAACGAGTGGCACGGGAACCGATCGACCGTCCTGATCCACCTCACCACCAGGTACGCCGTGTGGAGCAACATCGTGCGGCACTGGCTCGGCCGTGATACCGCCACCGCCCCGGTCCTGGGCCCGGAGCCGCCGAGGCGGGTCGAAAAGAAGCCGATCGAGGCCCCGGCACCTGCCGAGCTGCCGAACCCGGACGATCCCGAAGCGTCCGATGACCGCGGATAACGAGCAGCCGGGCGAACAGCCGGGCCACCAGCCCGGCCAGCACCCCAGCGGTTCGCACCAGCACGGCCACTCTGTCTACGAGCCTGGCGAGTTCCTCGACGCGCCGCCGGACGAGGCGATCCCCGAGCCCGAGGTAAGCCTCGCGCGGCGCTTCCTGAACATCCGCACCATCGGCTCGATCCTCTTTGGCGTGGCCATGCTGGCCCTCCTCTTCAAGGTGGTCCTGAACATCGACCTCGGGCAGACATGGCGGCAGATCTCCGGTGCGAACCTGGCGTTCCTGCTGCTGGCGACACTGTCCTACTACGCGACCTTCCCGCTGCGAGGGCTCCGCTGGCGATTCGTCCTCGGCCGGGTGGGGACGCAGATCGGCAGGCGCGACGCCGCCGAGATCCTCTTCCTGAGCTGGTTCGTCAACTGCCTCGTCCCGGCCAAGCTCGGCGACCTCTACCGCGCCTACTTGCTGAAGGCCAACTACGGTGGCTCCATCTCACGGACGGTGGGCACGATTTTCATCGAGCGGATCGCCGACATCGTGGTCATCTTCGCGCTCGCCCTGGCAGCGGGGTTCTGGAGCTTCCGCGGCCGCTCGCGGCCCGAGATCGATGCGCTCTTCCTCGCGGGCTTCGTGGTTGCGGCCATCCTGGTCCTGCTGGTCATTGGCCTGAACTATTTCGGGGGTCATCTGTCGCGCTTCCTGCCCGAGCGCGTGGCCGACCTGTATGAGCGTTTCCACGAGGGCAGCACCGGCGCGCTCACCGCGCGTAGCCTGCCCGTGATCGGCGCATTCACCATCGTCATCTGGCTCTTCGAGGGGCTGCGCCTCTTCTTCGTGATCCGCGCACTCGACCTCCCCGATGCGAATCTGGGGATCAGCGCCTCTCTCTTCGTGGCTCTCGCCGGATCGCTCCTGACCGCAATTCCGCTGACCCCGGCGGGGGTCGGCTTTGTGGAAGCCGGGATCGTCGGGCTGCTCGCTCTGTACGGCGTCGTCGGGGAGCCCGCTGTGGCGGTCGCGCTGACGGATCGGGCCATCAGCATCCTCACCGTGATCCTGCTGGGCGGCATCTTCTATGCCTTCTCCGCCAAGGTGCGTCGCGCCCACGCCGGGGGCGTCGGTCCTGAGGGCGCGCCGGCCTGACCACGCACCGCGCCACCGCATGCCGGATGCGGGTCGGTACCTTTCTCCCATTGAGAGACCAGGCCGCCACTGCGATTCTGCGGTTGCTCGCACGCACCACTTGGGCGATTCATGCCCAGATGGGCGACGGCACAGGACGAAGGCCCATGACGCTCCAGGCTCCGCGGTCGTTCAACAGCTGGCTGCGAGGCCAGCTGAAGGAAAAGAAGATGAGCCAGCGCCAGCTGGCCCTGCAGTCGGGTGTCGATCACTCGACCATCTCCCGTTTGATCAAGGGCGACCGGATGCCCTCGCTCGGCACCGCAACCAAGCTGGCCCGCGGTCTTCGCGAGATCCGCGAGGAGTCGGACGGCCCTGCCTATTTCGCAACCGAGGGCGCCCGACAGCTCCAGCCGACGGCGCGGGTCGAATACGCGCTCCGCGCCGACGATCTCCTGTCAGAGGCCGATGTTCGGGGCCTGATGCAGACCTACATCGCGCTGCGCGGGCGGCGGCTGCGAGACGAGACGAACGGCGAGCACGAGCTCGCCGCCGGCAACGGGAATGGCTACCGCACCTAGCTCGACCTTCGCGTCGATGCTCGGGAGGTCCTGAAGGCCCGAGGCGGAAGGATCGGGAGGGCGTCAGCTCCACCGTGCAGCAGCCAGCTGCGACGCATGTTGACCGCGTCGAAGCCCTCGTCCACACCCGGTGTCTCCATCACCAGGGCTGTTCGGCCGGGCAGCCGTGGATCGCGCAGGAAGGCCGCCAGCCCGGCCGCCTCGATCCTTCCCGCACCGATATGCTCATGCCGGTCCCCGCGCGACCCGAGCAGTGAGCGCGAGTCGTTCAGGTGAACCAGGGCCAGGCGATCGAGGCCGAGCAGCTCGTTAAAGCGATCGAGGACCGATCCGGCGCCTTCCGCAGTCGAGATGTCGTACCCGGCGCCCCACAGATGCCCCGTATCGAGGCAGAAGGCCAGCTGGTCGCTGTCTCCGGCTGACACGGCGTCCAGGATGGTGGCCAGCTCCTCGAGCGCCCCTCCCAGCGTGTCCCCGCCGCCCGCGGAGTTCTCCAGCACGAGCCGCACCCCAGCGGGTGAGCCGGCCAGCACGGTGGAGACATTGGCTGCCAGGCGCGCGATGCCCCGCCCTCGCCCGTCGCCGCGGTGCGAGCCGATGTGCGCGTTGACCAGCGTTGCGCCGTATGCCGGGGCGCGGTGCATCTCGTAGGTGAGGCCTTCGACCGACTGACGGGCGAACGGCTCGGCCGGTCCGGCCAGGTTGATGAGGTAGCTGGCGTGGATGGCGACCGGCGCGATTCCCTCGCGAGCGCAGAAGGCAACGAACTCGGGGGCGTCGGCTGGCGGCTCGGGACGGCGCCGCCATGCGGTCGGGTTGTCGCTGAAGATCTGGAGGGCGGTCGCCCCGATCTGACGTGCCCGTCGCGCGGCCTTGAGGAGCCCGCCGCCGACTCCCAGGTGGATACCCACCCGGGGCGCATCAACCGGCCAGGTGAGACGGCGGCGCGGCTGGCGCCGTGCTACGGTGCCGGGCATGGAGCCTGAGCCCAGCGTGCCGCGACGCCCCGACCCGCTGGCGATCGCACTGCTCGTCTTCTTCGTTTCGCTGATCGTGCTGGTTGCCGCGTTGCTGATCCTGCCGACCCTGACGCCCTGACAGGCGCCGAGCCCCTCAGCTGGCCCTCCCGGACCGCCCGACGACCGGATCGATCATCCCGTACGAACCGTCACCGCGCCGGTAGACCACACCGATCCGATCGGTCTCGGCGTTGAGGAAGACGAAGAACGCATGGCCGAGCTCGTCCATGCGCAGGATGGCGTCCTCCTCGAACATCGGCGTCATGTCGTAGCGCTTGATCTCGACTACCTGCGGCGCGCCCGATGCCTCGCCCTCGGCTTCGCCGTCCGCGGTGTTTGGCGGCGTGGACCGTTGGTCCTGCAGCCCCTCCTCCGCGCGATCACGCACACTTCGCGGCCGTTCGCGCGAACGAACGACCTGTCGCTCAAGCCGATCGACCAGGTTGTCGAGCGCGGCGGTCATGCTCGGGCCCGTGCCGACCGAACGGATCACGGTGCCGTTGTTCATCAGGCTCACCTCGGCCACGTGGGACGTCTCCGCAGCCCGGGAGGCATGGACGATCAGCTCGACGGTGGCATCGGCATCCGGGTGCGTGATCCGCTCCAGGCGATGTAGCTTGCGGTCGATCTGGGCGCGCAATGCCTCGGTTAGCTCGAGGTTGCGCGAGTTCACGGTGGTCCTCATCTGGGTCCTCCGCTGCGGGCCCTTACGGTAGCACCGGAGGCTGGAGGACTCCGGGCTACACCTCGCGCGCGATGGCGAAGCCGTAGACGGCGGCTGCCCCCGCGTCACGGAGGACCTGGGCGCACGATTCCAGCGTCGCCGACGTCGTCAGGATGTCGTCGACGAGGATGATGCCCGGCGGAATCCGAACGCTCTCGCGCAGCGCGAATGCGCCCCGCAGGTTTTGGAGTCGGGCCGCCTTGCCCAGGCCGTGCTGTCGGACGGTTGCCCTGCCGCGTTCGAGGATGTCGAGCACCGGTAACCTGGTCGCTGAGCCCAGTGAGTCAGCCAGCAGAGCCGCCTGGTTATAGCCGCGCTGGTTGAGACGCGCCGAATGCACGGGCACCGGAACGAGCGGAAGCGGCCCGCAGACCCGCGTCAGAGCCACCAGGGCGGGCGCTGCGGCCCGTGCCAGCGGAACGGCTATTCGGCCACTACCGCCGTACTTGAGCCGTTGCAGGGCTCGTCGAAGCGTTCCGTCGTGCGCGAAGGCCGTGATCGCGAGCTCGAGCGCATCGCCGACCACCGTCCCCGGGTCCGATGCCATGAAGCGGTCGTCTGGCGCAGATGCCGCCCGAAACCCCTCCAGGCACTCGCGGCAGACGAGGTGGCCGAACCGGCCACATCCCGCACAGGCCGGCGGCAGGAGCAGCTCCAGCACGCCCATGCAGCCATCGTGTCCGATCCAGCCTTACCGCCCCGTTAGGGAGCGCTTACACGGAACCGAGGCCCAGAGTGGCTGGACCGCGGGACAGCGGGATTGGACGACGACCCGGGGCTACTCGATCAGGCCGTAGTCGAGCAATGTCGGGAACTCGTCTGCGCTGTAGCGGAAGTGGAAGCTCGAGTTGCCATATAGCTCCAGCTCCCACGTGATGAACTGCAGGGTCAGGTCGACGCTGTCGCCGCCGGACCCGCCCGAGTTCCCACCCATCCGCACTTTGGCCGATGGCGCGTATACCGTGCCTGCCATGAACACGCTGCCGCCACCACTGAGCTCCAGGACGGGCTGGACGTAGTTGCTGGCCGGCACCGGGGAGGCGGACTGCCAGATCAGGAGATGCCTGTAGGTCTCGTTGTGGTACGCGACGTCGGTGGCCAGCTTGGTGCTATCGGCGGCCGGGTCGGGGTTGTAGGAGCGGACCTTGAAGGTCGCCTGCGCGCCGATTGAGATCTGGTCCATCGCCCCTGCGCCGTTACCTGCCGTGCCTGTGTTGTACAGGAGGATGCCGCAACTGGAGGCTATGCAATCGGTCGCCCAGGTGGCGTCGGTGGTGCTGTTCTTGCTGGCCGGGAGCGCGTACACCTTCTGTCCGGCTCCAACCTGAAGACCACCACCGTCCATCACGTAGATGCCGGGGTGCAGGTATGCGATCGACTGGTTCTTGAGCTGGATGCCCCCCTTGTACACGCCGGGCTCGAGGACGACCGTCGAGCTGTTGTTGCCCTGGCCGATCACCAGCTTGTTATTCGACTGAACCTTCAGGGTGCTGACGGGTGGGGCCGACAGCCACGCCAGGGGATTGGCCTTCACCGACTGATGTTCGAGGGGCGCGGGGGTGATGGTCAGGGCCTGCGGCTTGTATTCCCCCACGATGCGAATGGACGCTCCACTACCCATGGTCAGCGAGGCGGAGTTGCCGTTGGTCGAGAAGGCGCCGCCGTTAGCGGCGGTGCACGAGGAGTCGATGTAGATGGCGCTGTCGAATTCTGCTGTCGGCCCCCCTGACAGGCTGAATGAGGGGCATCCTCGCTGGCCGTTGGGCCATGCCAAGTTCGACGGGTCCAGCATGACCACCGAGTAGTTGTTTTGAAGGTTGTTGCCGTTGACCGCCGAGCTGTCGGTGGCCACCGACAGCGGCCCTCCGCCGAAGATTGACCCGAAGAAGGTCGGCGAGTTGTCGGCAAGGCGGACTGAGACGCCCTGGTTGAGCATCAGGGGATCGGCAACACACATGACGATCACATTGCTTTGCGAATAGCCTGGCAGATTGGCGGCCACGCTGGCCTTGGCAGCAGCGGTCACGGCGGCAACCGGGGCGCCGGGCGGCGGACCCACGGTAGCGCTGCACTGCTTCGGAGACAGTCCCTGGATGACATTCGCGCCAGCCAGGGCGGCGGCATCGGAGGCGTCCTGCATCTGGCGCCGGAGGACGAGTGCGCGGGCGCCGTCGAACAGCAGGGCCAGCATCATGATGATCGCGATGAAGGCGAAGGCGAAGATGACCAGGACTTGTCCGAACTGGCTTGAAGACTTGCGGCGCAACATCAGTGGTTCACCATCATGGTTGAGGAGGCGGTGAGGGAGAACCCGGTGAAGCCCACCAGGGATGGAATCGAAAGGCCGACGACCGACGTCACCGTGACCATCACCTGCGTTCCGCGCGCGTCAGTGGCGCCCACCGCGTCGGTGTCGCTCGTGCAGGCCGTCACGGCTCCGTAGCAGACGTTTACGGTGATGTCGGTGCTCGTGCCGGCGGCCCACTCGTCGGCGAGATCCTTGATGGCCTGCCGGGAGGGGGCCGGGTTGAGACAACCTGGGCCGGCGGCGGGGATCACTGCCCCCGGAGCAGGTGGGCCCACCGGGCACGGCGACTTTTCGCCGTGGACGATGGCGAAGCGGACGGCCTCGCGAGCTGCGGTGGCGAGCGTGTCATTGACCCAGATCACCCTGCCCAGGTCGAAGATGCCGACCAGCAGCAGGATGAAGATCGGGAAGATGAGGGCGAATTCGACCATTGCCTGGCCACGCGGTTTGGCGGACCTGGTCATCGGCCGCGCACCACTGAGTAGGTCGCATCGCCGGTGAGCGTCCATCCGTCGTGCGGCACGAAGGGGTACGGGAAGATCGTGTTGAACGGCAGCGTGGCGCGGACCTGCGCGGTCGCGATCGGATTCGCGGCGCTGGCACCCGTCTGGACGGTGCTGATCACGAAGGACGGGACTGTGACCGTAGGTGCGGTGCAGTTGATGATGGCATTCGGCGCACTGCCCGGGGTGAAGCCAGGCGCCGGCTGCGACTCCTGGCAGACTGCATGTCGCGCATCCGCCAGCGCGGTGGCGGCGTCGGCGCTCGTGGTGGCCACGTACTCGGCCGCGTTGCGAGCCGCTGATTCGATCGTCAGCCATGCCTGGTAGGCGCGCGCCAGGTCCGTCGCTCCGCCTGCAAAGGCGAGGAGGAATGGCAGGATCAGGGCCATTTCGACGAGGGATTGCCCTCGGCGAGACAGGCCTGGTCGCTTTGTTCGATTTCGATTACGCACGATTGCATCATCCCGATGCGACCTTGCCGAATGCCTTGCATTTCATCGGCATTCGGGTGATGGCGAGTAGTACGTTGGTTCCCCCGAACCGAGTCAGGCCAGCTCGTCGATCCCTAGCTCATCGCCCACCGCCGTGCCGCTCGCCAGCAGGGCGCCGACGGGCAGCTCGATGCAGTCGCGGGCTCCAGGAGCCCACCACACCACACTCCACGGGCGAAGGCCCGCCACGGTTCGTGTGACCCTGGCATCCCGGTCGGCGAAGACGACGTCGATCGGGTAGCGCATGAAGAACATGTGAATCGACTGCGTGCGCTCGATGAGCAGCCCTTGGCCGGACGGCAGGTTTGGCGTGGCCAGCAGGCCAACCGCCCGATCGCACATCGACGCCGCCACGCGGCAGCGCTCGGCGACCGAGGTGCCGCGGGTCAGGTTGTGGACGCGGACGTATCGGCCCATGAGCCGATTGCCTCCTCGTCGGTCGTCTCTGCTGGGAGTGTGAGGCGGACGACGGTTCCCACCTTCGCCTCGCTCTCGATCTCGATCCCGCCGCCCATCGCCACCACCAGTCCTCGCGCCGCATAGAGACCGATCCCGCTCCCGTCAGGCACCAGCCGACGAGCGTCGTCGGAACGGAAGAACTGCTCGAACGCCTTCGTCCGTGTCGCAGGATCCATGCCGACCCCCTCGTCGCCGATGGCGATCTCGCTCAGGCCTTCGCCCCCATCCTCCTGGACCAGGCCGAGGCGGACCTGGATGGTGGAACCGGCAGGGCTGTACTTCACCGCGTTGTCCAGCAGGGCCCAGAGCACCTGCTCGAGCCGATCCGGGTCGGCTACGACCAGGTGGGGAGGCCCGTCCTCCTCGACCACCAGGTGATGCTCACCCGCTCGCAGGGCGTCCCAGGTGCGATGGACAAGCGGGGCGACCCGGAGAACCTCCTGGACCGGGGTCAGTGCGCCAACCTCCAGGCGCGAGACGGCCAGCAGCTGCCCGACCATCCGCCGCAGGCGGTCCGCCTGCTGGGCGATCGTCTCGAGGTCAGCGCGGGCGGTCTCGTCGATCCCCTCTGACTGCTGCAGCTCGGAGGCGACGGCGCGGATGCTGGTCAGCGGAGTCTGCAGGTCATGCGTGATCCCGCGCAGGAAGTCGGTCTGAACGGCCGCCATCCGATTCAACTCCTCGGTCTGGAGCCGCAGCCGGCTGTACAGCATGGCGTGCTCGATCGCGGTCGCAGCATGTTGACCGACGAGCCCGAACAGGTTCAGCTCGGCCGGCGACGGATCCGGCCGCCCTTCCCACGGAGCAAGCAGGATGGCACGCAGCTCGTCGCCGGCGGCAACGTCGACGACGGTGAAGGCGCCCCACGGGCCTACGACAAGTCGTGCGTCCCGCGGCGCGGAGCCCGGCCCCTCGGCCGTGGCGGCCCAGCGGTGCACCTCGTCGAGGGTCCCTGGCGGCGACTCGGCGCTGGGACCGTAGACCCCCGGTTCGAGATCCCCGGTCTGAGGCACGCGCAGGATGGCGAGCAGCCAAGTTGGATCGCCTGTCACCTGTCGGGCGCCGGCGACCATCGCATTCGCCACCGCCATCGCATCCTCCGAGATTGGGGCTACCCGGATCAGGTCGGCCAGGTCGGAGATCTGGCGGTTGCGGTCCTCCAGCGTGGTCGCCAATCGTCGCTGCGCGGAGGAAAGGCCGTCGCCCGTGCTTGCCATCCCGCGCTCGGCCATATCGGCGATGGACCGCGCGTCTTTGGCCATCGGGCGCGCAGACGCCACCGCAATCAGCGCGATCCAGAGCAGCCCGGCGCTGGCCAGGGTCAGCGCCGAGAGTGGGGCGCCCACGCGGGTCATCCAGGTGGGTTGCGCCAGGGTCAGGACTCCAAAGGCGATGAGGGGCGGGAAGGCCGCAGCGATCAGCACCCCGATTAGGCGGAGGGATAGGCGGATCCCCACAGCGCTATTCCCCTGCCGCGCGGTCAGCGGCCGTGGAGGAGACGAGCCGGTATCCGACCCCGCGCTCAGTGACCAGGAATCGGGGCCGGTCCGGGTCGACCTCGATCTTGCGCCGCAGGCGGCGCACGGTGACCCATACGTACGACGGATCGGCCCCATCCGATTCTGACCAGACGCGGTTCAGGATGGTATCGGTCGGAACGGTGCGATCCATCTGCGCAATCATCACGTGCAGGAGTCGCACCTCGGTCGGAGTCAGCGGAAATGTGCCGCCCGGCCGGGTGACGCGACGGCCCGTGAGATCGATCTGGAGGTCACCGCCGTCGAGCACGACCTGCGAATGCCCGGTGGCGGATCGCCTCAGGACGCGCTGGACACGCGCGACCAGCTCGTCCGGGTCGAATGGCTTGGTGATGTAGTCCTCCGCGTAATCCTCCAGGGCGCGGACCTTCGCCTCCGACGCGTCAACCGCGGACAGGACGATGATCGGCAGGTCGGCAATGCGCTTGACCCGCGCGCACAGCTCGAAGCCGTCCATGCCGGGCATCATCAGGTCAACGATCAGCAGCGACGGCCAGCGCTGCTCGAGCTGCGTGAGCGCCTGTGCACCCGACGGGGCGGTCAGAACCTCATAGCCCTCGCGCGCCATCCGACGCGCGAGGACAGAGAGGAGGGTCGGGTCGTCATCGACCAGCAGGAGGGCCGGCCGCAGCGCCGGCTGCATGTCAGATGCCGGGTCCCGACATGACCGTGATGATTGCCGGACCCAGGATGACGATGAAGATCGTCGGGAAGATGCAGCCAACCATCGGGAAGAGCATCTTGACCGGTGCCTTGGCCGCCATCTCCTCGGCGCGCTGGCGTCGCTCGATGCGGAGCTGCTGCGACTGGATCTGGAGGACCTTGGCGATCGGCACGCCGAGCTGCTCGGCCTGCACGATGGCGCCGATGAAGTTGCTGATCGGCTGCGAATCGGCGCGAGCCACGATGTCTCGCAATGCGTCCCGGCGCGTCCGGCCCATGCGGATCTCGGCCAGCGCCTGGCGGAACTCGTTTACCAGCGGCCCCTCCATCTTCTCCACCACCTTGGCGAGGGCGGCGTCGAAGCCGAGGCCGGCCTCGACGGAGATGGTCAATAGGTCTAGGGCGTCGGGCAGCTGCAGGACCATGGCGAAGGAGCGCTTCCTTGCGCGCCCGCCGAGCCAGAATTCGGGCGCCATGTAGCCAAGTCCCGCGCCGACGACACCGAACAGGAATGCCAACGGGACCTGGCCGATGAGAAGGCCGAGGAAACCGAAGAGGAGTCCGAGGGCGATCATCACCAGGATCTTGACGCCCATCCAATCGGCGCCACGCAGGCCGCCGGGATATCCGGCCCGCTCCAGCTTGGCGTCGGCACGGGCGATCACCCCTCCGGAGTCGCCACGGTTGGCGATTCGAGACATGCGCTGAACAAGCGGGCGCAGGACCCGCTCGCCGAGCGGCTGCTGGAGCTCCATCTCCTCGAGGCTCCTTGGCTGGACGACGAGCTGGTCGAGCCGCTGCTGGACGACGTTGCGCGATGACGGTCGCGCCGCCAGTCCATAGGTCAGGACCAGCACCGCGATGGCGGCGATCGCCGCGATGACGAGAACGGTGGGTGGCATGGGTATCAGACCTTGATGTCGACGATGCGGCGGATGAGCATGTAACCGATGCCCATGCTGATGAGTCCGACGATGAGGAAGATCACGCCGAGCGGCAGCCCGAGCGTTGCGGGCGGATTGCGGAACAGCGCGGTGATGTAGGTCGGGCTGATCAGGAACAGGATCCCGGCCAGGCCGACCGGCAGCAGGGTGATGACGTACCCGCTGTAGCGCTGCATCGAGGTCAGGACCCTGATCTCGCCGACGATTCGGATTCGCTCCCGGATCGTGAAGGCGATCGAGTCGAGGACCGTCGCGAGGTTGCCACCGACCTGGCTCTGGATGTTGATGGCAGTGACCATCAGTTCCAGGTCCTCCGACTTCACGCGGCGCACGAGGTTGCCGAGTGCCGGCTGCAGGGCCACGCCCAGGCTCATCTCGCGCACGACGCGCTCGAACTCCTCGGAGATCGGTGGCTGCGCCTCGCGGGTGACCAGCTCCACGCCCTGCAGAAAGGAGGAGCCGGCGCGGAGCGAGTTGGCGAGCAGCGTGATGGTGTTCGGCAGCTGCTCACTAAAGCGAGCCAGGCGCTTGCGCTGCCGGAAGCCGATGTACCAACGCGGAAAGTAGGCGCCGATCGCGAACACGGCTGCCAGGGCGATGACGTTGTGGAAGCTGGGAATGATGAATCCGATCACGTAGGCAACGAACGCGAACAGGAACGGCGAGGCCATCCAGGCGAAGAGGAATTCCGCGGGGCGCAACTTCAGGTCGGCACGGGCGATCTCCGTCGAGAGGCGCGTCGACAGGTCCTGCCCTTCGATCACCCGGCTCAGGCCGGCGATCACGACGGAGTCGCGATCACCTTCGCCGGCGGCGTCAGCTCCGGGCGCACCGGAGCGGGTGTAGCGCTCGAGGCGAGCCGCCACCCCACCTGATCCTCCGCTCATGGCGATGCCCACCGCGATCACCAGGACGGCGCCCGCAGCGAGACCGGCAATGAGGAACGGCAACATGGACGCGTGACTCCTGCTAGAACGGCGAGCCGAAGACGTTCGGCGGCAGGTGAATCCCGGCCACTTCGAACTTCTCGACGAACTTGGGACGGATTCCGGTCGGCCGCAGCCGGCCCTCGATCTTGCCCTCGACGACCGCGGTCTGCTCGAAGACGAAGATGTCCTGCATGACGATGACATCCCCCTCCATCCCCTGGACCTCGGTGATGTTCACGATCTTTCGCGTCCCATCCTTCAGGCGGTTCTGGTGGACGATGAGGTCCACGGCCGATGCGATCTGCTCGCGAATGGCCTTGAGTGGCAGGTCCATCCCGGCCATGAGGACCATCGTCTCGAGGCGGGACAGCATGTCCCGTGGGGTGTTGGCGTGGCCGGTCGACATCGAGCCGTCGTGGCCCGTGTTCATGGCCTGGAGCATGTCGAGCGCCTCCGCGCTGCGGCACTCCCCGACCACGATCCGGTCGGGGCGCATTCGCAGGGCGTTCTTGACGAGCTCGCGGATCGGCACCGCACCCTTCCCCTCGATGTTCGAGGGACGCGCCTCGAGGGTGACGACGTGCTCCTGCCTGAGCTGGAGCTCGGCGGCGTCCTCGATCGTCACGATCCGCTCGTCATCGGGAATGAACGAGGAGAGGATGTTGAGCATGGTCGTCTTGCCCGAGCCTGTGCCTCCGGAGACGAAGATGTTGAGGCGGGCCTTCACGCACGCTTCGAGGAACTCGAACATGTCAGGCGTCGCCGTGCCGAAGCGGATCAGGTCCTCGACCGTGAACGGGGTGGCGGCGAACTTCCGGATGGTGAGCACCGGACCGACCAATGACAACGGCGGGATGATGCAGTTGACGCGGGAGCCATCCGCCAGTCGGGCGTCGACCATCGGGCTCGACTCGTCGATGCGCCGGCCGATGGGGGCGATGATGCGCTGGATGATCTTCATCACGTGCTCGTCGTTCTGGAAGGTGACGTTGGTCATCTCCAGGCGACCCTCCCGCTCGATGTAGACCTGCTGCGGTCCGTTGACCATCACCTCCGTGATGGTCTCGTCGCGGAGAAGCGGCTCGAGCGGGCCGAGGCCCAGGATCTCGTCGGTGATCTGCTCCAGCATCCGTACCCGCTCGGCGCGAGTGAGGGCCAGGCCCTCCTCATCGGCGACCTTGCCGAAGAGGTCCTCGATCTGGCGACGGACCTCGACCTGGTTGCTCAGGTCGAGCTTGGGATCGAGCTCGTTGATGAGCCGGTTCTGGACGCGATACTTCGCCTCACGGAATGACTCGCGGGCGGGCATTGCCCCAAGGAACGGGCGCGACGTCGAGCCACTGCCCGTGCCGCTTGGCGGCGGGGCCGGCTGCCCGCCGGACGATGGAACCGGGGTCGTCTGCGGGGCGGTCGGAACCTGCGGCTCTCCCTCGGCGCCCGGCCGTGCTCGCTCGATCCTCTTCAGCAGTGACATCTGATCAGTCCTTCTGCGCTATCTGCGCGCAAACAATCCGCGCTTGTTGGTCTGGTCCTGGACAACGCCGGCGGTCTCGCCGGCAAGGGTTCGTGCGAGCTTGGTGACATCACGCGAGAGCGGGCTGTCGGGATGAGAGACGACGAATGGAACGCCACGATTCACCGCGAGCACGGCGAGGCGCCCGTCCGACACGATCGCCCCGTCGATGGGGCGGCGGACGGAGGCTTCCACGTCGGCGATTCTGATCCCCTGCGCGGCGTCGGCGCGGTTGATCACGAGCCTGATCTTGGTGCGCGCGTATTCGAGCTGCTCGGCCACTTCGAGGAAAAGCCGGACATTCTTGATGGTCGTGATTTCGAGGGCTGTCATCACCAGGATCGTGTCGGCTGCATCCATCACGGCCAGGGACAGGTCGCTCAGCCCCGATGGGAGGTCGATCACGACATACTCGTGGCCGATGCGCAGGTGGTCGATGATCTGGCGCATGTGATGCGCGGTCACGAGATCGGCGCCCTCAGGGGATGGCGGAGCCAGCAGCACGCGGATCCCCGTCGAGTGCTCGATCACGCACGAGTCGACGATGTCTCCGTCCGGATCGCCGGTCTCCACGGCATCGGCGATTGACCGGTCCTTGGGGTTCAGGTTGAGGAGAACGCCGACATCCCCGAACTGGAGGTTGGCATC
Source organism: Chloroflexota bacterium (assembly GCA_013816405.1). Taxonomy (GTDB): domain Bacteria; phylum Chloroflexota; class Limnocylindria; order QHBO01; family QHBO01; genus CF-167. The sequence continues at coordinate 2,204 of JACDEL010000039.1, read as the reverse complement.
CACCAGGCAAACGCGCGCCCCCGTCTCGCGGTGCAGCGCGACGGCGAGGTTCGTGGCGATCGTCGTCCGTCCCGCGCCGCCCTTGGGCGAGAAGACGGCGATCACCTGGTGCTCCCCGTCGTCCGTTGGGTTGACTGGAACGGTGAGCGCCGGGACTGACGCCTCGACCTGGCTTCGGCGAGCGAACTCGCGCTCGAAGACGGTCCGAATGCTGGCGGAGAACTCGTCACCGCTGAAGGGCTTGACCAGGAATTCGCGGGCGCCCGCGGAGATCGCCCGCTTCAGCTGCGTTGCCTCACCATGGACGCTCATCATGATGATCGGGCTGGTCGGGAGGCGTTGCGAGATGATCTCGGCGGCTGCCACTCCATCCATCCCCGGCATGTTGATGTCCATCACGATCACGTCGGGGCGCAGTTCCATTGCGACCTTGATCGCCTCCTCGCCCGTGCCGGCCGTCCCGGCCACGTCGAGGTCCCGCTCGAGGCCGAGCAGCCTCGAGAGGTGTTCCCGCGTCTCCGGGATGTCGTCCACGATGAGGACCTTGATCACTGTCTTGTCTTTCCTGAATGCAGAGATTGGCGACTGCCCGGCACTCTCTACGGAGCGACCGGCGGCAGCCCGGGCTGGATGAGGTCCGGAATCGGGATCCCGAAACGGTCAATCAGGATCTTCAGCGTGATACCAGTCGTATCCTCGACGACCGTGTCGGCGAGGGCACGAAGGATCGCCGTCAACGGCCCGACCGTGGTCTGGTCGCTCTGCGCGAACTTGATCACCTCGGCGTCTGAATCAGTCCCGGCCACGATAATGATGACTGTCACGGGCGGCGCCTCAGCCTTGGTCCCCGAATCCGGTGCTGGCGTGGCAGAGGGTTCGGCGACTGGCTTGATCTTGGTTGCGCTCACGTACAGGACTCGCTTGTCTTGGAGCAGGGTCTTGACGCTCACCGTGTCCTCGAGACCCGCGATGGGCTCGAATCGCGGATGGGCGTCGGTCGAATCGATGGCTTCCTGCACTGCCGGGATGCTCTTCGCGAAAACGATGTCGACGTGGTCACCAGGCTGAATCAGGAAGTCCAGACCGGTTACGGTCTCGACCTGGAAGGCGATCGCCTTCTCACCGGGTTTCAGCTGGCAGGTGATGCAGAAGTTGCCGGATGTGCCAATTCCCACCGCCTCCTGGCTCACCTGTGATCCCTTGCCGATCGGGAACAGAGCTGGCGAGCCCGTCAGCTGCGACGGGTCTGCAATCCTCGTTCCGGAGACTGCCGCTGGATCGACCGCCTTGACTTCGACGAGATCGGGAGTCACGGAATCGCCGATGGCGATGTCCTGCGTGGCGACCAGGACGTCCACGGTCTGCTTTTCGACGACCTGCGGTGACGTCCCCTGGCCCAGCAATATCACGATCCCGACGAACGCGAGGACCGCGAGGAGCACGCCAACGAGGATCACCAGGCGATTTGATCGCTTCACGATATTTCCCTTCGAACAAGGATGGAGCGAGGATGTGGATAACTCCAGTAGGCACCAATGTTGTGCCTGCGGTCAACAGTCTACGGTGACGGGACGGCCGGCATCGAGTGGACTTGTGGGCTACCCCGTGTCTGGTACTTACCGGCGCCTGCGCCGTCCCGACACAAAGGGCCTCCGGAAGATTTCCGGAGGCCCTTTGGGCAACGCAAACGAAGGTTAGCGCTGGAGGTTGGTGCCGACGTTCTGGAAGATCTGGCTCACGATCGGGCCCAGGAAGATGAGGGCGACGATCACGATGATCGCAATGAGGGCCAGAAGCAGACCGTACTCAACGAGAGTCTGGCCTTCCTCGTCCTCACGGCGGAGCCGAACGATAAGAGTGCGGATGAACTGAAGCATGTTCGGTGACGCCTCCTTTCCGAGGAGAATTTGTGCCAGCAGGCGATGGCGTTTGCTCGCGGCCACGAACCGCTACGCGAACGTCCGTCGGTCCTTCAACTTACCCGCTTACTGCAACGGATCGAAGAAAAGCCCCCGGAAAGTCTCTTCCCGGGGGCTCTCGTGTCTTGGCTTGCAGTTCGCGAGATGAGGCTAGCGCTGCAGGTTCCTGCCGACGTTCTGGAAGATCTGGCTCACGATCGGGCCCAGGAAGATGAGGGCGACGATCACGATGATCGCAATGAGGGCCAGAAGCAGACCGTACTCAACGAGAGTCTGGCCTTCCTC
>JACDEL010000038.1 GCA_013816405.1 Chloroflexota bacterium | reverse complement strand
CGCCGCCTTGAGCTGGGCCCAGCTCGAGACCAGGTATACCGTTCCTCCGCTGCCGCCGGTGGTGCCGGCCCCATAGCCGGCCACTGGCGGTGCAGCGGGTGCGGTGGGCGGAGCCGGAGTTGGCTCAAGGGTGGGAACCACCGCGGGCGCCAGCGGTTCCCCCACAACGGGTGTCACCGTGAGCGCTTCGGGAGAGGCGGCGGGCGGTGTCGCACCGACGGTCGGCGCAACAATTGGACTGACATCTGAAGCATTAACGAGCGATCTCTCGTTGGAGATGGCCATTGGCAGTTCACCGCCCCGACCAGTTTCCCGGAGGACCAGGTCGCCGCTGTTCGGTTGGCCAGACGCAGCTTCCGTTCCCAGCAACCACGGCGTCAGAGAGGTCCAGACGATGATCTCCATCAGCAGGGTCACAATCGCCAACCGTAGCGCGGGCCGGGACTTTCTCACGAGAGCCGGACGCTCGGCATTGGCCGCGGCCAACCTAGCAGAAGGGTGACGGAATCTTCTGGCTTCCAGCAAGGGATAGGCGCTCACCAAGGGGGTTGGTGGGAGATCAGCAGCGGTCAGCATACATGCCGATGCACACCGCTCGCTTGCCTACCGAGCACGGCGTGGGACAACGGCGCTTGGACCGCTCGTGCAAGCCTGACCATTTCCGACCTGTACTGGACCTAGGACGCATACCAACTCAGCGAAGTGCCTTCCGCACAGGCGCGCAAACCGCCAGCGCGCGAGAGGCGATAGGTGATCGCGCCAGCGGTAGACGGCGCTTCGGTCAAAGTCGGCGTCGCCGACGCTTCCTCTTCGCAGTTAGCTGGAGTTCACTACTGCCTGCTCGAGCATAGTCTCGCTGAACGGGATGTAGAGGAATGCACATGTCCTCGCCACGGTCGCGCTCGCGGCACCGACAAGATCCTCGAACCGGACCAGCAAGTAGCGATCTGGACTTAACACCTATGGCGCGAGTGCAGGGCGATCGCCCGCTGCGTCTTGGAAGCTACCTCGCCGCGGACTCAGGCACCATAGATTTCGGCATGGCGCGCAGCCTGCGCGCGACCGCTGTACAAGCGTCTTACCCGCTCAAGTCCAGCTTCCGCCATGAGGCGTGCACGCTCCGGATCGCCAAGCATCGTTGCGATTGCGGCAGCAAGGCGATTGACGTCGCCAGGCGGTACGAGGAATCCGGTCTTGTTGTCAACTACCACCTGTGAGCTGCCGGACACTTTCGTGGCCACCACGGGCAGCCCACTCGCCATAGCCTCAAGGAGCGCCATCGGCAATCCTTCCCACAACGAAGGCAGCACAAAAAGATCACTTGCGGCCAGGAGATCGTTGACGTCCAGGCGATTCCCGACCAGCCGTATGCGTTGAGGCGCGGGTAGCCGCTCAATCGTCGCGATGAGAGACTCGCGGAGGGGCCCGTCGCCCACAATCAGAACATGGAGGTCGGGAAAACGCTTGAGAAGGGGTGCTAACGCTCGCAGGAGTATGGCGTGTCCCTTCTGCGGCATGAGTTTGGCAACAACAATGAGCACTCGCGCTTCGGAGGGAATTCCGACCCGGTCCAGGACGGCACTGCGATCGACGGGCCTTCCATAACGCTCCAAGTCGACACCGTTCGCAATCGTGAGCAGCTTGCCGGTTGGCGGACGAAAGCTGCTCCGCACGGCTTCAGCGACATCATCGGACACCGCGATCATGCCGTCGACGTGCCTGGCTCCAGCCCGATACAGCAGGCGGTAGACGAGTCGCTTCGGGCCTAGCAGCCAACGCTGTGCGGATACCTGGTCACTACGTAGGTCAAGCCGGGCATTGTGAAACGTCCAGAACACGCGACGGACCGTCGGCTCCTGCCGAAGGGTCAAGATCAAGAAGTCCAGCGCCCGGAGGAGATGCGTCTGGATAATCTCACTCCGGTGCCGCGCCACGATCGCAACAAGGTCCCGCCGCAGCCGCAGAAGCTCGCCGATCGCCGCGGGTAGCGAAGCGAGGCTGCGGGTCCGGCCCTGGACGACTTCAACCGTAACACCCATGCGCTCGAGGTCCGCTCGAAGCGGGCCGTCACGCAGTGTGACCACGACAGGTAGACAGCCAACCTCGGGAAGGTACCTTGACAGTGTCCTGACCACTTCCTGCCCGCCGCCGACGTCCAGGTCGCTAATGACCTGAAGCACCCGCAAGGGTCCCATGGCGGTCCTCCCGCTCGTACGTGGTATAAGAAGAACCCGCAGCATCCAGGCGTCACCTGGAGTGCCCGGATTGGAGCCCTACAACCCGCCGCGACTCTGCCAGCATCAGCGTAGTTCCAGTGCGCCAATGATCATCAGCGACCGCTACCGATATCTGTTCGTCGAGTTGCCGCGCACCGGCTCGACCGCTGTGCACCGCGAGCTTTGCTCATTGTATGGCGGCGAGGCCATCCTCACGAAGCACGCGACATATGAGGATTTCCTAGCGATTGCGACAAACGCTCAAAAGGCATACTTCGTCTTTTCATCTGTGCGCAACCCGATGGATGACGCCGTCACTAGGTATTTCAAAGTTAGGGGCGGACGCGCCGCGGGGGCCAGGAAGGGCAACAAGGACCGGGTGGTCAATCGAATTGTCGACACCCACATGACCCGGTTTGTTGGAAGGACGAATGCGGATTTCGCGACATTCTTTCTGCGGTACTACATCTTTCCATACGACACCTGGGCAAGCCTGTCGCACAAGAATTTTGATTTTGTCATGCGCTTTGAGAATCTGGTCGCGGACTTCGAGCAAGCCCTCCACCTAATCGGTCTCGAACCGCAGAGATCCCTGCCGGTCGCAAACCGCACGGCAGATCGGCGCGCTGACTACGCGGCGTATTACACCCCAATTACTCGACGCAGAGCTCGACGCGTGCTCGGGCCATACATGGCCGAATGGGGATATCAGCTCCCCGCGGCTTGGGGAAGTTCAGTCACGAGCACAATGGACCGTTGGGGCTACGGCCTCTACAGCTTCTTCGCATGCCTCTATTGGCGATACGTGAGACGCGCGCGTTGAAGGAGGAAGGCGGACCTCATCTGCGCGACCTTACGGCTCAGCTTGAGCCAACCGAATTGCGCCGACCGGACTTCTACATCATCGGCGCTCCAAAGAGCGGCACCACCGCGATGTACCAGTACCTAGCGGTCCATCCGGAGATCTTCGTGCCTGCAACGAAGGAACTCCGATTCTTCGGCGCCGACCTGGACGTTCGCGGGTTCGCCCAGCGCGACGTGGACACCTACCTGAGGTCGTTCGTCGGCGCCGCCCAGACGCAACGCGTGGGGGCGGCCTACGTTTGGTATCTGTACTCGAAAACTGCGGCCGCGGAGATATATCAGTTTACGCCCGAGGCCCGCATCATTGTCATGCTGCGTGCTCCTGCCGACATGCTCTATTCGCTGCACAGTGAGCATCTCTCCAACGGGAATGAAGATCTCAGGAGTTTCGAGGATGCGCTGAAGGCCGAGGAAGATCGCCGCGCAGGCCGCCGAATACCGCCGCACGCGCATTTGCCGCAGGGGCTGTTCTACTCGGAGGTCGCAAGGTACGCCGAGCAGTTGGAGCGCTATCTGGCTCTGTTTGGGCAGCATCGTATACACGTTCTTCTCTATGAAGACTTCTCTAATGACACAGAGACCTCTTACCGCGAAACCCTGCGCTTCCTCAATGTGGCCGACGACTTCACACCTTCACGGTTCGAAGTGGTCAACCCCAACAAGCGAGTTCGTAGCGAAGCGCTTCGCCATTTTCTGGCCCAGCCGCCACCGCTAACCCGCCGGATCATTAGAGCTTCTGTGCCGCAAGCGGTACGGCGCGCGCTATACGAGCGCGCGAAAGGCATGAACATCACCAACCCGCCACGAGCGCCTTTAGCGCATGCAACCCGTCAATATGTCAACGGCCTCCTGCGCACCGATGTGAAGCGACTCGGCGAAATTCTCGGGCGCGACCTGAACCATTGGGTCGACACCTGATGTGCGATGGAGCCTGGAAGTCCGCCACTTCGGCATTCAATTGCTAGCCTCGTGGAAGATGTGATCGTCCTCAACAGCCGAAGCTCCGTCCTTGCTTCTCCGTTCAGCCGAGGACCCGGGCGATGGCGCGCTTGTATATCCGAAGGCCCGTAGTTCGCGCGCAAACACGGTCGCGAACCAGCGATCGACCCAGCCTGGAATCTGTGAGCGCCACCGATCGGCGGCGCCGACGTCGATCCCCTCTTCTCCGAGGCGGCTGCCCTCACTTACCACTTTTTGGTCGAGCATCCGGGGTTCATACGGAACCCGCAAAAACTCACACAGGTCGGCGAGCTCACGCTCAGGACTGACCACAAGCTCCTCGAATCGGACCTGCCTATAACGATCAGGATGGTGCTTACGCGCACGAAATGCCCAAACTGCGCCTTCAGCCCATACAGCCGTCGTCTGGAGCCAGACGAAGGCTACGAGGAGTCCAGGCGCTTTGCGCAATAGGCGGTACGGAGTACCACCCGGGGCAGCCTGACGCCGCCGGAGCTCAGAAACGAAGATCGCGCGAGGATCGCGAATCATGTGCACAACGCGGCCTGCAGGAAACCAGTCAAGCAGCGTCAGTACGTACCGGAGATGAGCCGGAGTTTTCTCACCGCCGATAATCTTTCCCTTCCGGCGAGCATAGAGATCCATGAAGATGCCGAAGAGGGCGCGCTCGGAACGATCCGATGCGAGAATCATCGCGGTCAGGTCATCCCTCGGCACACGTCGAACTAGCCACGTCCAGAACCAGCTGGGAGCACGCCATCTGGATGAGCGCCGGAGTCCGCCGCTGTACAGGAACTCGACCGCACGGAGCACATTGGCATCCTCGCGCAGGTCCCCCAGCCCTCGCAGCTTGTGGCGTACGCCAGCCCGGGGAGTGAGATGCCCCAGGAAGTGATTCTCATCGCACAGTGCGATCTTGGAGTGCCTGTTTAGCATGTTTCGCATCAGCGTCGTTCCGCTGCGGCTGGCACCAACCACGAAGATGTACGGCGATTCGGCGAAATTCGGCACCGGCATGCCTTCGGATTCGTGGTCCGATTGGGCGACCAGGCGACCTACCACGATAGTGCGGCTGCGGCAGAACCGGAACGATCTCGCTGAGGAGGGCGGAGCCGCTCGAGCTCCGCAGCGATAAGCCCGAGGGTAAGCCACCAGAGTGAAGTCGCCCAGAGGCTGGAGTGAATGATCTCAAGGAAGTTGTTGACGACGAATTGATCCAGGATCGCAAGCCACAAGATGCTGATGAAACGCCAGTCAACGAGCGTCGAACGACGCTGTCGGCGCCACAGGCGGTAGCTGAGCACCACGAGAAACATCGGTGGTGACAGATAGAGCAGGGTGGCCGGGATACCGAGCTCGGCCAGCATGTTCAGATATGTGTTATGCGCACTGCCCCCCAAGATCAGCGGGATATCCCCCACACGCTGCTTGTATCGCTCATCGAAGCGCTCGAAGTTGCCATAGCCGAACCCCGTGAGTGGTTGGTCGCGAATCATTCTGACAGCTGCATCATCCGTCGCGATCCGAGCTTCGATCGTGTCTACAGTTGTTAAGCGTTCTTGGGCCACAGAAGCCAGTCCTCCGACAGGGCCGAGCCCCAGGATGAGGGCAAGCAAGGCCGCGGCGATTGCAAAACCGCTGATCTGTCGCCTGTAAACCAGGCCAACGCCGAGCATCGCAAGGCCGGCACCAAGCCAACTACCGCGCGAAAGGGACAGCACGACGCCAAGTTGCGCCGCGACGACGATCCCAACGAGAAGCAGGCGCTTTCGCATGTCAACGGTCGACATGGCGGCGTACAGCGCCAGCAGGGCGAAGAGGACGAGAGTGATCGTATAGATGGCCGGTCCGCTGAATGTGCCAATAGTGCGCTCCCCTGCACGGCCAAGCCATTGGGCCGGAAGAACGCTGGGGGCGACCCAGCTGAGAATTCCAATCGTGGCCTGCACCGCAATCGTCCATATTCCAACGAGCACGAGCAGGTTGATATCGGACCGACGGGGTCCAATGGCACGAATGAGCCAGAAGAACATGATGGGAACCGCGAGCTGGTCGTAGAAGGCGGCGATCATCCGGCTCGGAATCGGCGCCAGCGCCAGGATATTGATTGTCCCCGCGACCAGGAACAGCACCAGGGCAAGGTCGTAGCCCCTGAGGCGGAAGGGGGAAGGTCGTATGCCCAGTGTGTGATTCACGATCATCAGTACGAGGAGAGTCGGCACCCCAATGCGGTGGAGTGCCCAGACCGCCGGATGGACATCGACTGTGAGTTGCTCGAGGAAATACGGCACGAGGAGCAGCCAAGCGAGGAGGCCAGCGAATGGAGTGCGCAGAACGACGACGACGAATGGGACGGCCACGGCTGCAGCAACTGCGACCTGCCAGTACCCATTGGCGACTGCCGCACCCGCGGCGAAGGCGCCGACGAGCAATACCAACACGAGCGCGACACGCGACGCCAGCACCGGGACCGGCCGCGATCCGGAAGCGATGTGTAGGGACTGCAGCACGACTTGGGTCCTTCGTAAGCGCGAGATCAACGTCGCTAAGACGGGTGAACGCCAAAAGGGGTGCGACGGCGACGAGGGAAGCGCTCTCGGACGCGACGCAAGACTAGACGATCGTCGTCATCGATACCGAGGCGGAGCAGGACAAGGCCGTACGTGACAAAGAGCACCGGGATTCCGGCTGCGGCTTGGACGAGCTCTCCTGTTCCGCCCAATAGGATCTTGACTCCGATGCTCAGGAAGAATGCCAATCCGCCCGCGACAATCGGCTTCATGAATTGGCGGTTGTAGGGCGACGCACGCTCGAGGAGGAGCACCTCCGCGAGCGGAAGAATGTTGACGCCCGCGGTGAGTGCCAGCGCCGCGATGGCTGCGCCCATCAATCCGAGCGAAGGCACCAGGATGACATTGAGAGCAATTCCAAGCACGACGGATACCGTAGCGTTGAGCAGCTTCAGCGCGGTGTGGCCCGTCATATCGAGCACGGCACCCGACATGCCAGTGCCGGCGTTGAGGAGGTTGGCTGCGGCCAGAATCCCGAGCGGTAGGGCACCCGACCGGAATTCTGGGCCGAACAGGGCAAGCACGACCTGCGCATAGGCGACGACGACGAGGAAGATCGGCAGATTCAGCGTGAGAGACCACCTCGAGGTGAGCTGGTATAGCTTCTCGAGCGCCGGACGCTTTTCCACGTCTTGCGCTTCCGCGAAGAGCGGCATGGATGCCGAAACCAGGGATGAGTGAACGAGGGAGCCGATCAGGTTCACGTTCGTCGCCACCGCGAACACGCCGACGTTGGTAATCGTGCTGAGGGCTCCGAGGAGAAGCGTCTGAAGCTGGTCTCCTGACTTCGACACCACGTTGGACAGAAACACCGGGCCCGAGAAGCGAAGGAGCTCCCTCTTGCTGAGGGACTTGCCGCCTTCGTGGCCGTGTGGGGGGAGGGCGCGAATCACAAGGTAGGCAAGTAGCACCGTCGTGGCAAGCGACGCAACTGTCCACGCAAGCAGCGCCCGGGAGACGGTCAACCCCACAACGACCAGCATCAGCAGCAGAGCGAGGCGGACCACCGGCTGAAACACCTGATCGGCGAACACCTCACGTGCAATACGCCTCACGCCACGGAGCGCCGACCCAAGCTGGATGTTGAGAACCAGGGTGGGGACCATCAGTGCGCTGATCAACACCAGGGGTGCGAGTTGTCGATCGTGCAGAAGCGCGCCGGCAACGGGTTCGGCGAAGAAGACGAGACCAACGGTCACGAGGAGGCTCAAGGCTGCCGACAGGCTGAGCATGAGGCGCAGGTTCGCCCGGACGGCACCCCAGTCGCCGCGCCCGGCGAAAATTGCCGTGTAGCGCACGATTGCCGTATCGAACCCCAGCAGCGGCACGATCCCGCCGATGGTCGCAAGGCTCAAGGCAAGATTGTAGGCGCCATAGCCATCGGCACCAAGCAACCGCGCGAGCATGACCGCGACGCCAAAGCGAATGCCCCACGTGAAGAGCCGACCGGCGAAGAGCGTCCCGCCGCCCTTCGCTACGAACGCGATGTCAGCTGCGAAGTCGGGGTCGTCTTGGCGAGGTTCATCCGACCTGACACGCACGCCGTCAGGTCACTCGGACGTCGTGGACGCGGCGGTCCTTCCTGGTCGAGGGACAGCCACGCCAGCCGAGAGACCGGAGAACGATTGCGTCTTGCCGGCCGGTACGGCCTCGGCGTCGCGCAGGGCTTGCCGCGCTTGCTCGATCAGCTCTGCAACGGTGATTGGTTGCCCGTCGTATTCCACCACGCCGGCTGCCGGGCTGGCACGGAGAGCCTGTCCGCTGGGATCAGCCCCAATTGCAGGCAGAGCCATCCGACCGCGAAGGCTCTCCACCATCTCCATTGCATCAGCCTCGGTCGTGTCAGCGAGGAGGATGGCGAAGGTGTCGCCTTCCAGCCGCCCGGTCAGGTCCTCAATGCGCAGGTGCGCGTCCAAGAATCCGGCGAGCTTTCCAAGCGCCTCGCGCCGGACCCGGACATCGGCGCGATCCAGCACACCGGAATGGTTGACGTTGAGAAGCGCGATGGATAGCGGGGAGTTCGTTCGACGCACGCGACTCATCTCCTGGCGAAGCCGCAACATGAAGAACGCACTGCTGTAGGCCGATGATTCACGGTCGAGCATCTCAATCTGGGCCTTTGGGCGAGCCGTGGGCGCCAGGACAGCGGCGACGTAACCGACGCCCCCCGCAAGCAAGAGAGCGACGACGAGTCCAAGGCCGAGATTCAGCGGAATATTGGGAGACACTGGTCGGTCAGGGGGTGCCGCCGCGTCCAGGGCCACGATGGCGAACGACGGGTAGAGTTTGTCCGCATAGATCACCAGGGCGTCTCCCACGGCCGTGCAATAGGCCTGGGCGAGCTTCTTGTCCGTCGAGGTTGCGGACAGTTGCAGGAGGTTGGAGCCGGCGACAAGTCGGCTGTCGAGATTCACGTCGTTCTGCTGGCGCGCGTCGAGTTTGAGCGCCGAAATCGCCGCCTGTCGGATCGCTCGGCTTTGCGCCACCTGCGTGTACGTCTCCGCGATCTCGGTCTGGCGACTGAGGAGGCCCAGCGCGGACAGGATGTCCTGGCCGGCCGTACTGGTCACCTTCACCACGTACGTCGAACTTGACTGGTAGACCGGAGGCTGGCTGAGCGTTAGTACAGCGGCGGAGCCGAACGTCATCACGAAGATGGGGACTACCAGCCACCACCTCTCAAAGAGAACGCGAATGAGGGATCGAAGTTCCATCGGCGCGTCGGGCTCCAGGCAGGTGTTGAGGGACCCATCCTACCGCCTGGCGACGTGCCAGTCCGCAAGAGGGTAAGAGCGCCACGCGGGGCGGGGCTTGGTCAGCCGGCCAGGCCGTCGATCGGAATGGGTTCCAATGCGGGCCTGTCGACGGCTCCCTCCCAGTTCGCACGCGGCGATAGTCGGGTGCCTGAAGCGAGATTCGCCGCTTCCAGGACCTTGACCGCGCGGAGGCCGGCCAGGCCATCAGCGATCGGCGGAGTTCCCGTCGCGAGACATTCAAGCAGATGGTCGACTTCAACGGCGAGAGCTTCTCGAGCGTCCAGGTTTGGAGCGGACATATCGCCGGAGCGATAGGAGACGAGGGCACCGTACACATCCTCCGGATCGCTCCATGGGGCAATCGAGACGCCCCGATCGTAGACCAGGAGCTTCTCCGAGGGGTGCATGTCGTCGTACACCACCATGCGTCGCGACCCACCGATGATCGTCCGACGGATCTTGGCGGGAGCAAGCCAGTTCACGTGGATATGTGCCAAAACATCGGGCGCATAGCGCATGGTCAGGTAAGCGATGTTGGCAGCCCAGCTGCCTGCGTGCGCAGCGGCCACGGCCGTTACTTCTGTGGGCGAGACACCTCCGAGGACGTAATCGACGATGCTGACGTCATGCACTGCCAGGTCCCAGATCACGTTGACATCGGATTGGAAGACTCCGAGGTTGATGCGAACGCTGTCCACGTAGAACACATCGCCCAGTTCGCCGCTGACCACCAGGTCGCGCATCTTGCGTACCGCCGCGGCGTATACGAACGTGTGGTCGACGGCGAGCATCACCCCATTTCGAGTAGCTAGATCCACGAGCTCTTCCGCCTGGTCGACCTGGGTGGTCATCGGCTTCATGACGAGCACATGCTTGCCGGCCAGAATTGCCTGCTTAGCGAGGGAATAGTGGGTTCGAGAAGGCGTCGCCACGACAACAAGGTCAACGCTGCCGGATTCGATCAGTTCGGTCGCGTTGTTGGTCACCAGCGGAACGCCGTACCAGCTCGCCATCTTCTCGGCACGCTCCAGCTGTGCGTCGCAAACGGCCACGACTCGCGCGCCGTCATGTCGGGCAAAGTTGCGGATCAGGTTTGGGCCCCAATATCCACACCCGATGACCCCCACGCGGGTAACCGATCGGGCGGCGCTCACGATGCGCCCCCGCGTTCAAAGAACATCGCCCATGGAGTTCGCAGGATGATGCGCAGGTCCGTCCACAGCGACCAGCTCCGGACATACAGCACGTCGATTTCGCACATCTCGAAATACGTCAGACGGTTGCGTCCCGAGACCTGCCAGAGCCCGGTGATCCCAGGTCGGACCGCGAGCCGTTCGTATTGCCAGGGCTGGTACTTCGCAACCTCGTATGCCAGTGGAGGCCGTGGCCCGACAAGCGACATCTCGCCACGCAAGACGTTGATCATCTGGGGCAGCTCATCCAGGCTCAGCCGCCGGATCCACCGCCCAACGCGCGTGATCCGCAGATCGTCCTGCATCTTGTGGATCCCTCGGGTGGACGTCATAGCGGGCAGGGCCGAAATCATCGTGGTCACGAAGCGCTCGTGGGCGTCTTCGGGTGCCCCGTGCTCCATGGTCCTGAACTTCAATACCGTGAAAGGGACTCCGCCCAAGCCGATCCGCTGCTGGCGAAACAGGACCGGGCCTGGCGTTGTGGCCCTGACGGCGACCGCCAGGACGAGCCAGACCGGAGATGTGACTACAAGGAGCGCGCCTGCCAACCCGACATCCAACATCCGCTTGCTGCGCGACAGAGCCGAACGCGACAGAGACATTGTTGAAGGAGTTGATCCGACGTGGACCGTGTAGTCCAGCGATGGGGTGAGTGGCACGACACTCCTCCGCCGGAAGAAGATCATGGGCGCAGGATCCTTTTGATTGCTGCCTTTCCCGCCCAAAAAATAAGTGGGCGATAAGCAGCCGATAAGGGCGCCATCCTGCCGGAACGACAGTCCTAACGCAAGCAGTGACCGAAGTACCAGTTGACTGGAAGCACCACAGGCACACGGGGGAGCGGCGAAGCCCGCCACCGATTGTCAGTCGAGCAGGCTCGATCCGTCGGCATCGTCGTCGTATAACCCGAGCTTCGCGAGAACCGTAGCGCCCGCGTCTTCGACGGTCGCGCGTTGCCGGTGAACCGTCCCAGTCGCAATGAGGAGCGCATCCTGCTGGGTATGCGTTCCCTCAAAAACAGCGTCGGAGAACAGCGGAAGGGAGCGAGAGCTCTTCAGCTCATAACCTGCTCTCGGCAGACAGACCAGGTTCGACCCCAGGTTCGTCCGCGCTCCCTCCCAGGCGTCACGACGCTTCCGAATGCTTGCGATAACCGGTCTGCCCGTGTCCGGATCCACGAGTTGAGCCAGTCCATCGGCAATGTCGTCCACCAGGCGTATGACATGGTCCGTCGGCACAACCCCGCTGACGAACATGTCCGACGACGCGACGTAGATGCGTCCCCGGTCCAACGAGAAGGCCCGCGTGTCGGGGGCAATGGCATCCGACGGACCGACGTCGAGGTAGCCATTTTCCTGCAGCCACGCGTCCAGGTTGACGAATCGCTTCAACGGACCTGACCCATACGCCGATACGACGACGACATCAGCGGCCGGAAACCGAGCCATGCACCGAGCGACAAACGCGTCGACAAGGCGAAACCAGCGCCAATATGTCTCTCGTTCGATTCCGTCTCCATCCGCGATTCGGCGGGCCCACATCCGGTTCAGTCGATCAGCTTCGGTAAACGCGAGGATGCCGAGCGACCAGCGTTCAGCGCTCAGCATGCTCTCCATCGCTTGCATTCGCCGCTCGAGTACGTCCAGGACGTGGATCGAGAAACGGGCTGGATCGCTATGGGCGAGAGCTGCTTGAACATCAACCATGTATCCCTCGGCGGAGAGTCGAGTCCCAAGCGACCGAGGGTGGCACGCACGATCCAGGGCTGGCGCGACAAACCCGGACACGAGAGTGCCGCTCATCCGTCGCGCAGGATACGTAGCGGGCAGATTCACTACGACCGAACGGACGCCGTCAGTCGCAGCTCGGTCCCACATCGTGGGCATGCGCAGGTCACGCGCGTCGGTGAACCGAAGGCTGAAGTCAGGCTGCGGCTGGGTGAACCCGAAGATACCGTGCTTGCCTGGATAGCACGCGGTCATGAAGCTCGACCATGCGACCGCAGCAACCGGTGGATACGTGGAGGCGACCGAGTGCAACCTACCCCTGGTGATCAGGCTGCCCAACGTCGGTGCGACGCCGGCGTCCACAGCCTTGACAAGTTCGTCCCGTCCGATGCCGTCAAGCGCGACGACCAGACAGCGGCGCGACGGTTTCGGCAAGAGACGCCCGAGAGATGCCGCGATGTTTTTCAAGCGTTCGTGTTGCTCCCGTGGACTGGCGGCAGCATATCGCGGCTCCCCAGCGCTTCAGTTGATTAGCGTCGGCAGGTCGGCGAGAAATTTTGAGCGGGCCCACATCGGTCCCAGTCCTGAGGCCTGGGCCGCGGCGTGCGCGGCAAGATCCACATGCGGCCCGAAGAGTACGACCTTCGGCTGAGCCGGTCCCCGTGCGCCAGCGCACCACCTGACCAGCGATTCTCCCCAATCCGCACGACGGTCGCCCCAGTCGACAAGCAGCAGTCGCACCTCGTCCGGTGTTGGCAGGCCGGCCGGGTCATCCACGCGCCGCACCTCGACGCCGGCTCGGGACGCGGCCTCGAATACCCGCGATGCGATGATCAGGTCCCGTCCGAGGAGGACGACTCTCACTTGGCGGAAGACGGCAGCGATGCGATCGGAGTGGTGGGTTCGGGCGGGACCGCCGGTCGAGACAGCGGTTCATACAGCCCGTTGCCGTTGTTCGTCCCGTTGTGGGGCAGGCCGTCCATCACGTAGCGCGAGATCCGTATCGGGAAGACCCCGACCACCACGGGCGCTCGGACCTCGACGGACATCTGGAGGCCGATCTCGTCCCGGAGCCACAGGTCCTGCAGCTTGGCCGCTTCACGGTCTGGGAGGCCGACCCAGGCGACCTGCCCATCCCGCTCGAGGCGGGTCATGGCGTCGGGCTGATCCTGGATGAAGCGCCGTCGCAGCTCCGCGATCGCAACATACGGTCGGGAGCTGATGAAGCGGCGCAGGCTCGAGGTGCTCGGCCGCTTGTTGGCAGTCATGTTCGGGCAACCATGATCCGACCGAGTCTAGCCCTCCCCAGTCCGATGCGCTGGCCGCCCTACTCCCTGCGCCGGCCGCCCTACTCCCTGCGCCCGTGACCCCATCCGCGGGCGCGTTCGACCGCTCGACGGATCAGCCGCTTGCCAGGGATCGGCTCGCTCGGTAGACCATCCTGGTCGTCTTCGCTCGGATAGCTGCGCAGGCGCAGCCCGACCTCTCCGATCCCCGCCGGATGAATGTCGGTGTCGTCGATGCGAATCGTGGGAGAGCCGGAGAACGCGAGCAGTTCGGCATCCTCATCCGTGTTCACGGCGATCATCTGGATCGGTGTCTCGAAGGCATCCTCGATGAGGACCTCCACCAGGCGCTGGCGCGCCGTCATGTAGTGCGGGTCGCCATCCCAGTAGAGCAGCTCGACGCGCATCGGCTCAGGCGTAGGTGAAGAAGCCGACGAGGCAGAAGACGGCAACCAGCGCGAGCGCGCCGGCAACCGCCAGTCGGCTTCGGTCGCTGGTGGTGAGCCGCTCATCCTGAGGCCGCTCACCGGCCCGCCCGCGCCAGGCAAGGTAGCGCTCCGCGTTGAGGTCGCGTCGCTGACGGGCCTGATGGTTGCGCCAGGCCGGCACAGCCACCACGAACGCGGCCGCTCCGGCCGCCAGCGCGCCGATCAGCCAGACCACGCTGCTCACCCGGTATACCCCGCACCGCCCGCAACCGCCAGGTCGACGATCCATAACGTCCGCCGCGCGCGGACCGCCGCGGCCGGTGACGCAGGCGAACCGGCGCGGACCGTAGCGAAGGCGGCGTCCTTGCCGGGTCCACACACTTGGAAGAGCGCCTCGCGAGCGGCATTCAGCACTGGGTATGTGAGGGTCATCCGCCATGCGGCCGGGCTGGGCGCCCAGTTGCCGACCACCCAGCGCATCCGCTCGGCCAGGGCGGCCGATCCGGGGAAGAGCGAGGCAGTGTGGCCGTCGCGGCCCATCCCCAACCAGACCAGGTCCAAGACGGGGACCTTCGCTTCATCGGCCGTGTCGCCGAAGGCGCCTGCCATTTCGGCCTGGTAGTCGCGGGCGGCCGCGTCCAGGTCGGGTCGCTCGGCCGGCATGCGATGGATCGCCTCCGGCCGGACACCGGGGAGCCGAGAGAGGAGGCCGGCCTGGGCTGCGCGGAAGTTGGATTCGGGATGGTCGGGCGGCACGGGTCGCTCGTCGCCCCAGAAGAACTCGACGCGCGACCAATCGACCCCGTCCACCCGCGGAGGTGCCACCAGCAGCGGGTAGGCCAGCAAGGGCGTTGCTCCTCCTGACAGCGCCATGCGAAAGACGCCGCGCCGCTGAATCGCATTCCGTGCGGCCGCCACCACGCGGTCAGCGGTCGCCGCCGCCACCGCTGCCGGATCGGCCAGGACCACCACCCGGCGGGTCAACTCAGCTCGCTTGGTCGAGCTGCATCCAGGAAGATGGCCGCAGCGCGCAGCGCCGCCTCGTAAGTGGGGTCGTGGCGATCGGTGACCAGGTCCATGGCCAGCAGCTCCGATTCGGTCTGCGGCTCCATCATCACCCGGCGCAACAGCGCGGTCATCCCGTCTGCATTGGTGGCGACCGTTGCCTCGTCGGCCGTCCGGTCGATGATGAATTCGGCGGCGCCCATCTCCCCTCGAGCCCGGAGGCGCACCGAGATGAGCTCGCCGGGCAGATCAGCAGCGCTTACCACGGGTTCCAGCCGCAGATCGACCATCTCGTGACGTCCCTCCAGCACCAGTCGCAACCCGTCGGGACCAAGTGGCAACGCCGTGCGGTATCGGCGCCAGGTCAGGCGCGAGGCGATCCAGCCGGCATACAGGATCGGGCCGGCAAGCGGCGAGCTGACCCCGGGGGCCACATCGCCGGCATCGGGGCGACGTCGCGGGCGACCGGGGGCGCGCTTTCCGGACGCCACGGCATACCGAATCGCAAGCCCGTTGAGGTTGGGGAGATAGCGCCGAAAGCGCGGCGCGTCGAAGAATTGCGCGGTGAGTTCCTGCCACCACCGCAGGCGTCGCCAGGCAAGGTCGCCCACGCCGCTGCGGCGACGAAGGCTCCCCAATCGGCGGAAGCCGATCAACAGGTCGCTGAAGTCGCTGCCGTCGACGATCACCCGGTCGCTCATTTCGACGAGTTGATCGAAGACCGGATCGCCGAACGGCGGACCGCCCGGCCACCAGACGTGCGTAGGCAGGTCGTGGATCAGGAGCGGCGCAACGAAGCCGGACAGGTGCTCGGCGGCCTTCCCGCGAACCGTCAGCACCACCACGTCGTAGCAGACCTGGTCGCCTCCGTCCCGCCCGGCATTGCAGTGCACGCTGACGGCGGCATCCAGCGGTGGTCCCGCCGCTGCCCGGTCAGCCACCAGCACGATGGCACGTGATGGATGACGGAAGCCGAGCCCCTGCATCGTGGTGACCACCCGCTCGGCGGCCACGGCGTCGGGGACGGTGACGATCAGGTTGAGGACCGATGCGCGGGCGTGGGGCAGACCTTTCTCGACGACCAGCGGCTCGCCCTCCGGTCCGGGGTGGGACCAGAGTCCGGCCAGCTGCGCGGCCACCCGGCTCACCGTGGTCCCCTGCTCCACCCACGGCGGCGCGACCAGTGACTCGGCGTGGCCGAACCGCATCAGGTGGCGATGCACTGACAGCGCGCGCTCGGCCGCCGGCCGCCGACTCATGGGTGTCGCCAGGTGCGCCCGTCGCGCTCGAGCAGCTCGTCGGCAGCGGCCGGACCCCAGCTGCCGGCCTCGTAGAAGTGCAGCTCGCCGCCCTCTCCTGATTCCCAGGCCGTGAGAATGGGGTCGAGGATCTCCCATGCCCGCTCCAACTCATCGGCGCGAGTGAAGAGCGAGGCATCGCCGATCATGCAGTCCAGGATCAGGGTCTCGTACGCATCAGGCGAGTCGACGGCGAAGCTCGACCCATACCGAAAGTCCATGTTGACCCCACGGATCTGGAGTCCGGGCCCCGGCACCTTGGCGCCGAAGCGCAGCAGGATCCCCTCGTCGGGCTGGATCCGGATGGCGAGCACGTTGGGGTCCAACGACGATGCACCGGCCCGCTCGAAGAGCGCCAGCGGGGCCTGTTTGAACTGCACCGCAATCTCGGTCGCACGCGTGGCAAGGGCCTTGCCGGTCCGTAGGTAGAACGGCACGCCGGCCCAGCGCCAGGATTGGATTGCCAGCTTCAGTGCAGCGTACGTCTCACGTTGCGAGTCGGGAGCGACCTCGGGCTCCTCGCGATAGGGCGAGACCTGCTCCCCGGCGACCCAGCCCGCCTGGTACTGCCCTCGCACCGTGCTCAGGGCCACTTCGCGTTGGGTCATCGGCTTGACGGCGCGCAGCACCTTGAGCTTCTCGTCGCGCAGGTCGGATGCCTGGAACTCGATCGGCGGCTCCATGGCGAAGACGGCCAGCAACTGCAGGGCGTGGTTCTGCACGATGTCGCGCAACGCGCCGGTCTGGTCGTAGAACTCTCCGCGGCCCTCGATGCCGACCGTCTCGGCCA
Organism: Chloroflexota bacterium; assembly: GCA_013816405.1. Lineage (GTDB taxonomy): Bacteria > Chloroflexota > Limnocylindria > QHBO01 > QHBO01 > CF-167. The sequence continues at coordinate 10,733 of JACDEL010000038.1, read as the reverse complement.
CCGTGATCTGCACCGAGTCGATGTAGCGCCGGTTCCATATCGGCTCAAAAAGACCGTTCCCGAAACGGAAGACGGCCAGGTTTTGAACAGTCTCCTTGCCAAGGTAATGATCGATCCGGTAGATCTGATCCTCGTTGAAGACCTCGCTGATCTCACGGTTCAGCTGGCGAGCGCTGGCCAGGTCCGAGCCGAACGGCTTCTCGACGATGACTCTCGTCCATCCCTTGTGCCTTGCATCACGTGCCTCCCCGCTGGCCACTAATCCGGCGGCCGCCAATTGGCGGACGATCTCCGGGTGGAGGACCGGCGGCACGGCCAGGTAGAAGAGCCGGTTGCCCGCGGTTCCGCGGTCACGATCGATCCGAGCCAGCCGCTTGGTCAGCTCAGCAAACGCATTTGGGTCGTGGAACTCGCCGCGTTGATACTCAACCGACCGCGCGAACGAGGCCCAGATCGATGCCTTGACGGGCCGATTGCGGCTGTGATCGCCGACTGATGCGTGCAGGCGCTCACGGAACGCGACGTCGGAAAGGTCGCGCCGCGCGAAGCCGACCACCGTGAACTCCGGCGGCAGAAAGCCGCCGAGCATGAGGTTGTACAGGGCAGGGGCCAGCTTGCGTTCGGTGAGGTCCCCGGTGGCGCCGATGATGACCATGGTGCACGGTTCGGGGATACGCTCCAGTCGCAGCCCCTTGCGCAATGGGTTTGGGGCGGTGGCGGGCGTGGCGACGTCCGTCGGTTCACCGGTCGCCGCTGCGCCTGGGACAGCTTTTGTGGCCATCGCTCGCCTAGGAGCCGTCGCCGGATGGCTTGGTCGAGTGTCCGCCGAATTCGTTGCGCAGGGCCGCCAGGACTCGATCGCTGAAGCTGTCCGGGTCGCGCCGGCTGCGGAAGCGCTGGAGCAGTGACAGGGTGATGATGGGCGCCGGCACGTCATGCTCGATCGCATCGGCCACCGTCCAGCGTCCCTCGCCCGAGTCGGCGACCCAGCCACGGATATCGGCCAGGTCGTTGCCCTCCTTGGCAAACGCATCGCCGGCCAGCTCGAGCAGCCAGGAGCGGATCACCGACCCGTTGTTCCAGAGGCGGGAAACGGCGGCGAGGTCGATCTCGAAGTCGGAGGCATGCATGATGTCGAAGCCCTCGCCGTATGCCTGCATCAGGCCGTATTCGATGCCGTTGTGCACCATCTTCACGTAGTGGCCCGCCCCCGATGGGCCGCAGTACAGGTAGCCGTTCTCCGGCGCCAGCGACTTCACCGCCGACTCGAAGCCGTCGAAGACCTCGCGCTTCCCGCCGACCATGGCGCAGAAGCCGACCTCCAGCCCCCAGATGCCGCCGCTGACGCCCATGTCCAGGAACTCGATGCCACCTGCCTCGAGGTCCGCGGAGCGTCGCTGTGAATCATGGAAGTTGCTGTTGCCGGCGTCGATGATGACGTCGCCCGCCGAGAGGACCTTGGCCAGCCGATCCACCAGCTCGCCGGTAGCATCGCCGGAAGGAACGCTGACGGCAACGTGCCGCGGCGCACTCATGAGCGCCACCAGAGCCTCGAGGGAATCAGCGACCGTCACGTGGCCGCCGTTTTTCTGCTCCGCGGCCAGATCGGTGGCCACTGCCGCCGTGCGATTCCAGGCAATCACGTCATGTCCATTGCGCGCGAGCCGTCGAGCCATTCCTGCGCCGATCCGCCCCAGCCCCGCAATCGCGATCTGCATCTGTTCCTCGATCGTCTGCTTTCCCGATGGGTCGCGCCGTCAGGCGCGTGCCGGCTCACCGACCGTGGCATGCATCATCGCCTCCAGGCGCGCGAGTCCGGCCTCCGGATCAGCAAGGTGGACGCGCAGGACCCGTCGACCACGCCGCTGCAGCGCGGCGAGGTCACCCGCCGCCTGGGCCGCGATCAACGTCCCGAAGCTCTCCGGCCAGCCGGGGATCGGCAGGTCGCGCCGCGGCTCCGCGGTGAGCTGCAGGAAGATGCCAGAGGGCGGCCCTCCCTTGTGCAGCTGGCCGGTGGAATGGAGGAAGCGCGGCCCGATCCCCAGGGTCGTCGCCAGCCCAAGGTGGTCCCGGAGCAGCGCACGCATGCGCTGCAGCGGCTCGACCGTACTGGGGTCTCCCGGGAGGTAGGCCAGCAGCCCGAAATAGTCGGACGGCCGCGCGGTCCCGACGAGTGCCGACAGGGCCCCACCCACCGTGACCGGATCGTCGCCCAGGACCGTCGCATCGCCGTAGACGGCGATTCCGGGCTCCGCCACGAGTGGAGCCGACTGCAGGAGCGCACCATTCACGCGGTACGCGTCGAGCAGGGCACGGGTGGCGTCCTTGGCCTCCTGCACGTTGGGCTGGTCGAACGGGTCGATCCCGAGCAGCATCCCGGCTGCGGCGGTCGCCACCTCCCAGCGCATGAATTCGGCGCCGATCTCCAGGCGCTCGGGCAGCTCGAGGCGCTCGACCGGATGGCCGAGCCGCTCCAGCTCATCTGCCAATGATTCCGATTCGGGATCTCCGTCACCGGCCACGGTGATCAGGACGAATTGACGGTCAGCCCCGTAGGCCTCCGCTTCGCCGCGGGGCTCGCCGACCACCGGGACGATCCCGTGCCCGGCCTTGCCGGTGCTCTCCGCGACCAGCTGTTCGATCCAATCGCCCACGCTGGCCATCCGCGGCGAGGTGAGGATCGTCAGCTTGTCCCGGCCTGCGAGAGCTGCCTCCCCGATCGCCGCTCCCAGCTGAAGGCCCGGGTTCTCCGTTGCCGGGCGCCGGCACGCCTCGCCCATCGCCGCGGCCCGCGTCAGCAACCCGCGGAGGTCCACCCCGTGCAATGCCGCGGGCAGCAGCCCGAACACCGAGAGGGCGCTGTAGCGGCCGCCCACGTCGGTCGGTCCTTCGACGATGGCCCGGAAGCCCTGCGAGCGGGCGAGGTCGGCGAGCGCGGTGTCGGGATCGGTGATGGCGATGAAGTCGAGTGCGGGAGCGTGCGCGCTCATGGCGGCATGGAACGCGTTCGGCTCGGTGGTCGAGCCGGACTTGCTGCTCACGCAGAAGATGGTGCGAGCCGACTCGGCCCACTCTCTGAAGCCTCGGACCGCATCGGGGTGCGTCGAGTCGAGGATCCGCAGCTCCAGGCCACCGCCCGCCGAGCCGCCGAGTGAGTCGCCGAAGACGCGGCTGAAGAGCTCCGGGGCGAGGCTCGAGCCTCCCATCCCGAGCACGGCCGCGCGGGTGTAGCCGTCGTCCCGAACCTCGCGCGCGATCCGCTCGAGCTCGCCGATGCGCTCCTGCATCGCGACCGGCAGGTCGAGCCAGCCCAGCCACGCGACCAACTCGGCCGGGGGCTTGCCGGAGGCCGCCCACAGGCTTCCGTCACGCGACCACAGCCGCTCGGCGACGCCCTCATCGGTCCACCGGGACAGGCGCGCAGCCACCGCGGAGGCCAGCGGGGCGGAGCCTGCCGCGCCGCTCACGCCGGCGCGAGCGCCTTGCGCTGCGCGTCGATAGCGCCCATCAGGTCCTCGAATGACTTCGTGAAGGAAGCCACCCCCTCGACGATCAGCTCGTCGGTGACGGTCTCCATTCGGATGCCAAGTGCCTCGACTGCCCGAATCGCAGCAAGGGCCTCGTCCAGCCCCACGTCCAGGGTGCGGCTCACCACCCCGTGATCGAGAAATGCCTCGATGGTCTCGGTCGGCAGCGTATCCACGGTCTTGGGACCGATCAGCTCCTCGGCATACATGACGTCGCGATAGGTGGGGTTCTTGGTGGAGGTGCTCGCCCACAGGCAGCGCTGCTCTCGGGCCCCCGCACCCGCTAGGTCGTCGAATGCTCCCCCTTCGAAGATCTCCTTGTAGGCGTGATAGGCGAGCTTCGCATTGGCGATGGCCGCCTGGCCGCGAGCGTCGATGGCGGCCTGCGTGCCAATCGCGTCGAGCGCCTTGTCGACCTTGGTGTCGACCCGGCTCACGAAGAACGACGCGACCGATGCAACGCGGCTGATGTCCCCTCCGCCATCGCGCCGCCGCCGGAGCCCGGCGATGTAGGCGCGTGCCACGTCGCGGTAGACGTCCACGCTGAACATGAGGGTGATGTTGATGTTGATCCCCTCAGCGATGGCCGACTCGATGGCCGGGAGACCCGCCGGCGTGGCCGGAATCTTGATGAAGACGTTGGGGCGCTCCAGGCGGCTCCACAGGTGCCGCGCCCGCTCCAGCGTCGCGTCGGAGTCCTCGGCCAGGTCGGGCTCGACCTCGATCGAGACGAAGCCATCGGCGCCATCGGCGTCCTCATAGACGGGCCGCAGGATGTCGGCCGCGTCGCCGCAATCGGCGATCTCGATCTCCTCGAAGATCTCCCGCGCGTCGTGGCCGGCGCCGATCTCGCGGCGAATCAGCTCGTCGTACTGGCCGCTGGCGACGGCCTTGCCGAAGATGGTCGGGTTGCTGGTGAGGCCGCGGATCCCCATCCCCACCCACTCGGCCAGCTTCCCGGTGTCGATCAGCTGGCGGTCGATGAAGTCGATCCATGGGCTCTGCTCCTGCTCGGCGTGCAGCCGTTGCAGCGTGTTCATCAGCGGATCTCCTGTACGAGTTCACGAGCGGCGGCTGCGATATGTGCGGCGTCGATCCCGGCCATGGCGAGCTGCTCGGCCGGCGTCGCCGAGCCGGGCATGTGGCGAACCGCCAGCTTGACGATGCGTGGACGGACGGAATCGGCGGCGAAGACCTCGAGGACCGCGTCGCCGAGCCCGCCCTCGGGCCAGTGGTCCTCCACCGTGATGATGCCGCCGGTCTCGGCAGCCGCGTCGCGCAGGCTGCCGGCATCGATCGGCTTCACGGAATAGCAGTCGATCACCCGAGCGGCAATCCCCTCCTCGGCCAGCAGCGCAGCCGCCGCGATGGCCTCGTGCAGGGTGATGCCGGCCCCGACCAGGGTGACCCGGTCGGCATCGGTGCTGCGCACGACCCGGCTGCCGCCGATCTCGAACGACTCGCCGGCGGGATAGATCACGGGCAGCTTCTCGCGCGTGGTGCGCAGGAAGACGATCCCCTTGCGATCGACGATCTCGGCCATCAGGGCGGCGGTCTGGTTAGGATCCGATGGATACAGGACCGTGCTCCCGAACACGGCGCGCAGCGAGGCAATGTCCTCGAGCGCCATCTGCGAGGGACCGTCCTCGCCGATGCTCACACCGGCGTGCGAGCCGACCAGCACGATATCGGCCTGGCTGACGGCCGCCATCCGGACGAAGTCGTAGGCACGCGCCAGGAACGCCGCGAAGGTCGCGGCGAAGGGACGCCAGCCGCGCACCTGGAGGCCCACCGCGGTGGCCACCATCTGCTGCTCGGCGATGTAGCACTGGATGAATCGCTCGGGATAGGCCGATGCGAACTCCTCTGAGTAGGTGGAGTTCCCGACCTCGCCATCGAGCGCCACGACGTCGCCGCGCACCGCGCCCAGGGCCACCAGCGCATCCCCATAGGCCTTGCGGGTCGCCTCCTTGCTCCCGACCTCGTAGGCCGGCAGCTTGAGCTCGCCGCCGGCCGGGAATCGGTGCGGGTCGGCCGGTCCGCTGGGCTTGGCGACTGCCACGCTCAGGTTGCGGACGCCGCCGAGCTCCGCGATGGCGGCCTCGGGGTCGGCCAGGGGCTTGCCGTGGAATCCATTCTTGTTGGCGACCGCGGCGACCCCGTGCCCCTTCTCGGTGCGCGCCAGCACGACGGTCGGTCGATCCTCGATCCCGGTTGCCTCGGCAAACGCTCCGTCGATTGCACCAAGATCGTGGCCGTCGATCTCGATGGCGTGCCAGCCGAAGGCGCGCGCCCGCGCGGCGAAGAGATCGAGGTCCCAGCCGTGCATCGTCTCGCCGGTCTGGCCCAGCCGATTCACATCGACGATCGCGGTCAGGTTGGCCACACCGTGGAAGGCCGCCGACTCGAAGGCCTCCCAGATCGAGCCCTCGGCCATCTCGGAGTCGCCGCACAGGCACCAGACACGGTACGGCAGCCGATCCAGCAGCTTGCCGGCGAGCGCCACCCCGACGGCGATCGGCAGCCCCTGGCCAAGGGAGCCGGTGGCCACGTCGACCCACGGCAGGACGGGCGTCGGGTGGCCCTCGATTCGGCTGCCGGCCTTGCGGAAGGTGAGCATCTCGGCGTCGGATATGGCGCCGGCCGCCTTGTAGGCGGCGTACAGCAGCGGCGATGCGTGACCCTTGCTCAGGATCAGGTGGTCGTTGCGGGGATCTTCCGGCGCATCGAAGTCATAGTGCAGGTACTTCGAAAGCAGGACCGCCATGAGGTCGGCCGCCGACATGGAACTGGTCGGGTGCCCGGAGCCGGCCGCCGAGCTGGAGCGGATGGAGTCGACGCGGAGCTGTGCAGCGAGCTCGGCCCAAGATGCTCGATCGTCCATGTCAGGACCATCATAGGGACCGATCGGCGCGGAGAAAAATGAAGAGGCGGCCTCCCGCGAACGGGGCGCCGCCTCCCTGGGCCGCAGAGCCGATGCGGGACTACTCGCGCATCAGCCGGAAGCAGTCGCTGCAGTAGACGGGTCGGGCGCCGGTTGGGCGGAACGGCACCTGGGTGTCCTTGCCGCATCTGGCACAGACGGCGTCGAACATCTCGCGCGGTCCACGGCTGTAGCCACCGCCGCCGTTGTACCCGCCGCCGCTGCTCGAGGCGTAGCTGCTGCCGCCGCCTGTAGCACGCCGCTGAGCGCGACAGGAGGAGCAGCGCTTGGGCGCAGAGGTGAATCCCTTCTGCGCGAAGAATTCCTGCTCGGACGCTGAGAAAACGAATTCGATTCCGCAGTCCGCACAGGTGAGCACCTGATCGGTGTAGGCCACGAGGACCCTCCCACATAAAGTTGCCACGTCGGGCGTCTACGCCTCGATCAGCGCCGGCCACGGGTCTTGCCGCTACCCCGTGAGCCGACGACGGACGTGGTGGGAGGGGGAGGGAAGGCTGCTGGCGCCGCTCTCATGCGGCCCGACGCGGCCGAGTATACCCACTGATTCCGGGCACGCAAGAGGTACTCGCCGGCATCGGCCGAGCATTACACTCGCGGCTCAAAATCCGTTGGAGGCACGCGATGCAGGCCGCAGATCGCCCACGCTTCGTCGAATGGCTAGGCGCCTCCGAAGCGCCGGCCCAGGACTGGGACGTGCTGCTCGGCGGCAAGGGCGCCAGCCTGGAGCGCCTACTGCGGATGGGCGCGCCCACGCCACCGGGCTTCTGCCTGACGACGGAGGCGTTCCGCCATCACCTGCAGACCGGCTCGCATGCCACGGAGGCATCTGCGGCGATCAGCGCATTGCCTGCGCATCACGCCCGGCAGACCCTGACCCGTCTCCTCACCGGCGCCCCGATCCCCGACCGGCTTGCCGTCGATCTCAACACCGGGCTGGAGCGCCTGGCGGTGGCGCACGGCGGAACCAAGGCGCGCTTCGCAGTCCGCTCCTCGGCGTTGGGCGAGGACGGCGGCGCGGCGTCCTTTGCCGGTATCCATGAAACGGAGCTGCAGCTGGCTCCCGGGGAGGTGCCGCCTGCCATCCGGCGCTGCTGGGCATCGCTGTGGAGCGATCGAGCGCTCGAGTATCGCGTTGCACGCGGGCTGCCGATGGATGGCGCCATGGCGGTGGTCGTCCAGGTGCTGATCCCCGCCGATGCCGCGGCGGTCGTCTTCACCCGCCACCCGGTCACCCGCCGCGGTGACCAGATGCTCGTGAACGCCGTGTGCGGGCTGGGAGAAGCCCTCGTCTCCGGCACGGTGACTCCGGACGAGATCGTGGTCGACAAGGCCACGCTGCGCACCACGGCCTTTGTGCCCGGTCAGGCGGAGACGGTGCTGGATGACCAGCAGCTACGCGAGCTGGTCGTCATCAGCCTCGGCCTCGAAGAGAAGTTCGGCAGGCCGATCGACATCGAGGCGGCGCATGCTGGAGGGCAATGGCACATCCTCCAGGCGCGCCCGATCACCGTCTGATGACCGACGAGCAAACGGCCCCCAGGCAGCCGATCGTCCCACCCGGCCCCGATCACTTCCCGTTCACGTGGGAAGACGAGTCGGATGCCGGCATCTCGTGGGAGTGGGACGACATGCACATGCCGGAAGCGCTCTCCCCGCTTGGCGGCGACTATGTCCGTTCGCTGGCTTCAGGCTTCAGATATCGGTACGAACGCCTGGACGTCCCGGTCAACATCCTCGCGCGGATCTGGCACGGCCACGCGTACTTCGGCGTGTCGCACGGGGTGCCGGAGATCGAGGTCGAGGCCCTGTGGAAGCGCATGCCGGAGCTGCGTCGCAAGGCCATTCCAACCACGGCTGCGTACTGGACCGAGACCGCGATCCCCGAGCTGCGCGCCGCCTACGCGGCGATCGACGCCGTGGATGCCTCGGCAATGGGACCCGAGGACCTGGCCGCGGCATGGGACGAGTCCTGGGCGCGTGTGGAGCGGGCCTGGCGGATTCACTTCTACGCGATCACCGGCGTCTACCAGGTGCTGGACGACCTGGCGGAGCGCTACGAGCAGCTCATCCCCGGCTCGCCGGCGGGCGAGGCGCTGAGCCTGACGCAGGGCCGTGTGACCGAGGTCCAGGACGTGGCCGATGGCGTCGAGCAGCTCGTCGACCTCGCCCGGGCCGATCCAGCGGTGGCCGCCTGGCTGCGCTCCGGCGCCACGACCGAGCAGCCGGTCTCGCACCTCTTCGACGAGGCGCTCGAGGACTTCCTGCGCCGCCACGGGCACCTGGGCCAGAGCTGGGACGACCTGCAGATCCCATCGTGGGGCGAGGATCCGCACAAGCTGCTGCGGGACATCGCCAAGCGACTCGACCACGCCGGCGAGCGAGCGGCCGACCGGCGCGAGCGGATGGCGGAGAACGGCGATCGGCTCCTGGCGAACCTGCGCGAACGAGCCGCTGACCGGCCGGATGAGCTGCGCGAGTTCGAGGCGGTGCTGGTCGCGGCGCGGGAGATCGGTCCGATCAGCGAGACGCACAACTACTGGATCGATCGCATGGTCCAGGCCCGCCTCCGCCGCCTAGCCATGCGGGTGGGCGCCCGATTGACCGATGCTGGCGTGCTGGCGGACGCCGCCGATGTCTTCTACCTGCGCCGCGATGAGATCCGGCAGCTCATCCTCGACCCGGTGGACCGCAGTGCCGTGGTCACCGAGCGTCGCGCGGAGCACGAGCGCCAGCGGCGGATCACGCCCCTGCCCTGGGTCGGGCAACCGCCGGATGAGAGTGGCGGCACTCGCTTCGAAGCGCCGGAAAAAGTGGAGCACGACGATCAGGAGCTGCGCGGTGCCGGCGCGTCCGCGGGCGTGGCACGTGGCCCCGCGAGGGTGGCCCTCGGCCAGAACGACTTCGAGCGCATCCAGCCTGGCGACATCATCGTCTGCCCATCCTCGAACCCGTCGTGGGTTCCGCTCTTCGCGATTGCAGCCGGCCTGGTGACCGATACCGGCGGCGTCCTGTCCCACGCAGCCGTCGTGGCGCGGGAGCTCGGGCTGCCGGCGGTGGTGGGCACTCGCGAGGGCACAACGCGCATCGCCGATGGCCGGATGGTCGAGATCGACGGCACGACCGGGGTCGTCCGCCTGTTGTGAACCGCGGCCACCTGCTGGGCGTGGCCTCCGGCGCCATCCTGGTTCCGCTGAACTCCACGATGCTGGCGGTCGCGCTGCCCCGCGTCATGGGCGACTTCGACGTCTCGGCCTCGGCCGTCGCCACGCTGGTGACGATCTACCTGGGGGCCGTGGTGGTGGCGCTGCCGCTGGCCGGCGCCATGGGCGACCGGTTCGGGCACCGGCGCATCTTCCTGGTCGGCGTCATCGGCTTCGCCCTTGCTTCCGTCCTGGCCGCGACTGCTCCGAGCTTCGTCGTCCTCCTCGTCGCGCGGGTGCTTCAGGCGGCATGTGGCTCGTTCATCTCCACCGGGTCAGTGGCGCTGGTGCGCGCGGCAGCGCCGGAGGACCAGCGGGGCGCGGCGTTCGGCTTCTTCGACATGCTGGTGAGCACCAGCGCCGCCATCGGGCCATTCGTGGGTGGCTTGATCGTCGGGGCGCTCGACTGGCGCTGGATGTTTCTGCTCGCAGCGCCGGTGGCCGGCATCGCGGCGTTGAGCGTGGGGCTATGGCGACCCGGTGCCACGGTGACCGCTGGCCCCGAGCCGGGGCGGCGACCGATCGACTTCATCGGCCTGGCCCTGTTCGCCGGCCTGCTGGCGTCATTGCTGGCTGTGCTGCTGGCGAGCTCGAGCGTCATCGGCCTGGTGGGCATCGCCGCGCTACCCATCCTGCTGGCCGGCCTGGCCTGGTTCGAGAGTCGAACGGAGCACCCCGCCATCGACCCGCGGCTCTTTCGCCGACCAGGCTACGCGGCCGCCGTGGCCGGCGTGCTGGGAGCCACCGCGATCCTGCACGGCACGTTCATCCTCGTGCCGCTGCTGGTGGAGCGCGTCCTTCTGGCCACGCCGTTCATCGCCGGGCTGGTCCTGCTTGGCGTGTCGGGCGTCTCCGCCGTGACGGCGCCGCTGGGCGGCCGAGCCTCGGACCGGGTGGGTCGCCGCGCACCGGTCGTCGTCGGCTCAGCCATCACCGCCATCGGCCTCGGATGCCTCTACTTCTTCGTGCCTGCCGCCTCGGCCGGGACGGGCGGCGCCGTGGTCCTCGGCGCGCTGCTGGCCGTGGTCGGTGGCGGCTTCGGCGCCGCGGGCTCGCCACGGC
>JACDEL010000084.1 GCA_013816405.1 Chloroflexota bacterium | reverse complement strand
GCCGTACAGGCAGGCCCCCCCATCCGCCGGCCGCCTCGATCACCGCGGTGATGTCCTCGATCTCACGCTCGACCGCGAAGGGCAGTGTGTCGGTCGAGTCGCCGCGGCCGCGCCGGTCGATGTTGTAGACGGTGAAGTCCTTTGCCAGCTCGGCGGCGAGGCCGGCGTTCGACATGCGGTCGACGGAGCCGCCGGGGAGGAGGACGACCGCCGGGCCGGAGCCCAGCAGGTCGAAGGCGATGGCGGTGCCATCGCGGGAGATCACGGTGTTCATCGGTGCGTTCCTTTCGTGTGGAGGTGCGGGGGTCGAGCGGTTGGCGGCCTATGGTGCATGGGCGGCGCTCGCGAGTACCGCCGTCTCTCCGGGCGGAGCGGTCCGGGCGCGGGTCGCACCTCGAAGCTGTACCGGCGCTCGCGGCATCAGTTCGAGATGAGCCTGCCCCACCGGAACCACGAGCTGCTAGCCCGGTTGCTCGCCGAGTCCTCCGCCTCGGGCGCGCAGAGCTCGCCCGACGCCGCATCCGCGGTCAGTACCCATTTCCACCGCTACCGCCGCCATTCTGCTGACAGGCGGCGAGGAGGAGGTTCAAGAGCAGTAGCGCGGTGACGCGCAGCCGATGATTGGTACAGATCGAGCTGAGCAACCGCTCGGCAACGAGGGGCCGCCGACCGTCCGGCCGAACTGCGCCTCGACCGGCGCCGCCGAACCAGCGCACGGGCGGCCAGCGCGTCGGGGAAGTCCGAGGGCCTCGAGCGCTGCTGTCAGTGGTCATCATGCGCCACCTTTACCCTGACCGGCTCGCAGGATCGAATGCTCGCCCGTCTCGAACTCGCTCGTGTGGTCTCGACGGTCTTCCTCGGCCGTCTCGAGCATCATCATCAGCGACTCGGCCACCCCCATCTTGTTCGCCTCCGCGGCCGCCTTCACGTCCTCATAGGTGATGTTCGCGGCGTTCTCGTGGTCGTCGTGAGCTTTGTGGCATCCGCAGTTCAGACACATGGCTCTCTCCTGCTGGCTCCACACGGCTTCCTAGTTCTTACATCAGACGTTGTCGAGCGTATGGTTCGAAGCAACGCATTGCGCCGAGCACCGAGTCTATGGGCGACACCCATCAGACTTTGAAGCCGTCCTTGGGGAAGCCGACATCAGCGACGCGGACGAGGACGCGTCCGGCCGCTACCGCGCGGTCTAGGGCGGACGAATCGGGAGTGCCATCACGTCCCGCCGGGATCCCGGCCAGGCGCCGGAACCAGGGGTGGTCGCGGAACAGGCGTTCGTGCTCAACGCGGCACTCAGCCGGGTCCAGCAACGGCAGGGCGCTCCCCTGCTGCCAGCGCCCCGCGATCCGCATCGCGACCGGTGCGCCGCCCGTGAGGTTTGCGCCACCAGCGGTCCCCGGTCGTCACGTAGGCAGTCGTTCCCTCGCGCACGTACGAGACGGGCGTTGAGTAGCGTCGGCCGGTCCTCCGACCGCTCCAGGCAAGCACCGCGAACCAGCGGCTCAGCGGCCAGTGAACGGGAGAGTCGAGCAGGCGTCGCATGAGCGGGTTCCACAGCCGCAGCAGGGCACCGAGAAGCGTACCGCGCAGGGCAGGCGCCGACACCCGGCTCATCGGTTAACCCGGCTGCTACTTGCCCGCCTAAGCCGGCCTCAGACCGCGCGCTTGAGCTCGTCGAAGAACTTCAGTGCCTCGCGGCGCACGTGGTCGGCGAGCCGCGGCTCGATGATGCTCTTGATCCGGCCAGCCTCGATGTCGCGCACCGTCTGGGTCTTGAAGTCGAGGATCGTCTGCACCGCGCTCATCACCGCGTCGACCTCGGGATGTTGCGTCAGCGAATCGATCACCGTTCCCGGCTCGGCGGCCAGCGCGGCGACCGTGCCACCGACGGTGTCGTCGCTCAGCTTGCGGAACACGGTGCTGGCGCGGAACGCCTTGTCGATGAGTTCGAACTCGTCAGGATCGAGCAGGTGCGCCACGAATCGCGCGTGCTCGTCCATGAGCGCGTGCTCGGCCCGGATATCGGCCGCGAAGCGCGCGTCGGCCCAGGCGTGCCTCGCGGGATCCTGATCTCCCAGCTTGGGAAGGATGACCACCTTCTCGTAGCTGCTCTCGGGCGCGGTCGCGCTTGGCGAGCGGGAGATTACATCCATGTCGGCTGGAACGCCTGAGTCGCGATCCGTATGAGTCATGTCGGACCCTCCCCACCCGTCCCGCCGCGGGGGCGGTACAGGGCATCTGTGCTGCCAGGTCCCGCGCCTGTTGGTGCCCAATCCATTAACGGCCTGACTACGGGCCGGGAATATATGCCCGAGTGTCTGTCTCCAGCCCTCCCCTCTCCGCCCGACCGGCAGCTCCGACTAACGCAAGCGGTCTGCTCGCCTTAGAGCCGCCAACGCCGGAGGTCAACGAGAATCGCACCACTTCTGCGATCTACCCATGCCGTCTTACCATGGACCCATGGAGATGCCACCCCCACGCGAGCTCGAGGCGATGGCCGCGCTGCGCGAGCCGAACCGGCGACGTCTGTACCAGTACGTCGAGCGCCAACCGCGTGCGGTGAGCCGGGATGAGGCGGCCGAAGCGGTCGGCGTCAGCCGCGCGCTGGCGGCCTTTCACCTCGACAAGCTCGTCGGGCTCGGCTTGCTCAAGGCCGAGTACCGCCGTCTCTCCGGGCGGAGCGGTCCGGGCGCGGGTCGCACCTCGAAACTGTACCGGCGCTCCCGGCATCAGTTCGCCTTGAGCCTGCCGCACCGCAACCACGAGCTGCTGGCCCGGCTGCTCGCCGAGTCCTCCGACTCGCGTGCGCGGATCTCGCCCGATGCCGAGCCGGCGCGCGCGTATGGGCGATCGCTGGGCAGGCGCGCCCGCAAGCGCATCCGAGGAGATCCCGAGCCGGCCCGACTGCTCGAGTGCGTGGAGGCTGTGCTGGAGAGCCTTGGATTCGAACCCTACCGCGCGTCCCCCAGCGAAGTTCGACTGCACAACTGTCCGTTCGATCCGCTGTCACGGCTGTACACGCCGCTCGTGTGTGGCGTGGGGCAGGCGGTCATCAGCGGAGTCGTCCAAGGTGTCGGCGCGGATCTGCTGCGCGTCAGTCGCGACGAGCAACCCGAGCGCTGCTGCGGCCTCGTCACCTTGCCTTCGCAGAGCGACGGTACGTCGGGCGGTTAGCCATTCCCGGTCCGCCAGCGCCATGATGATCAGCCCGCCATGCCCCTTGATCGGCGGCATCGCCATTCGACGGTGGATCGGGGCAGTCGCCCCCGCCAGAAGGAAATGGTTGCACGGCTGGCTCAGCGGCGGTCGGGGTATTAGCTCACGCGAGTGCCGGCTTGGCATCTCTTATGCAGTCGTCTGCTTCTGATAGAGACGCGTCGAGCGCCTGCATATTTGCGGCGTTATCATTTGCCGAACGACGTGGAAGGCAGATGTACCTGGAGGCCCTCATGTGTCTAACCTGCGGCTGCATGGACGCCCACCTTGAGATGGGCGCGGCCAATATCACCTACGAGGATGTCAAGGCCGCCGCCGACGAGAACGGGCGAACGGTAGCGGAGACGCTCGACATCGTCGATCGCACCGTCGCGAAGGACCGCGGCGAGCACACACAAGAGTACGCGCCCGGTTCCTAGAGCATCCGCATGCTGACCGGACCGAGCCGCAATGCCGCGCGGGGCTCGCCGCTCAAGAGGAGGTAGCCGTGGAGAGCAAGGTCAAGCTGTTCGGGCACCCGATCCACCCCATGCTCATCGTCCTGCCGCTAGGCTTGCTGTCGGCCGCCGTCGTGCTCGATATCGTGTACCTGGTCACTGGTGACGACGTCTTCAACAACGTCGCCTTCTGGAACATCGCGGCGGGTGTCGTCGGCGGCCTGGGGGCGGCCGTGTTCGGCGCTTGGGATTGGTTCCACATTCCGCGCGACACCCGCGCGAAGCGAATCGGCCTGTGGCACGGCGGCGGCAACGTCGTGCTCGTCGCACTGTTTAGTCTCAGCTGGCTGTTGCGGCTGGGCCAGGAGGGCTATGAACCGGGGGTTCTGGCCTACGTGCTGTCCTTCGGCGGTCTGGGCCTGGCGACCGTGACGGGCTGGCTGGGCGAGCTCGTCGACCGGCTGGGCGTCGGCGTCGACCCGGGCGCAAACTTGAACGCGCCCAACTCGCTCTCGGGATTGCCCGCAGATGCCGAGGCCTCGGGCCCGCGGCCGGCAGGCTCGGCGGCCGGCCAGCCATAGACTTCGCAGAGCGTGGCCCAGATCAGGCGCCAGATCGAGCTCGAGGCGCGGCCGGATACCGTCTTCGAACTCCTGACCGACCTTGGTCCGCTGCCCGAGTGGGCCACGATCGTGGTCGAGACGCGGGACGTGTCGGATCGCCCCCATGCGCCGTGGCTGCACGTTCCGACAGACTGTTCGCGTGCTGGGCCCGCGAGCTGGACAGCGAATGGCGGATCACCGAACTCGAACCAGGGCGCCACGTTGTGTACGAGGCCACCGCCCCCGCGGGCGGCTCGCTCGCGATGAAGCAGACCGTCGCGCCGCGCGATGGCGGCAGCCGAGTGCAGCTCGAGATCGACTATGAGCTGCCGGGCGGCTTCGTCGGCGACGTGCTCGAACACATCGTCGAGGGCCAGAACGAGCGTGAGGCAGAGCGGTCGCTGCAGAACCTCAAGGAGCTGCTCGATGGCTAGATCACTCAGCGACCAGGTGGTGGTGATTACCGGCGCATCCCAGGGCATCGGCCGCGAGACTGCACTCCAGATGGCGAGGCGAGGGGCCTCGGTGGTGCTCGCCGCGCGCAACGACGAGGCGCTGCGCGAGCTCGCTGCACAGATCGAGCGTTTGGGCGGGCAGGCCGAAACCGTCGTGACCGACGTCGCGGACTACGAGCAGGTCGAGCGGCTGGCACAGCGCGCCGTCGAGCGCTTCGGTCGTATCGCCACCTGGGTCAACAATGCCGCGGTCAGCATCTACGCCACCGTCGAGCAGCTCGAGTCCGAAGAGATGGAGCGCCTGGTCCGGGTCAACCTGCTGGGTCAGATGTACGGCTCGAAGGCGGCCATCGCGCAGATGAAGCCACGAGGCGAGGGGACGATCATCAACGTCGGCTCGGCCCTATCGGAACGTGCCATCCCCCTTCAGTCGGCGTACGTGGCCAGCAAGCACGCGGTCCAGGGCTTCACCGAAGCCCTCCGCCTTGAGCTCATGCACGAGCATGCCGGAATCGACGTCGTCCTTATTCTGCCGTCGTCGATCAACACGCCGCTCTTCAACTTCGCTCGCTCCAAGCTGGGCGTTCAGCCCATGCCCGTACTGCCGGTGTATGAGCCGCGCGTCGTCGCCGAGGCGATCTGCCATGCCGCCGAACACGGCGGGCGCGAGATCGTGGTCGGCGGCTGGGGCAAGCTGTTGATCATGGGGCAACGGCTCAGTCCCTCGCTGCTCGATCGCTACATGCTGCAGGGCGGTCGCTCCTTCGAGCAGCAGAAGACGGAGCGACCCGACGATGTGCGGGATAATCTGTTCGAACCGAGCACGGGCCCGGGCTCGACGACGGGCGAGTTCGGAGAGGGCTCCAAGTCCACCAGTCTTTACACCACGTATCTGGAGCTCCATCCCAACCGCAAGCGGATCATCGCGGCGGCGCTGCTGGTCGGCGCGCTGGCATTCATTCGTCGCATCGGTCGCTAGACGGTGGCGCACCGCGTCAACCTGCGCGCCAGAGGGGCGTACCACTTCACCTATTCAGGCCGATGTGTCCTTGTCACTGATCTGGCCGGACGTGTCGGTGAGCAAGATCCGCTCGGTCTGTACGTCGACAACGTCCGCCTGCTGTCCCGCCTCGAGCTCAGCGTCAACGGCAGCGACTTTACGCTCCTCCGCCGAGGGGGGCCTCATGGTCATGGACGTGCGCCATGCTGTCGTGGTCCTGTCGCTCCTTGTCCTCGCTATAGTCGTCGTGGGCATGCACCAACGGGGCGTGGTTGTGGTCGTGCTGGTGGTAGTGCGCCCGGTGCTCGAACTCGCCCAGCGGGCCGCCCGTATGGTGGTGCGACACGTGGTAGTGGTCGTGCGTGTGTACATCAGCCGGATGCGCATGCTCGTGTTCTGCGTCGCCCGCCACCGTCTGGCGGGTCGTCGTGGCATCGGGCTCCATCGTCATCGTTTGGTACTCCCGGCTCTCAGCTCTTCTTGTCCTTGGTCTCGCCCGCCTCCCGGCGCTCCTTGTTCACGGTGCGCGCCGCGCGCTCCTCGGCCTCATCCTTGGAGACCCCCTTTTCCTGGTAGCCCTCCTTGATGTGCTCGTACTGGCGCTCGCGCTTCTTGCTCGATCCGGCCGGCATTGCCCGTCCTCCTTCGTCGTTCTCGTCGGTCGACGCGACGGCTGTTCACGAGCCCACCGCTGCACTTCTCGGGCCAGTCCGCGCCGCGATTCGACCTATTCTAGACTGCCGGCCGCGCGCCTGGATGAGGCGAACGGCGCCCGGGGCGTTGCACGTTTCGGATCGCCTCACCCGCGAGGCGGCTCTTTCCTTGGCCGAGCGAGCCCGCGACGAGCGCGAGGGTGGCGATTGCCATTCCTCGCGCGCTCGAACGCGTCGCGCAGGACGCCGAGCTCCGCGTCGCGCCCGACGAACGCGACCGGCTGCGCGCCGCCCGAACTGCGGAACTCGGAGAAACGCCACGCGTCGACCGGCGGCGCCAGTGGGCGTACGCCGACAACGTCCGGCACAACGCGGGGATCCGCGGCACGCTGCACACGATATCGGCGCCTCTGCGCTGGGTGCGCCGCGGCGATCGCAGCCAACCCCTCGACCGGAATCACCTACCGTAGCGGCGTGCTCGCACCACCGGCTCTCCCGCTCGACCGGCTCGCACGGGATGGCTGACCGATACGACGCCATCGTGGTCGGCGCCGGTCCCAACGGCCTCGCCGCGGCGATCACCCTCTCTCGGGCAGGGCGCTCGGTGCTGGTCGTCGAGGCGCGCCCGACGATCGGCGGGGGCAGCAGGACCGCGGAGCTGACGCTCCCCGCCTTCCGCCACGACGTCTGCAGCGCCATCCATCCGCTCGGCCGCGCGTCGCCCGTCTTCGGCGAGCTCCCGCTCGAGCGCCACGGCCTCGCCTGGATCGAGCCGCCGGTCCAGCTGGCGCATCCGCTCGACGATGGCGCAGCGGCCTTCGTGCTGCGCGACCTCGACGCCACCGCCTCGACGCTGGGCCGGGACGGCCGTGCCTACGCCCGGTTGCTCGGCCCGGTGGCCCGCGATTGGGAGGTCATCACCCGCCGCTTCCTCGGCCCCATCGACCCGCTCGCCGGCCTGCGCCACCCCGGCGTGGCGCTGCGCCTCGGCTGGCGCTCGATCCAGCC
>JACDEL010000037.1 GCA_013816405.1 Chloroflexota bacterium | reverse complement strand
CGACGGGATCCCGGCACAATCCCCTGCCGACGAGGGGGAAGGTCATGACCGTGCCCGCGTTCCTCGACAGACTCTCGGGCGTCCGACCGAGCGGCACCGGCTTCGTGGCTCTCTGCCCCGCGCACGACGACCGCAACCCGAGTTTGTCGGTCTCCGAGGGGGACGACGGCCGCGTGCTGGCCAACTGCCACGCTGGTTGCTCCCCCGAGGACGTGGTCGCCGCCCTTGGCCTGACGATGGCCGACCTGTTTTCCGAGCAGGAGGGGGAAGGGGGTGCCCCCCCGGCCCGCCTAGTTGCCCCGTTGCCCAGTTCGGCGCCGGTGGGTCTCACGGTGGCGGACTACGCCAGCGGCAAGGGGCTGCCGCCCGAGTTCCTCGTTGGTCTCGGTCTGTCGGACATGACGTACCAGAACGCGCCTGCGGTTCGGGTTCCGTATCGGGATATCGACGGGGGCATCGTCTCGGCTCGCTTCCGTCGCGCCCTCCAAGGCCCCGAGCGGTTCTGCTGGAAGAGGGGGGACAAGCCCCTCCTGTACGGCCTCGATCGTCTCGGGGACGCGCGCAGCTCTGGGCACGTCGTCCTCGTTGAGGGAGAGTCGGACGCGCACACCCTGTGGTTCCACGGGGTCCCGGCGGTCGGCCTGCCTGGCGCGAACCAGTGGCGCGAGGATCGTGACGCGGCGCATTTCGCGGCCATCCCGAAGGTGTTCGTCGTCATCGAGCCCGATGCGGGCGGTGACGCGGTGCTGGCATGGCTCAGCCGTTCGGCCATCCGCGACCGAGCGTGGTTGGTGCGCTTGGGCGAACAAAAGGACGTTTCCGATCTGTACCTATCCGACAAGGATCGGTTCGGCGAACGCTGGGAAGCGGCGCTCGCAAACGCGGTGTCGTGGGAGGGCGCCGAGCGCGTCCGCCGCGAGCAGCAGCGAGCGGAGACATGGGCGCAGGCAAAGGCGCTCGCCACGCGGTCCGATATCTTGGCTGACTTCGCGTCGGCCTTCCATCGGTCCGGTGTGGCCGGAGAGGATCGCAACGGCAAACTGCTGTACCTCGCCGTCACGAGCCGCCTGCTCGGCGGGCCGACCGACCGGCCGGTCTCGGTGGCGATCAAGGGGCCGTCGGCGGCGGGCAAGTCGTTCGTCGCGCAACAAGTCCTCCGCTTCTTCCCCGAGGACGCCTACCACGCCGTTACCGGCATGAGCGAGCGGGCGATGGCTTACTCGACCGAGCCGCTGTCGCATCGGATGCTCGTCGTGTACGAGGCGGCCGGGCTGGCCGGCGACTTCGCGAGTTACCTCGTGCGCTCGTTGCTGTCCGAGGGACGACTGCGGTACGAGACGGTCGAGAAGACCCGCGACGGGCTGGAACCCAAGGTGATCGAGCGCGAAGGCCCTACCGGGCTGATCGTGACAACGACGAACGTTTCTCTGCACCCCGAGAACGAGACGCGCTTGCTCAGCCTCACCGTGGCCGACACGCCGGAACAGACGCGGGCGGTGATGATCGCCACGGCTAACCCGCCGGACGAGACCGACGTGTCCGAGTGGATCGCTTTGCAGGAGTGGCTGGCCATCAAGCCGTCCGAGGTCTTCATCCCGTTTGCTGACGCGTTGGCTCGCAAGGCCTATGACGGCGCCACCCGAATGCGGCGCGACTTCTACCAAGTCCTCGTGCTCATCCGGGCTCACGCACTGTTGCACCAGCACTCTCGCGAGACCGACGCGGAGGGCCGGATCGTCGCCACGCTCAACGATTACGCCGCCGTGCGCGACCTCGCCGCAGACCTCGTCGCAGAAGGAGCGGGGGCATCCGTGCCGGAGACCGTCCGCCAGGTTGTGGAAGCGGTCGCACAGGTCCGTGCCCGTGGCCACAACCATGCGACCCACGAGCAGATGGGCGAAGTGCTCGGCATCGATCGGTCCGCCGCAGGGCGCCGCGCGCGGCACGCCATCAGCCTCGGGCTCCTCACGAATGAGGAGACGAAGCGGGGTCGGCCGGCCCGGCTTGTCGTCGGCACGCCACTGCCGGACCAGCAACAGGTTCTGCCGCCGCCGGATGCCCTGGCCAACTGGGCAACAGGGCAGTTGGGTTCCGGGGGTGCCGATCCCCCTCCCCCCCAGCCGACCGAGCCCGAACCCTCTGCGCCGGCTGGTCCAGTGGCCGCGCCGCCGCCGCCGTGGCGACAACGCAAAGAACCTACCCCCGACACCCAGCACGTCAAGTGCGACGACTACCTGGCGCACCAGACCCACCACGTGCGGCGCGACGGCCGGTTCGTCTGCGAACTGTGCGGGGACACCGCCGAGGAATCCGCGTCGTGAGGCGGCAACAGCGGGTGCCCTCCGGAGCCACGGGAGCGGCCCTCCGAGGCGCGGGAGCCGTTGGGCCGCCCCCAGGCACCGCTCTGAAAGGAGAACGGCGACGAAGGCCGGACGGCGACGCCTCGCCACCCCGCCCTGCGCCGTCCCATGCGTCGCGGGTGCCCAGAGCGGCCCGGGGGCACCCTCGCAGCACGCGGGTACTTGTGCTCGATTTTTCCGGCGTGTTTTTTTGGTGGTAGCCGGAGCAATCCGGGGCGACAGACCCCGACCGGCCCAAGGAGAAACGGACCGTGACCACCACCAAGGCCAAGCCCGCCGCCAAGCCGAAGGCCGCCCCGGAGGCGATCGACCGACCGCCCTGCCGGTGCGGGTGCGGCGATTTCCCCAAGGGCGCCAACAGCCGCTTCATCCCGGGGCACGACGCCCGCTACCACGCGGCGCAGAAGGCTGCCGACAAGGCGGCGGCGTCATGACCGACCGCCACGAAGACCCGCCGGAGCATCAGTGCGACGACACGGCGTACTCGGCGGCAGCCATGCCGGGCGAGTGCACCTGCCCGAGTCCGGCCGAAGCGAGTCTTGATCGCCTCGAGCGCGACGCCGCCCGAAGGCGCATTGCGGGCTATCAGGGCGAGGGACCCGACCATGGCACTGCGTGAGCCGTCCCTGCTCCCCTGGGCGGTGTACGTGCGGCGATCCCAGAAGGAAGACCGCGACGCGGACCTGTCCGACGAGCAGCAGGAAGCTGCCGCCCGGCGGCGCATCCCGCCCGGGGCACCCGTGATCGTCATCGCTGACTCCGGCGGCAAGAACTCCGGCGGTTCGGTCCTGCGACCGGGGTACCAGCGCCTGCTCGAGTTGATCCACACCGATGCGGTGGGCGGGGTCGCCGCGTACGACAAGAGCCGGCTGAATCGCGATACCGGAGCGCAGGTCGCCCTCCGGGAACTGTGCATGGCCCATGGCGTGGGGCTCGCGGCCGACGACTCGCCGCCCGAGCACCTGTGGACGGCCGAAGGCGGGCTGATTTGGGAAACGAGCAGCGCGGCTGACGCGTACATGCGGCGGAAGCAGTCCGAGAAGATGCGGGCGCAGGCCGTAACCGCCTTCGAGTCGGGCCGGCACCGGGGCGACGACCCGTTCGGCTACGAATCTGATCGCGACGCGGGCGGTCACATCGCACAGCCCCGCAGGCTGGTCGTGGTCGAGGAAGAGGCGACCGTGGTGCACCGCGTTTTCGCTCTGCTGACCCACCACCCGTTCGCGGAGACAGGGCGGATTCTCAACGACGAAGGGCGGCGGCGCGGCAGGCCGTGGTCAAAGGAGTCCGTCAAGGACCTGTGGCGCCGCCGCCGGCTGTATCGCGGCTACGTGACCCGCCGGGCTGGGAAGCGCAAGTACGGCGACGGGCTGGTGTTGCAGGTGACGGCCGACGAGCGGCCCGGCACCCACGATCCCATCCTGTCCGAGGACGAATACGGGGCCGCTGTTGCCGCCGTGGAGGCACGGCGCCGGCAGCGATCCGCCCCCCGCCGGGCGCACCGGGTCTATCTGTTGCGCGGGGTGACGATCTGCGCCACGTGCGGCTCCCGGATGCGGGGCGACGCCCGGCTCAGCCGGGGCAAGGCCTGGCGCTACTACGCCTGCCCGGTGAGCGACGGCAAGTCGACGACGCTTGACGACCAGGGGCAGTCGGTGCCCTGTGAGGCGCGGCGCGTGCCCGCTGAAGCGGCCGAACAGCAGGTGCTCGATTCGATCCGCAGCATGCGACTGCCCGACGAGGCGGTTGCCGAGTACCGGGCGGAGTTGGCTCGGCTGGTGGAAGCCGAGGACACCGGGGAGGTCGGACGGCAGCGGGAGCGTCTGCTTGCCCGGGTCGCCCGTGTGACCGAGATGTACGAGTGGGGCCACGTCAGCCCGGAGGACTACCAGGCCAAGCGGGCCGCGATTGACGTCGAGTTGGCAGCGCTTCCTGCTGAGAACCGGCGTTTGGAGTCCTTCGACGAGATGGCTCGCCGGGTCCTGGACCTGCCCGACGCCATGGAGCAGGCGAGCCCGGCGGCCTTGCGGGAACTCGTTTCGCTGGTCGTGGACCGCGTGGTCACGCAGGACCGGGAGGTGCTGGCCCTGGAGTGGGCACCGGCCGCCGCGCCGTTCTTCGCGCAGCCCGAGAGTGCGTCGTTCTGGCGCCCCCGGAGGGAATCGAACCCCCGACGCAGGCCTTAGGACGGCCTCGCTCTATCCGCTGAGCTACGGGGGCGGCGCGTCGGAGATCCTATCATCGGGGCCATGGCAGGACCGTTCCGGGTGACCCTTTACGAGCGCGACGGCTGCCACCTTTGCGACGATGCCCGCGTCCTGCTCGACGAGATGCTGGGAAGCGATGGATACGCACGCGTCGATATCGAGGCCGACGACGCACTCGTCCTGCGCTACGGATTTCGTGTTCCGGTCATCGGGTTGGACGGGATCGATCGCCTCGAGGCGCCCATCACCGCCCCGGATCTTCACGTACTCCGGGCCGAGCTAGGAGCCTGACCAATGGCCTTCCTGCGCGCGCGACGCGGATCCCTCCTGTGGGTGATCGCGATCGGCGTCGTGGCTGTCGTCCTCGCCGTGCTGGCCGCGATTCCGCTGCTGCGAGGCGCCGACGCCGGGACCCAGGGGACACTCGTGGGGCATGAGGCTCCCTCGATCTCAGCCGACGATCTGCAGGGCCACCGCTGGACGCTGGCGGACGGAGCGGGTCGCATCACCTGGGTCAACTTCTGGGCAACGAACTGCGAGCCATGCCGCACCGAGATGCCAGCGATGCAACGCCTCGCCGATGCGTACGGCGACCGGCTGCTCGTACTGGGCCTGGACTGGGGAGAGTCGAGCGCCTCGGTAGCCGACTTCGTCCAGCGCTATGCCATCGACTATCCAATCCTGCTCGACCCGAGCCTCGACAACTTCTATCGCTGGTCTGCGCGAGCCGGCCTGCCACGGCACTACTTCGTGGACGCAGAGGGCAAGGTGCTGCGCGAGGTGATCGGACCGTTGGTGCCCGCACGCATGCTCCAGATCGTCGAGGAGCTGCTGGGCCCTGCCTAGCCACGTACAGGGCGCCGTTCATGACGCCGGCGTGGATGGCTCAGGCGAAGCAGCTGGTTCGCTCCTGACCTGGAATCCCCTTGCGGTGGCCTCGATCTGGATCGGGAGCTCCCCGGAGTCGTGCGTGAAATAGCACCACCATCCCTCGGCAGCGGCACGCGCCACCAGCTCATTGCGGATCTCGACCGCCTGGATCGGGTAGTCGTCAAAGGCGCTCGTCCAGCGCACCGGGATCTGCCAGCGCGTGGGGATCAGATCGCCCCAGAAGATCGCGCGCTCCCCCGGATCCTCGTCGCGTCCGTCGCTGCGAGTCCCCAACAGCACCGCCTGCGATCCACGGGTATGGCCTCCCGTCGGGAGCACGCTCACCCCGGCCACCAGCTCCACCTCGCCCTGCACCTCGGCCAGCAGTCCGGCACCGCGCACCAGGTCGAGCTGCTCCCGCTCCATGATCCCCGCCAGGCGCAGTTCGTCGCCGTGGGCGGCCTCTGCCTCATCGCGCTGGACCACGTACCGTGCCCTGGGGAAGTTCGGGTTGCCGTCGACGTCCACCATCCCGCCGGCGTGGTCGTAGTGCAGGTGGCTGACCACCACGAAGTCGATGCTCGCCGGGTCGACGTTCACTGCCCGAAGTGCTGCCGCCGGATCGCCGCCCTCGACTCCCTTGATGTCGCGGTCCTTGTCGGTCATCCGCACCCCGGTGCCGGTCTCGACCAGGATGCGCTTGCCGCCGGCGTCCACCAGCAGCAGGTTGAGCCGACAGAGGATCCGGCCCCGTTCATCGGCCTCGACCAGTCGAGACCAGAGGGGTCGAGGGACGACGCCGAAGAAGCCGCCGGCGTCGGGCCGAAACCAGCCCGCGCGCACGACGCGAACGCGCACATCGCCGGCGTAGGTGCGTGCCTGGCGGGCAGGCGTGATGGCGAAGAGTGGCTCGGTTACGTCGAACTCCGGCTGCAGGGGCTCTGGGCTCAGCGCTTGATGCGACCGCGCTCGAAGTCCCGATGGTACAGGCTCGCCGTCGGGTCTCGCTGTCCGCGGTACTTGCTGCCGATGCTGACGTCGCCGTAGGGGACCTCGGCCGGGCTCGAGAGGCGCTGGAAGCTGATCTGGCCGATCTTCATGCCGTCGTACAGGGTGATCGGCAGGTTCGCCACGTTCGAGAGCTCCAGGGTCAGGTTCCCGTCCCAGCCGGGGTCCACGTAGCCCGCAGTTGAGTGGATGAGCAGACCAAGGCGGCCAAGGCTCGACTTGCCCTCCAGCCTGGCCACGAGGTCGTTGGGCAGCCCGACCCGCTCGAACGTCGAGCCGAGCACGAACTCACCCGGATGCAGGATGAACGGATCGTCGCCGCCGATCTCGACCAGCTCGGTCAGCTCGGGCTGATCGGCCCGAACGTCGATGAAGGGATAGCGGCTGTTGCGGAAGACGCGAAAGCGTCGGTCCAGGTGCAGGTCGACGCTCGACGGCTGCATCGCCTCGGGGATGAACGGGTCGATCACGATCCGGCCGGCTGTGATCTCGGCCCGGATGTCTCGGTCGGAGAGGACCACTAGCTGTCCGCGGGTGTCCGCTGCTTCATCAGCCGGTCGACCTCGCGCTTCAGCGTCGAGATGTCCTCGTAGCTGTGATAGACCGATGCGAACCGGATGTAGGCGAGCTGGTCGATGTCCCGCAGGGCCTCAGTCGCCAGGCGCCCGATCTCCTTGCTGGTGACCTCGGGCTCGCCGCGCGCGCGCAGGCCGCCCTCGATGTCGTCGACCGCCTGCTCCACGCGTGCCAGCGTCACCGGACGCTTCTCGAGTGCCCGCATCAGCCCGGCCTGGAGCTTGCCTCTGTCGAATTCCTGGCGGCTCCCGTCGCGCTTGAGGACGGTGAGCCGGGCACCTTCCGGGCGCTCGTAGGTCGTGAACCGATACGAGCACTGCTCGCATTCCCGCCGGCGGCGGATGGTGCTTCCCCCCTCGAGGTCACGCGAATCGATGACCCGCGTGCTGGACTCGTTGCAGCGTGGACAGAGCATGCAGGTTCCCCGTGCGGACTACACCAGTGGTGGTACCGTCGCGCAGGCTACCACAAGATGTGCCCT
Organism: Chloroflexota bacterium; assembly: GCA_013816405.1. Lineage (GTDB taxonomy): Bacteria > Chloroflexota > Limnocylindria > QHBO01 > QHBO01 > CF-167. The sequence continues at coordinate 20,926 of JACDEL010000037.1, read as the reverse complement.
GCGCCGGCAAGTTCCGCGGCCGCTTCCGGCCCTAGCGGGCGCGCCCGAGCCGCGTCGCGACCGTGGCCTCGGCTGGCATCCCGGGCTCCCAGGTGAGCAGCGTCGCGATCACCTCCTGCATGCGCAGCCGAGCGTGCAGGATATTCAGGTGGCCGCGCTTCCAGTAGATGAGCGGCTCGTCATCGTCGGGAGGCCGATACGGCAGCTGGGTGATCCCGCATCCTCGCTCGGCGGTGACGATCCCGCGCAGGGCGCGCTCGAGGCTCCCCTCGTACTCGGCGTGGAGCCCGTGCAGCTCCTCGGGTGCCAGCATGGCTCGCAGGGATTCAGCGGCGAGGTCGAGCTTCTCCTCGCCGGCTTGCAGGTCGACAAGGGCCTCGTCAGGATCGGCATCGCGCCGCCGCAGCGCATCGACCAGGTCGCCCAGCGTCGCGAGCTCGAGGTCGATCATCGTGGTCAGCTCGGCGAGACTGCGCCGATAGGCCTGCAGCTCCCGACCGTGCGCCTTGGGGCGCTTAGGGCCGCGCCTCCGAAGCGGTCCCATGGCTGTCAGCGCCCCTTTCGGCGCCGAATCTCGGCGGTCAGCTTGGGGACGATGGTGAAGAGGTCCCCCACTACGAACAGGTCGGCGAATTCGCCGATCGGCGCGTCGGGGTCGTTGTTGATGGCGAGCACGTTCTCGGCTGTCTGCATGCCGACCCGATGCTGGATCGCGCCACTGATCCCGCACCCGACGTAGAGCGCCGGCTTGACCACCTTCCCCGTCTGACCGATCTGAAGCTGGTACGGCACCCAGCCCGCGTCGGCTGCGGCGCGGCTGGCGCCGACGGCGCCGCCCAAGGCGTCCGCCAGCTCCTGGAGCGGGACGAAGCCGTCGGCGCTGCCGACACCCCGCCCTCCGGCGACGATGACGCTCGCCTCCTCGAGATTCGCGACCGCGGCCTCGGCAGGGTGCGACTCGACGATGTGCGCCGCCCCGAGCGCCCCAGCCTCGGATGCCGGAGCCGGCGCGACATCGGCCTTGCCGCTACCGCCTTCGACCGGGGTGAACGTGCTCGGCAGGACGAGCACGATCGCCGGCTCTTCGGCCCCGTCCGTCGGTTCGCTGACCGTGATGACTGTTCCCTGCAGCGTCGCCTGCTCGGTTCGCACGCGGCCCGCCTCGATGCCCACCGCTCGAACCGGTCCGAAGGCCGGCAACCCCAGCAGGCCGACCAGAGCGGCCGCGAGATCCCGGCCGTTCGGTGTCGCCGGCGCGAGGAGCGCGATCGGGCTCAGCTCACGCACGGCCGCCGCGGCGGCAGCGCCATGCGTGATGGCGGGCGACGGATCATCGCCCAGGACCACGACGCGCGATGCCCCTGCTGCCCCGAGCGCACCCGCCTTGGCAGCGCCGGGACCGTAGGCGAGGGCAACGGCAGAGCCCTTGCTCTGTGCTGCCAGCTCCGCCGCTCCCGCGGCCAGCTCGAGCGCCGCGTGCGTCGGCGAGCCGCCACTGAACTCGGCCAGGAAGGCGACGTCGCTGCTCATCAGATGAGCTTCCTGGCAGCGAGCCAATCGGCGATGCGCGTCACGGCCTCGTCGGCGCCCACGTTCTCGACCCGCTCGGTCGGCGGCTTGGGCTCCGGCTTGCGCGTCTCGACGACGCGGGTCAGCGCCGACCCGTGCAGGTCGTCGGCAGACAGGCCGATATCGGCAAGGCTCCAGGTCTCCATCGGCTTGCGCTTGGCGGCCATGATTCCCTTCAGCGATGCGTAGCGCGGCTCGCCCACCTGGTCCGTCACGCTGGCGACCACCGGAAGCGGTGCCTCGACGATGTCGAACCCGTCGGCGGTCAGGCGCCGGACGCGCGCGGAGGAACCCTCGATGCGCAGCTCCGACCCATACGAAAGGAGTGGGACTTGGCGCATCGCGGCCACCGCACCCGGTACAAGCGATCCTCGGGCGTCGTCCGACGCCATCCCCATCAGCGCCACGTCGGGTGCCAGCCGATCGAGGGCGGCCGCCAGCACCCGTGCTGTGGCCCATGCATCGGCTCCAGCGAGGGCCGGATCGGTCACCAGGGTCGCGTCGTCGCCACCCATCGCGAGCGCACGGCGCAGCGCCTCGGCAGCCTGCTCGGGACCCATCGACAGGAAGCCGACCGATTCGACCGCGCCCGACTCCTGCAGTCGCAGCGCCTGCTCGATGGCGTACTCGTCCAGGGGATTGATGACCGCCTCAGCGGCGGCTCGGTCCAGCCGCAGGTCGGCTGTGTAGCGCTTTTCGGCGGTGGTTGCGGGCACCTGCTTGATGCAGACCACGATCTTCAGGCTGATGGTCGGAACTCCCCTGCTACCTGGAGGGCCGGGACACGCCCGCTCGTCGAAGGAGCTGGCGCGCCACGATCATCCGCTGGACCTGCTGTGTTCCCTCGTAAAGCTGTGTGATCTTCGCGTCGCGCATCATGCGTTCGACAGGGTACTCGGTCACATAGCCATAACCGCCCAGGACCTGTACCGCGTCTGTCGTTACGCGCATTGCCATGTCGCCCGCGATCAGCTTGGCCGAGCTGGTCCAATACGCGAGGTCGGGGGCGTTGGCGTCCACCGCGGCGGCCGCGGCATAGGTCAGCTGCCTGGCGGCCTCGACCCCGCTGGCCATGTCGGCGAGCAGGAACTGCATCCCCTGCATGTCGGCGATGCGTTCTCCGAATTGCTCGCGCTGGGCCGCATAGCCAACGGCGAAGTCGAGCGCACCCTGCGCGATGCCGACCGCCTGAGCGGCAATCGACAGGCGCGAGCGGTCGAGGGTGGCCATGGCGATGGCGAACCCCTCCCCTTCCTCACCGAGGCGGTTGGCAACCGGAACCCGGACGTCGTCGAGGTGCAGCTCGGCGGTCGGAGAGCCCCGGATCCCCATCTTGTGCTCGAGGCGCGGCGCCGAGAAGCCCGGACTGTCAGTCTCGACAATGAAGGCGCTCAGGCCCTTGCGCCCGCCGGCCTCGGGATCGGTCGAGGCGATGATGGTGACGAGGTTGGCGATGGAGCCGTGGGTGATGAAGCGCTTGCTGCCGTTGATGACGTAGTGGTCGTCGTCGCGCCGGGCACGCATCCGGATGCCGGCCACGTCGCTCCCCGCACCGGCCTCGGTCAGGCCGAACGCCGCCATCCACTCTCCGCTGGACAGGCGCGGGAGGTAACGAGCCTGCTGCTCCTCGGTGCCGGCGATCATGATCGGCAAGGCGCCGAGCTTCTGCACGATGACGATCAGGCTGGTCGTCGCGTCTGCTCGCGCGATCTCCTCGACCACGATCGCCTGCGAGATGTCGTCGAGCTCGGTTCCCCCGAATCGGGTCGGGAAGGCGATGCCCATCAGATCCTGCTTTGCGAGCAGCTCCTTGAGGTCCCATGGGAACTCCGAGCTGGCGTCGATCTCGGCCGCGCGCGGTGCCACGCGCTCGTCGGCCAGCTCACGCACTACGGCACGCAGCTCATCGTGATCAGCGGTGGGGCGGTAGGTCACCCGGTGATCGGTCCCTGGACCTCGACCTGGTCGCCATTGATCCGCGCGCGATAGGCGACCTGGCGAGTGGCGGCCGGACCGTGCCTGACCGCGCCGTCGCTCAGCCGGAACGCCGACGCGTGCCAAGGGCAGACGATCGTGTAATCGTCCAGCGTGCCCTGGGAGAGGGGGCCGCCCGCGTGTGAGCAGGTCTCCTTGAGGGCGAATACGAGGTCGCCGCGTCGCACGAGCACCAGCGCCGTGGTCCCGAGCATCGCCTTGGTGGGCGTCGCCTCCGACAGGTCCGCTGCCGGCAGGATGGGGGCGTAATCCTTCGCCTTCTTGCCGCTCGAGAAGGCGTTGTGGTTGACCATGTAGCCGTACTTGAAGACGACATGGCCACCGATGAACGCGCCAATGCTCAGCACCCCGAACCCTCCCACGAGGAGCAGACCGGCGAGCAGGTCCGCCCCGCCAAGCAGCGCCAGGAAGGCGCCGATCAGGACCGCGGTGCCCAGGATGTTGATCAGGCCGTGGAGCCCCACCACGTGGCGTTCGTCGCCGATGGCGGTGTCCTTGAAGTCGGTGAGGCCGGTGACGATCGCCAACAGACCGGCCAACCAGGTGAGCGCCAGTACCCACAGGGTGGCGACCCGCAGGTCGGCGACGCCCTGCCAGCTCAGCACCTGCAGCAGGACCGCGGCGGTCGAGCCACCAACCACCACGTCGACCGCGACCGGATGCAGCGAGTGGCCCAGCCACGATCCGTTCAGGAAGTCCTGGAGCAGCTTGCCCGGCCGGCCGAGCCGGCGATAGACGGCGTCCATCAACCCGGCGGTGCCATTCCAGAGGCGCGCCCACGGCCGCGCCCAGCGCTCAAGCATTCTCGTTCAGGCCCTCAGCCCGCGACCTCGATCGCCCATTCGCGGAACACCGCCAGGTAGCGGTCGATCTCGTCGTCGGTGTGCTGGACGGAGAGGGTCCATTGGTCGTCGGGGGCGGGCGGTATGAGGATGCCTCGGTTGGCCAGGAACCAGAATGAAGATGCCCATAGCTCGTCATCGAGGCCGATGAAGTCACGATAGCCGGTGACCCGCCTCGGCGCGAACATCACGATCCCCTTCGGCCCGACGTTGATGGCGTAGCCGGGCAGTCCGTACTCGTCCACGATCTCCTGGCTGCCGGCCGTCAACCGATCGCCCATGGCCTGCAGGCGCGGGTAGACGTCGGGCGTCAGCACCTTGGTGAGCACCGCCAGCGCTGCCGCCATGACCAGCGGCGAGCCGTTCATGGTGCCCATGTGGGCGACCCGGGAGGTGCCGCCGAACGACGAGTGGCTCAGCTCGGCCTCGATCAGCGGCGCCTTGGCACCACCCTCGATCACGCGCATCACCTCCTCGCGCCCGCCGAAGGCACCGATCGGCGTGCCGCCGCCGATGCTCTTCGCCAAACAGAAGAGGTCGGGCTGGACGTTGAAATACTCCGTCGCGCCGCCGTACGCGATCACGACGCCGGTCTTGACCTCGTCGAAGATCAGGACCGCGCCATGGGCGGTCGCCAGCTCCCGCAGGCGCTCCAGGAAGCCCGGCTCCGGCGGGACGACGCCGATGTTGAACTGGACCGCCTCGACGATGATCGCGGCGATCTCGCCGCGGTGGCGCTCCAGGATGCGCTCCACGATCTCCGGCTGGTTGAACGGGGCGACGATCGTCTCGGCGATCCGGCTCCGCGGAATGCCGGCACTTGTCGGGACACTGTTCGGGGCCTCGACGTCGCCGATCATGTCGCGGGGCGGCTGGATGCTGATCAGGACATCGTCATGGTGCCCGTGATAGCCGCCCTCGAACTTGATGATCTTCTCGCGACCCGTGTAGCCGCGCGCCACCCGGATGGCGTCCATCGTGGCCTCGGTGCCCGAGTTGCTGAAGCGAACCAGGTCGGCCCGGAAGCGACGCTTCAGCTCCTCGGCAACGAGGATCTGCTCCTCGATCGGGAAGGTGAAGGCAGTGCCGATCGCGGCCCGTCGACGGATCGCCTCCACGAACTGCGGATGCGAGTGGCCGGCGGCCAACACCCCCAGTGCCATGTCGAAGTCGAGGTACTCGTTGCCATCGGCATCCCACATCCGTGACCCGCGGCCCTCGCTGATGAAGATCGGATACGGGTCGTAGGTCTGGAACGAGCTGGCCACGCCAAGCGGCATTGACTCGAGCGCCCGCTTGTGCAGCTCTGCGCTGCGCGGCGTCCGGGCGCGATAGGCTGCCTCCTCGCGCTCCACGATCGCCTTGACCCGGTTGCGGTCAACCTCCCGGCGTTCGACTACGGCCACGTGTCCCTCCTTCTCGTCCAGCGATCGTAGCCGATCGGCGCCCGGACAAGCGCCGGGCTTCGCCCGGCCGCGACCCCTACGGCCAGATCCTTCGGAATCCGCGGCTCGGCGACCGGTCCAGCGCTCCTGCCGACCAGGCGCCCGTCGCGTCCGCCAGCAGCTCGGCGACATCACGGACCGCGACATCGGCGCGATCGAGGTCGGTGGTGCCGTCGCGCAGCATGACCAGGCAAAAGGGGCAGGCGGTCGCGATCGCAGACGGCGAGGTTGCCAGCGCCTGCTCCGTGCGGCGATGGTTGATGCGCTGTCCCTCACGTTCCTCCATCCACATCCGCGCGCCGCCGGCGCCACAGCACAGCCCCTTACGGTGATGCTGTTCCATCTCGACCACCGACTGACCCGGGACCGCTTCGACCACGCGCCTGCCCTCGTCGTAGACCTCGTTGTAGCGGCCCAGGTAGCACGCGTCGTGGTACGCGATGACCGCCTCATTGGTGCGGTCAGGGGTGAGTCGCCCGTCGGCGATCAGGCTGTCGAGCAGCTGGGTGTGGTGGATCACCTCGAGCCCCGACAGGCCGAACTGCGGGTACTCGTTGCGGATCGTGTTGAAGCAGTGCGGGCAGCTGGCCACGATGGTCCGAACGCTGTGCTCGTCGTGGGCCGTCGTGAGCGTGGCGACGTTCTCCTCGGCCAGCATCTGGAACAGGTATTCGTTGCCGGCTCGGCGAGCGGGATCGCCGGTGCACGTCTCTCGCGTCCCGAGCACGGCGAAGGGGACGTCGGCCTGCTTCAGGAGCGCGGCCATGGCCCGCACCACCTTGCGGTTGCGGTCGTCGAAGGCTCCCGCGCAGCCGACCCAGTAAAGGACGCCGCGATGTGCCGCGGCGCCGGCCTCCGGTGAGTCGCCGTCCGACCCGAGCACCGGCACGTCCATCCCCCTGGCCCAGTCGAGTCGAGCGCTGCGCGGCTGCCCCCACGGGTTGCCGGCCGTCTCCATGTTACGGAACGCCGCATTCAGCTCCTTGGGGAAGCGGCTCTCCTCGAGCACGAGGTTGCGCCGAATCTCGACGATGCTGTCCACGTGCTCGATCAGGACCGGGCAGCCCTCCACGCACCAGCCGCAGGTGGTGCACTGCCAGACCGCCTCCTCCGGAATGGCGTGGTCGACCAAGGGGAGCGCGAGCGCCTCGACCGCCCGCTCGCGGGCCAGGGTCAACGAGCTGTCGGAGGCTTCCACTCCTCCGGAGACGCCGCCCTTTGCCGCACGCTGCGCCCCGGCAGCCGCCGCCAGCGCGGTCTCGGCGGCCACGATCTGGTCGCGCAGGCCCTCCATGAAGTGCTTTGGCGAGAGTGTCTTGCCGGTCATCGAGGCCGGGCAGAACTCCATGCAGCGGCCGCACTCGGTGCACGACAGCCCGTCCAGCAGGTGCCGCCATGTGAGGTCCTTGAGCCCCTTGGCGCCGAACACCAGCTCCTCGCCCGGGGCAGGCTCGGCCTCCAGGTCCATCTTGCGCAGGGCGCCGCGCGGTTCCAGGTTGCGCAGGTAGACATTCGGCTCGCTGGTGATGATGTGCAGGTGCTTGCTGTAGGGCAGGTAGGTGCCAAAGGCCATCACGAAGCCGATGTGCAGCCAGGCGAAGATCCCATAGCCGGTGGCGGCCGCATCGGGCCCGATCGGTGCGAGGACCAGTGAAAGGGGGCCGGCCAGGATCGCCGCCACGCGCGCCGGGTCGTCGGGCCGTGCGACGAACCGCAGGGCATCACCTGCCACCTCGCTGACGACGACCCCCAGGATCATGGCCAGGATGATGAAGGCGTCCCTGCTCAGGGCCAGCCGGACGGGCCGCTGCACGACGCGACGCCAGATTGCATAGACGAGGGCGCCCAGCACCAGGCCGATGAAGAGGTTGGCGATCGCGACGGCGGCCAGCCAGGCGATGCCGCCGAGCGGCCAACGCAGGATCGCTTCCACCAGGCCGTTGGTGAAGTAGTTCCCGGTCGTCACCAGCAGGACCAGGAAGCCCCAGAAGATGAACGCGTGCATGAGTCCGGTGCCGAGCTCGTTGAGGAGCCGCCGCTGGGCGATGACGTACACGATCACCCCCCAGATCCGGCGCAGCGGCTGATCACTGCGGTCGATCGGCCGGCCGGCCCGGAGGACAGCGAGGTGGCGGCGGGCGCGGCGCCAGAACAGCGCGATGGCGGCGGCGGCCGGCAGCACGATCAGGGGGTAGAACGGAATCCCGACCTCCATGCCGGCCATGCTACCCGTCACCCCCGTCGTGCCGAGACGGGAAAGCGGAGCTAGTGATCGCCCCCGCCAAGCTGCTGCAGCGCGTGCCGCAGCACTGGCATGACCGCCTGTAGCGACTCCATTGCGCCTCGCGGCGAGCCCGGCACGTTCACGATCAGCGAGTCTCCCCGCGAGCCAACCACCCCTCGTGAAAGCGACGCCATCGGGGTCGAGGCGAGACCGGCGGCGCGCATCAGCTCTGCGAGGCCGGGAACCTCGCGGTCGAGGACGCGCAGCGTGGCCGCCGGGGTGCGATCACCCGGCGTGAGCCCGGTGCCGCCGCTGGTGATGATCAATCGCGCGCCGCCGTCGGCAAGCCGGGCAAGTGTCATGGCGATGAGGTCTTCGTCGTCGGGGAGCAGGATCGGCTCGGGCGCAACCTCGAAGCCGGCTTCGCGGAGTGCGGCGACGACAGCCGGACCGGACTCGTCCGGCCGTTCGCCGGCCGCGGCACGGGTTGAGCAGGTGATGACGGCGGCCTCGTGCACGGCGATCTCCGGCGTGGGTGCCGCCCCGCCTCCCTCCTTCGACCAGACCCCGCTGCGACCGCCCTCCTTGGTCAGCAGTTCGACACGCTCGATCACGATGTCGCGCTGCAGCGCCTTGGCCATGTCGTACATGGTCAGCGCGGCGACGCTCGCCGCGGTCAGCGCCTCCATCTCGACCCCGGTGCGCGCCGTCGCGCGTGCCTCGGCCTGGATCGTGACGACGCCGGCCTCGCGATCGGCGGTCAGCTCCACGTCGACCACGTCGAGCGGGATCGGGTGGCAGAGCGGGATCAGCTCCGACGTGCGCTTCGCGGCCGCAATCCCGGCCAGCCGCGCCACGACGAATGCATCCCCCTTCGGTCCGCCCGCATCCAGCAGCGAGGCCAGCACCTCGGGTCGCATCCGCACGCTGGCTGCCGCCACGGCTCGGCGGGCAGTGACCGGCTTGACCCCCACGCCGACCATGCGCGGCTCGCCGCCGGCTCCCAGGTGCGATGGCTTCACGAGACTCCTCGCAGCAGGACGGCATCGTAGCGAGCGCCGGCCTCGCCCGCCGGCTCCCCCTCCGGCACGACCAGCAGGGCATTCGCGGCGGCCAGCGAGCGAAGCTGGGCCGATCCCTGCCCACCGGCTGGGCTTGCCAGCCAACCATCGCGGTCAGATCGAACCACGACCCGCAGGTACGCCCGGCGCTCGCGGTCCTTGCGGACGGTCGTGTCGAGGCGCGCGGGGAGATGCACGCGTCCGTCGCCCGTCAACCCCAGCATCCCGCGCAGGAGGACCCGCACGAAGAGCTCGAACGTTACCAGGGCGCTCACCGGGTTGCCGGGCAGTCCGATCACCGGTCGATCCGCGATCGACCCGAAGGCGAGCGGCTTCCCGGGCTGGACCGCGATCCGCCAGAAGGCCAGCTCACCGAGCCGCTCGATCCCCGCCCGGACATGGTCATGCCGGCCGACGCTCACGCCGCCGCTGACGACCAGCAGATCCGCGCTGGCGGACCCCTCCCGCAAAGCCGCGTCGATCGCTGCGGGCTCGTCACGAACGCGTGGCAGCACCACCGGTTCAGCACCTGCCTCCAGCACGGCCGCGGCCAGCGACACGGTGTTTGCATCGTGGATCTGACCTGCCCCGAGCGACTCGCCGGGCGCCACGAGCTCGTTGCCGGTGGAGAAGATGGCGACCAGCGGACGCCGCCGGACGGTAACCTCGCCGATCCCCAGCGACGCCAGGACGGCGATGGTCGCAGGGGAAAGCGGATCGGCCGCCAGCTCGACCTGGTCCCCTTGCTGCGTGTCGTGCCCGCGGGCGCGGACATTGGCCCCGACCTCGGTCATCGGGAGACGAACGCGGTCCTCGCCGACCATCTCCGCCTCTTCCAGGGGGACGACGGCGTCGGCACCGGGCGGAAGGGGCGCTCCGGTCATGATCGGGACGGCGCTACCCGACTGCAGAGGCATCGGCGCGGTGGCCCCGGCCGCCACCTCGCCCGCCAGCGGCAGCTCCGCCGGAGCGTCTGCGGTGCGCAGGGCGAAGCCATCCATGGACGAATTGGCGAAGGGTGGCACGTCAACCTGGGCAAGGACGCTCGCCAGGCCCGGAATCCGACGAAAGGCCTGGCCGAGCGGAACCTGCTCCGCATCTGTCAATCGAGCATGGGACAGGATCCGGGCGCGGGCCTCGTCGACCGAGAGCATCGGGCTAGACACCAAGGCGCATCCGTGCCTCGATCAGTCGCAGGATGCCCGCCCGTGTCAGGAGGCCGACGACGGTGCGACCCTCATCGGTCACCACCGGCAGCTGGTTGACCTCGCGCTCCTGGAGGAGCTTGAGCGCTGGCTCCAGCCCGGCATCGGGGCCGATGGTGGCCAGGTCTGCGTATCGGGTCATGATGTCGGTCACCCGAGCCGCCTCCCAGTTCTCGCGCGGCATGCGCCGCACGTCGGAGAGGGTCACGATCCCGGCCAGTCCCCCATCGTCGTGGCGCACCAGGAACGACCGATGCTCACCACGGATCAGCCGCTCGTTGACCAGGTCGGCGACCGACTCGTTAGGTGCGATCGAGGGCGGGTCGCTCTCCATCACGTCCCGCACCTTGATCCCCCGCAGGGCGTGCTCGACGCCCACCTGGGCGATCGTCGACTCGGCGGCGTTCGAGAGGAACCAGCCGATCAATGCGAACCAGACTCCGGTGAACAACCAGTCTCCACCCTGGAGGATCAAGAACACGCCGCCTGCGATCAGCAGGTAGCCGAAGAGGCGGCCGATGCCCGCAGCGTTGCGCGTCGCCACGCTCCGGTCGCCGCGCAGCTTCCAGAGGACCGCGTGCAGGATCCGCCCCCCGTCCATCGGGAATCCGGGGATCAGGTTGAAGAGGCCAAGTGTGAGGTTGATGAAGCCGAGCCAGCCGAGGATCGCCCCAAGCTGCGGCTGCCCGACCACGAGGTCGATGCTGAACAGGATGCCGCCGATCGCGAGGCTCGTCAGCGGGCCAGCCGCGGCGATCAGGGCCTCGTCGCGCGGCCGCTTCGTCTCACCTTCCAGCGTCGCCGCGCCGCCGAAGATGAAGAGCGTGATCTCTCGCACGATGAGGCCGAAACGGCGTGCCACGAGGGCGTGGCTGAGCTCATGGGCAAGTACTGACCCAAAGAAGAGGATGGCGATCAGCGCGCCCACGACCCAGTACAACGCCTGGTCCCAGTTCGGGTACGCGACCGGCAGCTGCCCGGCGGCGACGATGTAGGTCACAATCAGCGCGATCACGAACCACGACGGATGCAGGCCAATCTGGACGCCGAAGATGCGGCCGATGCGGATCGATTGGCCCATGCGCGCGAGTGTAGCCGAGCGTCAGTGCTCGGCCGCGCCCGACCTCATGGCTCGGCGGGCGAGCCAGGCCGCCAGGCCGGCACTCAGCACGATCGAGATGCCGGCGAAGAGCGACGTCTCAAACCAGAAGGGCTGCGGGAAGAGGCGGATCAGGTTCGACTCGGGACCGAACTGCCAGGTTCCCTGCCGAAAGAAGAGCGCGTGGAAGGAAGCGAAGGCCGTATCGAAGGCGGCGGCGAAGAAGAGCCCGAGCACGACGGCCACCGCGCCCACCGCCAAGGCCGCCCCCAGCAGGAGCCGTCCCCGGCGCGCCCGCTCGTTGCGCAGCAGCCACGTGGAGACCAGCAGGACGACGATCGCGACCCCCTCCAGCGCGGCCAGGATGCGGACCAGTCCGCCCACGTCTGCCATGTGGCTGCGCTCGGAGGGATCCAGGATCGGAGCTTCTCCATCCAGGCTCTCGGCGAATCCTCCGTCCACGAACAGGTCCCGCAGCATGGCCGTCGTCACCCGATCGACGCTGGCCTGATCCGTGCCGAGGGAGGCGGCAACGCCGTGGCGCGCCTGCTCGGCACCCACCAGCCACGGGTTGAAGAGCAGTAATGGGCCGGTCAGCACGATCGCGAGCGCGGCCGAGACGACGAAGGCGGCGCCGATCCCCCAGGGAGCCTTGTTCGTCAGAGGACCCTGGTCGGCATCCGGGCGGCGCCGATGACCATTGACAGGATCCAGCCCACGATCGCGACCACGATGGCCCCCAGGAAGGCGGCACCGAAGTCGGCGACGTGGAACCCAAGGTTGAGCTGGTCGCTGATCGCACTCGTCAGGAGCAGCATCGCCGCGTTGATCACCAGCAGGAAGATGCCGAGCGTGATGACGCTGATCGGGAGGGTTAGGATGCGCAGGATCGGACGGACGTAGGTGTTCAGCAGGCTGAATGCCAGCGCCACGATCAGGAGCTTCCACCACTCGCCGACGAAGTCGATCCCTCCCACCACGAAGACCGCCGCGTACAGTGCGCCGGCGTTGATGAGGATCTGTATGACGCGGTCGATGCCCATGGCCGCTAGCCTAGCCGATGCGCCTCAGGTCAGGCAGGCAACAGGCGCCCACGCACCCAGGCGCCCCGAACCATGGAGGGGTGCGCCCGGAAGATGAGCCGGCTGAGCATCTCGTCCGGCCCGCCGTCGTCGTGCGCGCCAACGCCCTCCAGCGGTAGCGTCACGGAGGGGTCGACAACGATCAGATCCGCCTCCTTTCCCACCTCCACGGAGCCGATCCGGTCCTGCAGCCCGAGCGCCTCGGCGCCACCCAGCGTTCCGAGGCGCAGCCAGTCGGCGGGACTCAACGGCGGCGCGCCGCTCAGGCCGGCGGCCCGCAGCGCGTTCTGGGTGTAGGCACCGGCGCGCATCACGCTGAAGAGCGGGGCGTCGGGTCCCGCCGCGACGTCGGAGCCGAGCCCCATGCGGATCCCCGCGGCCTGGTAGCGTGCCAGCGGCATCGCGCCGCTTGCCAGGAACAGGTTTGAGCTGGGGCAGTGGGCGACGACGGCGCCGCTCTCAGCCAGGCGCTCCACCTCCCGGTCCGAGAGGTGGATGGCGTGCGCCAGGATCGCCCGGGGCGTGAGCCCACCGGCGCGGTCGTAGACATCGGTGTAGTCGATCGCATCGGGGAAGAGGCGCTTCACCTCCGAGATCTCCTCCCGGTCCTCCGAGAGATGGGTCTGCCAGTAGGCGCCCGCCTCGCTGGCGGCCAGGGCGGAGGCTCGCAACATCGCGGCAGAGCAGCTCACCGCGAAGCGCGGCGTGAAGGCGTACATGAGCCTCCCGTCATCTCGCCCATTCCATGTCGCGCACAGCTCCGTGGACTGCCGCAGCGACAGCTCCAGCACCTCGGTCGGATCCCGGTCGGTGTCGTAGCTGAGCCGATCCATCATCACCTTGCCGATGACCGCCCGGATGCCGTGCGCCTCAGCAGCGCGGAAGCAGGCGTCCAGGCTCTCGGGCCAGAGGGCGCCGTACGCGACCACGGTGGTGGTTCCCGCCCGCGCGAAGGCGCGAAAGGCGGCGGGGGCGATCAGCTCGGCGGTCGGGACGTCGAAGTCGCGCTCGAGCGGAAAGATGTAGCGCTCGAGCCAGGTCAGGAGGTCTAGCCCGGCGCCGACCCCCGCGTTCGGCAGCTGTGGAAGGTGGGCATGCAGGTCGACCAGCCCGGGCATAAGCACCCACGGGCGCAGGTCGAGGGTCGCTGCCGGGCCGGAGTCACCATCCCAGCGCTCAACCCCCGCGATGCGTCCGGCGACATCCACCTCGATCCCGGCGTCGGGCTCATAGCGGACGCCACCGGAGGCCAGCGTCGTCAGCAGACGAGCTCGGATGGTGAACGGCGGGCCGGCGGGAAGGGCGTGTGCTGGATCCACCGCGGGATGCTACATCGGCCCTCATACGGAGGTGGCGCGCCACCATACGCGACCTGAGACGCGGCTCGATGAGCACAAAACGGCAATTCACGCTAAACTGCAGGCACTCTCCCCACTTGGGAGTCTCCCGCGTGGTCGTCAGGTTCCTTCTCGAGCCGGCCGTGCGTCGTCGGCTCATTTCGAGAAGAGAACGAGGTCAACATGACCACAGGTACCATCAAGAAGGTCGTATCCGATCGCGGCTTCGGCTTCATTGCAGCTGAGGACGGCAAGGAGTACTTCTTCCACCGTGACGGGCTCGATCGCTCCCTTGAGTTCGATCGCCTCGTCGGTGGCGAGAAGGTGAACTTCGAGGTTGAGTCCAGCCCCCGCGGTCCCCGCGCCGGCAAGGTTTCTGCCGCCTAGCACCGATTCCACCGGGACGCGCGAGCGTCCCGGTAGCGATTCGAAATTCGCCCGGCCCGCAAGGGTCGGGCGTCTTGCTGTCCAGCTGGAGGCGGTGGAATCGCGGGCGCATACTTCCACCCTTCGCCTTTCCGGTGGCCCCTGACAGCAAGGAGAGACCGACATGTCGTTGATTTCTGAGCAGGGCTTCAACATCAAGCGCGGCAAGGAGGAGGCGTTCCAGAAATGGACCACGGACAACGACGCCGCCCTCAAGAAGAGCTCCCCTCCAGGGGTGGAGTACCTGGGCACCTACGTCGTCGCCATGTCCTCGGAGAAGCAGGCCGGCGAGTACCGGGTTCTGTGGCGTCTCGACTCGTTTGCCACCTTCGATGCGATGCATGAGGCAGCGCGACGAGAAGAGCGTATGGGGCCGGCTGAGCCGGGAAGTGACCAAGTTCATGGACATTCCGATCGGCGGCGAGTTCAGCTACTCGGTCTATCGTCCACTGATCGATGCCGTCATGTGGGACGTCAGCTAGCGCCGTAATGCGGCTCAGTCGTGGTCTCTCGGAAAGCCACCCTCTTGAGCCTCATGGAACCGGTCCCCGGCCGCCGTCTCGGCCCTCTTCGCCTCGCCGACGTCTTCGATCGCTCGCACCTTGTCCCCCTCAGCGGAAGCCAGCAGCATCTGCGCCGCTTGGGCGGCATGGGCGGCGGCTCTCCTGGCGCTCGCTGCGGCCGCGAGCGCTTGCTTCACCGCTTCGGCCGCGGCATTCGCGGCGGCCTCTGTCTCCAAGGCCGCCTCATCGGAGGCCCTGGCGGCCTCGAGAGCTAGCGTAGCTACCTCCGCTGCCACGTTGGCGGCCGCGGTGTCCCGCTTAGCCCCTCGCCAATCGGCCAGCAGTTCGGCCGCGCTATGGGGAAGGTCTCGATCCTTTTTCTTCACGCGACGACCTCCGGGGAAGTGATGGGCGCGCCGGTGAAAACGCGCTGCGCGTCCGGCCGACATGCAAGCGCTGCTGGTGGCTGCGCACTGTCCTCGAGCGGACAAACGTGACACTTGGTCGGGGGTCGCCGCACGGCCACAGAAGAGGCCCTCCAGATTTCAAGAGGGCCATTTTAGTGCTCAGATTGATGGTCGGGACGACTGGATTCGAACCAGCGACCTCCTGAACCCCATTCTAGGGCAGCCACGCTCATTCGTACCACCCGGATACAGGCGTTCGGTGGTACGGCGGGTGGTACGGACCAGAGGGGTGGCTACCCGCTCGCTGGCGCCCCTCGCCGCTTCTGCAATGCCTCCGCCAGCCTTCTAAGGGCTTGGCTCGGATCGCCACCGTGGCCGATCTCGACCTCGGCCGATCCGCTCGGACCGTTGGCAACCGCTTGCCACTTGCCGCGCTTCTCCTGATCGAGCCACACGCCGACGATGACCCATCCGAGCGGCCGCGCAGCCTCAGCCGCGACCCATGCCATCGAGAGGGCGCCGAGCGTCATGCCCGAATCGTAGGGCCGGGGGTCGCCTGCACGCTACCGATCGCCGCCGATAGGGGGGTCTAGCCAGCTGCTCGGCGCGCCGTTATCGTTCCCCGATCCGAGGATGATCGATTAGCGATCCGTGGGATGATTGAGGAGGTGCCCACCGCCATGATCGATCCCGCCGGTGCCCTTGGGACAAAGCTCCATCAGTTCGCCGTCAACCCTGAAACACGAACCCTGCCCGCGACCCTTTCCGAGTGGGTCAACGTCTCGCCAAAGAGGCGCACCACGGTCGGAATCCCTCCGGTCCAGGCAATCCGGTTGCCAAGGAGGCACACAATGCGATCCCAGTCCGCCTCGGAGATCCTTGCCGCATGGCCGGAGGAAGCTCGCGAGTCCGCCCAACTCGTCATCGACCATTACGGAGAGCCCCATGAGGCGTCCGAGTCGCAGCTGACCTGGCGGGATGTCGGATCCTGGAAGCGGATCGTCGCCCAACGCGCATTTTGGAACCACGACTTCCCGGCGCCCCACACCGACTCGGTCGAGACTTTCATCGACTACCTCGTCCCGGCCGAGATGTTCACTCCGCTCGCACAGTTCGATGGCAGCGTCATGGTGGAACGGACGACCGGCGAGGTTTCCGCGCGCTGTCACGACGAGCAGGCCAACTCGCTTGCGCTCAACCTGATGCACGACATCGTCACCGGGCAGAAGACGGCCGGCGAGGCGCGCGATTACTACGCCAAGGAGTTCCTCGACGCCCGCCGCAAGCAGCCGACGCCGTACATGGAGAAGTTGCGGTTCCGGAGCGCCGGCAGCTCGGCCGCCGATCCCGACCAACGGCTACTCTCCGACGCGCAGCTCAACGAGGCTGAAACGGCCGGCAAGGCAACGTCTGACTGATCGCGGGAGGAGCATTCGAGGCGAGCGTGCGAACTGTCCGCATGAAGCTTGCTGATGTCGCTTCCGAGATGCAGTCCCTGCTTGACGCGCCGTCGCCGGCCGTCCTGACGCTGTACCGAGCCGACGGCGAGGCGCTCGTCTCGCCGGTGTGGTTCCGCCTGTACGAGGGCTTCTTCGAGGTCGTGGTCGCGGCCACCGACCACAAGCTCGAGCACCTGCGGCGCGATCCCCGCTGCGTGCTGCTGGTCTTCGAGACCGTTGCGCCCTTTCCGGGGCGTCCAGGTACGGGGCAAGGCGACACTCGCGCCAGACGACGGCGCCCAGACCCGCCTGGCCATCGCCTCGCGCTATCTAGGCGATGCGCATGGCCGCAGGTACGCGGACCTCGCCCGACGTCCACCCGGCTTCATCGTCCGCCTTGCGACGAGTGACGCACGGGCGTGGGACCTCCGTGCCTCCTTGGCCGGTCTCGGCGACTGATCGCTGGGCCGGGGTCGCCTGCCCGCTACCGAATCGCCGCGGGCCCGGCCGTTTGAGAACCTCGCGCCGTCAATGTCGCCCTGGCCGCGTGCGAGCCTAGTCGGCGTGGGCTTACCGCCGGCTTATCGCCTGCCCTCGAGGGGCGGGGCCAGGGCCCTCAGCCAGCGCATGACGCTCTCCGCGATCTCGTGCCGATCCAGAGCCTGACCTAGACTCACCCCGGCATGCGGGCGAGGAATGTGGCTGAAGACCTGGAGCGGAGGGTGGACGGGCCTGTCCTGCGACAGACTACGTTTCAGTACGACGAGGCTCGACGGATGTTCAATGCGCTCTGTCGATGGCCTGCCGGCGGTAATCGTCCAGCCGCGTTCGGCTGCCGGCGTGTGATGTTAGTCGCATCGTTCGACAGTTAGGTGATCGGCCCCATGACGGTAGGAGGTGAGCACTGATGCGTGTGACGGTCGTCGGCGGGACCGGTCGGATCGGCCGACTGGCCGTCCGCCGGGCAATCGCGGCGGGCCACGACCTGACGACCCTCGCCGGCCACGCGTCCCCGGAGCCCGGAGTCCGTTCGGTCATCGGCGACGTGCGTGACCCTGAGGTGATGCTGCGTGCGCTCGAGGGGGCCGATGCCGTGATCGCGGCAATCGGACCGCGGGCCAACACGGCCGAGGAGGCGGCGATCGTCGAGCACGGGATGCGCAACCTCGTTGAGATTGCGACCGCGCTCGGCGTACGGCGGGTCATCGTCCTGTCGGGAGCGGCCGTGGATGTCTCGGGGGACCGCAAGCCCTTGCTCGACCGCCTTGCCTCGTGGTTCGTGCGCCGCGCGGCCCGGCACGTCGTCGGCGCCAAGCAACGCGAGTACAAGGTCCTCTCGGCATCGGCCCTCGACTGGACGGCGCTTCGGCCGCCGCTCGTGACCAACGGAGCCGCCCGCGGATACCGCCTTGTCCTAGAACTGCGGCCCGGCGCTCGGGTGACCCGCGAGGATGTCGCCCAGGCGCTCGTCGATCAGCTCGTCGATCCGACCTATGTGCGGATGGCGCCCTTCGTCCTCCCCGGCCTTGGCTGACTGGATCGTACCTGTGACTCTCGTGTGCGGTAGGACGCGACGGCCATTTGAGCAGGCCCTGAAGGATGTCCCATATTGGTGTCAGAGCCGCTCGTGGCGTCCACATCGTATCGACAGCAATGACCTATGCGGGTCCGGCCGCGTGCGGTCCCCCCTGCCAGAGCGCCCAACCCATCGCGGACTTCTCGGAGGGCAACGACAGGGGGGCAAATCGAAGACCTGCTAACTGAGCGGCCTACGCTCGCCATTCCACGCTTGGGCCACAACGCTTAGGCCCATCTAGTTCGTAAAACAGCAAATCCTCGGCTCGACGTGGGCGTCGGGTCCCAACGGCAGAGTCTCATCGTTCCCATAAGGGCTCCCAGACATGCGGTACCAGGTACGGGCGCGTCGCGGTCCAGGAGTCCAAGCCACTCCGGCAGGACATGGGCGTACTCGTCTAAGGTGGCCTGGAGATTCCCATCGAGCGAGTAGTCGAGCACGGCTCGCCAGTACACGGACTCGTCGCCGACCGGTCCGCGGACGAGCGACATCACCTCCGGGACGTTGAACAGGGAGCGCAGTCCCCAGGCGATCCGCCCGCCCGCATCCCGCGCTTCCGGAGCTCGCAGGTCGGGGCGTTGCGCGCGGACTCGCGCTAGAACGCGCGCGGTTGCGCGCAGACCGCACACACCCGGGCCCGCAATCGCGAGGTCTGTCACGGCATTCGCAAGATCGGCGGGCACCCGCCCCAGTTGGGTGCCGTCGCGGACAACCTGCTGGGTGCTCGCCACTCGACAGGCCGGCGGTCGCGCCGGGATAGGCCATTCCACCTCGGCGACGGGAACAGGCATCCGATCCACCTACCCAAGGACTGGATGGGGCACCAAGCTCGCGACCGGGTTATCTGGATTGACGCGGGTGCTATGATTGGTGGTCAGCCGCCAGCCCCGAGGCCACCGGCACGGCTGCCATACTAAGAGGACCCTCGACCGATGCGTCGTAGCGCCGCACTGCTGGCCTCGCTGGCCCTAATCCTCACGCTCTTCCCGGCCACCACGCTGGCCGCGCCATCCCCGACCGGCACCTGGATCGTCACGCTCCGCGCCGACGTCGACCCGGCCGCGACCGCAGGAGCACTGGCGCGCCAGCAAGGCGGAGCGGTTGGCTACGTGTATCGGCATGCCATCAACGGTTTCTCC
Source organism: Chloroflexota bacterium (assembly GCA_013816405.1). Taxonomy (GTDB): domain Bacteria; phylum Chloroflexota; class Limnocylindria; order QHBO01; family QHBO01; genus CF-167. Next base: position 1,577 of record JACDEL010000037.1, on the reverse strand, counting down.
TTCCGGGGATCGGCCGCCGCAGCTAGCGCGCTTGCGCGCAACCCGAAGGTCGCCTTCGTCGAGGCCGATGCGAATGTCTGGCTCGACACGACCCAGACCACTGCGACCTGGGGACTCGACCGCATCGACCAGCGGTCGTTGCCGCTCGACGGCGGCTACACGTACAACACCACCGGCGCCGGCGTCACCGCCTACGTTATCGACAGCGGCATCCACTTCAGCCACGACGAGTTCGGCGGACGCGCCGTACCCGGTGCCGACTTCGTGGGCGACGGGCAGAACGGCAACGACTGCAACGGGCACGGAACGCACGTGTCCGGCACCATCGGCGGATCCATTTACGGGGTGGCCAAGGCAATTAGGCTGGTGAGCGTCCGCGTCTTCGGCTGCACCGGCGGAAGCACGTGGGAGACGATCATCGCCGGCATCGACTGGGTCATCGCTGACCACACCACCGGGCCGGCCGTGGCCAACATGAGCCTTGGGGGCAGCGGCAATTCGTCCGTCGACACCGCGACGAAGAACCTTATCGCCGACGGCATCAGCACTGCCGTGGCGGCCGGCAACGGCGACTTCATCGGTCGCCAGGATGATGCCTGCACGTACTCGCCGGCCCGCGTGCCAGAGGCGATGACGATCAGCGCCACGAACAGCAGCGACCAGAAGGCCTCGTGGGCGAACTACGGTGGTTGCGTCGACTGGTTCGCGCCGGGCGTGAGTATCACCTCGGCGTGGTACACCTCGAACACCGCCACCAACACGATAAGCGGCACCTCGATGGCCACGCCGCACACCGCTGGTGTCGCCGCGCTCTACCTTGCGGCACATCCTGCCGCCTCGCCCGCGACGGTGCGCACCGTCCTCTATGACGCCACCACGAAGGGCATCGTGACTTCCTCGAGCACGGCCAACAACCACCTGCTCTACAGTCTGGTCACCGATGGCGCCACGCCCGACTTCACGCTCAGCGCTACGCCCTCCAGCCAGACCGTGACGCAGGGCTCCAGCACGACCTACACGGTGTCGATCACACGAAGCGGCGGCTTTGGCGCCTCGGTCGACCTGGGCGTGGGGAGCGGCCTGCCGACCGGGGCAGGCGGCACGTTCAACCCGAACCCCGCAACGGGGAGCACATCGATCCTCACGGTGAGGACCGCCTTGACCACGCCGAAGGGCACCTACACGCTGACGATCACCAGCAGCGGCGGCGGCCTCACCCGCACGACGAGCGTGAGGCTCAAGGTTCGATAGCAAGCCATCGCCATCGTCGGTTCGTCGGTATCGTCGCTCCGATCCCGAGAAACGAAGAGCGGCAAGGCTCTCAAAGGCGGGAGCTACCCGCCAAGCCATGCCGCGTACCCGTGTGCCTGGCGAAGGCGAAGGGCGCGCTCCGTGGAGCGCTTGCGTCGCCATCCTACACCCGCCGGGGGCGATCGCAGTCCGCGGGACGCCCCGGAGAAGCGCCGCGCCCGCGAGCGTTGGCTCGACAAGGTGTCCCCGCGATGAGATCAGCCGGGCGGGGCGCGTTCCCCCCGCGCCTTCGCCCGGTGCCGAACCTAAAGCGCGACGCGGAGTAG
>JACDEL010000036.1 GCA_013816405.1 Chloroflexota bacterium | reverse complement strand
GCGGTCGGCTCGCTGACGCGAGCCAGCCCGCGAACCCCATCGGGTCCGGACGCCGAGGAGCGGCGGAAGGGGCGAGCCTGACGGGGCCGACCTGAACCGGCGAGCGCGAGGCTCGCAGGCAGACAGGGCCGACGGTCACAGTCCGGATGGGAGAAGGCGACCGCGAGGCGTTCTCCGACGCATCGACGAAGCCGATAGCGCGCGCTTGCGCGCCCGAAGCGAGTCGAGCCTAAGAGGGTCCCGCGGCCGAGCCCCGTTTGCGATGCCATGGCACCGAGGCGGGAGCGAACGATGACCAGCGAGGCAGCGACGAGGACCGATCAGGCATTGACGCCCCCCGGCCTGCCCGTGCGCCTTGAAGGGGTCAGCGTTCAGTTCCCGCCAATCGACCATCCCGTCGAGGCGCTCCGAGACATGACCCTCGACATTCCGGCTGGGAGCCTGACCGTGATCATCGGTCCGAACGGTTGCGGCAAGAGCACGCTGCTGCGGGTCATCGCCGGCCTGCTGCAGCCGGACGCCGGTCGGGTGGCGATCGGCGAGACCGCCGGGGCGCCGCCACGAGCGGGCGATGGGCGAGTAGGCCTCGCCTTCCAGCAGCCGCGCCTGCTCCCCTGGCTCTCGAGCGTCGACAACGTCGCACTGCCGCTCACGCTGGCCGGTATCGGTGCGGATGAGGCGCGCCTGCGAGGGCGCGATGCCCTCGAGCGGGTCGGGCTGGCCGAGGCGGCAGAGCTCCGGCCGTCACAGCTCTCTGGAGGGATGGCGCAGCGAGAGGGGCTGGCACGAGCCCTCATCACCGACCCGCCGATCCTTCTCCTGGACGAGCCCTTCAGCGCCCTCGATGCCCTGACCCGCGAGGGGTTCGACGGGGAGCTGCAGCGGCTCTGGATGGATCGGCCACGGACGGTGATCCTTGTCACCCACTCGGTGAACGAGGCCGTTCGCATGGCGGATCGCATCGTCGTGATGACCGCGCGGCCTGGCAGGGTGGCACACATCATCCCGGTCGACCTGCCACGGCCTCGCGCGGCGACGGTCGCCGCTGACCCGACCGCGGCGAGCGTCGACGCCGCCACTCGCGCGGCGCTGGCCGAGGTGCATCCCGCCGAGCTCACACCATGGCTTGACCGATGAGTCGGATCGCCACGACGGTCCTCTCGCTGACCGCCTTCCTGGTGGCCTGGAAGCTGCTCACCGTGGTGACCGGCACGCCCGACTACATCCTCCCGGCACCCGAGGTGGTGGGTGAGCGCGCCGTGCGCGCCATCGGCTCAGGACTGCTCTGGGAGCACACCGCGGTGACCCTGTCCGAGATCCTGCTGGGCCTCGCGCTTGGGGCGGCCACCGCGATCACCGTGGGCACCGCCCTCGGCAAGAGCGTGGCAATCGAGCGAGTCTTGTCGCCTTACATCGTGGCGGCCCAGTCAGTCCCGATCCTAGCGCTCGCCCCGCTGCTCGACATCTGGTTCGGCGGTGGGCTGCTGGCGCGCGTCCTGATCTGCGCCCTGATCGTGTTCTTCCCGATCGCCATCGCCACCATGGTCGGCATCCGCTCGGCCGACCCGCTGCTGGTCGAGCTGTTCCGCTCGCTGGGCGCGACGCAGGCCCAGCGCACAACCCGGCTGGAGATTCCCTCGGCCCTGCCGGTCATCTTCGGAGGGCTGCGGGTGGGGGTGACCCTGGCCGTGATCGGCGCCGTGGTGGCCGAGTGGGCCGGGGCCAGCAGCGGGCTAGGGGTCCTCATCAACATCGCCAACCAGGGGCTCTTCGACACGCCCCTGATGTTCGTCGCGCTCGTCACCCTGGCGGTCATCGGCATCGGCCTGCATGGACTGGTCGTGTCGGTCGAGCGCCGTCTCGTTCTCAAGCCCTAGAAAGGAAGACCGATGTCTACGCGCCGCCTCCTCCTGCCGTTGATGGCCGTGCTCCTGATCGGGTGCACGGCCACGCCGTCCCCCTCACCGTCGGTCGTCTTGCGACCGGTAACCTTGTTGCTCGGCTTCCAGCCCGATGTCCAGTTCGCGCCGTTCTACCTCGCTCAGCAGAAGGGCTACTACGCCGCTATCGGCCTGGACGTCACCATCGAGTACAAGAGCAGCGCCGACCTGGTCCGGCTGGTGGCCGATGGACAGGCCGAGTTCGGGGTGGCCGACGCCACCGACGTGATGATCAGCCGCACGGCCGGCATCCCGATCAAGTACGTGGAGACCATGTACGGCCTCTTCCCGGTGGCCCTGATCGGGCAAAAGGGAACGGTGCCGAGGGAGGCATCGGAGCTGGCCGGCGCACGGATCGGCACACCCGGCACGTTCGGCTCGTCTTGGCACGCGCTGCTCGCCCTGCTCCATGCCGGTGGGCTGACCGAGGATGACGTCATGATCCGCGAGTACCCGCAGTTCAACCAGGTCGACGGCCTCCTCAACGGAGACGTCGATCTCATCACGGGCTTCCGCAACAACGAGCCGCTGCGCCTCGCGGCGCAGGGGATGGAGGTCGACCTCCTGACCGTCGAGCAGATCGCCCCGCTGCCAGGCCCCGGGCTGATCGTGGGTGATGCGCTGCTGGATTCCAACAGAACCGATGTCGCCGAGTTTGCGGCGGCCACCCTGCGGGCGGAGGCGGAGATCGCCGCCGATCCCCAGGTGGGGCTCGATGCGGCCGTCGTTGCCGTGCCGGCGATCGCTGAGGACCGCGAGACCGCGCTGGCGGTGCTTCAGGCGACGATCGAGCTGTGGAAGGCCGGCGCCTCCGCCCCATCGGGACTGATCAACGACGCGGTCTGGACGAGCGGTTACCAGACGATGCGCGACCTGGGCTTCATCGACGGCTCAGTGCCGCTCGAGGAGATGGCCGACCACCTCGTGAACCCCGGCGTCAGCTAGGTTCGGTCTCCCGGCTGCCGGAGTTAGCCTCGTGCCGCTCGGGCAGGGCGTATCGGTCCAGCGCTGGCTCGTCGGACGACTCGGCTCGCTCGGCGGCGTCCACCGTCTGCTGCAGCAGCATCATGGTGGTGACGGGGCCAACCCCTCCCGGCACGGGGGTGATGGCGCCGACCACCGGCCGGACGGCGGCGTAGTCGACGTCGCCCACGATCCCGTTCGGCGTGGTGTTGATGCCGCAGTCGATCACCACCGCCGAGCGATTCACCATCTCGGCGCGGATCAGGTGCGGCACGCCGGCGCCCACGACCAGGATCTCGGCCCGTCGCGTCTCGCGTGCCAGGTTGCGGGTGCGGCGATGACAGATCTGCACCGTTGCGTCGGCGGCCAGCAGGAGGGCGGCGGCAGGGCGACCGACCACCGCCGAGCGACCGACGACCACCGCCCGCTTGCCCGCGATCGGGATCCCGTAGCTGCGCAGGATGGTCATCACCGCCAGCGCCGTGGCCGGCACGAACGTTCGCTCGCCACGGGCGATGCGGCCTGCATTGAGGGGCGTTGCGCCGTCGACATCCTTGGCCGGGTCGATCAGCTCGACCACCACCGCCGCGTCGAGGTGTGATGGCACCGGCTGGGCGATCACGATGCCGGCGATGCTTGGGTCACGGTTCAGGGCGCCGATGCGTGCCGCCAGGTCGGAGAGCGCGACTCCTTCCGGCGGTGCGATCTCGAAAGCGTCAACGCCCACGCTTCGCGCCGCGCGCCAGACGCTCGCTGCGTACACCGCGGATGGCCCGCGGGCGTCGAGGCGAACGATCGCCAGCCGGGGCGTCGCGCCGGTCCGTTCGTGCAGATCGGCGATGCGGTCGGAGAGGTCACGCCACAGGCGGGATGCGACGGTCCGGCCGTCGAGGATCTTGGCGGTCATTTCGACACCAGCCGCTCGTCCACGGCAGCCAAAGCCGCCTGCTCGCCCGCCGTCGCCAACCCCTCGAGGCGAGCGATCTCGATGGGCGCCGACTGGAGGAACGGGTCGTCATCGGCGAGGTAGGGGAGGTTGATGCGGACGTTGAGGAGCGCCCCGCGCAGGCCCGCGGCTGCGAGCTGGGCGGCGACGCCAGCGTCGCTGGCCGCATTGCGATTTCCGATCGGGGCGATCCGCTCGGCCAGGTCAAGGACCTCGGAGGCGACCACGGCCGCCCGCAGCGGGATCCGAGCCGCCTCGCTCATGGCCATCTGCAGCGCGTCGGTGCGCGCTGTGCGCTCTACCTCCAAGTCCTTCGGCATGTGGCGGGCGCGGACCACGGCGTCGTAGGCGGTTGCGTCCTGCTGGGCAAGGCTCAGCAGCTCGGTTCGGCGATCCAGCGCATCGAAGCGGAGGTGCCTGATCGTCGCTTCGTGCTCGGCGTAGGCGGGGCGGCCGATCGTGAGCTCAGCCACCATCGCGACCAGTGCGGCGCCCATGGCGGCCGCCAGCGCGGCGGCACTCCCACCGCCGGGAACCGGGTCGCTGCTTCCCAGGCGCTCGAGAAATTCGTGCAGGGGAAGGTCGGTGAGTTGGGTGGAATCGCCCATCGGCGAGCTGCCTCGTGTGGTCTTCGGACACCCGCACGGCGCCCGCGGGCGAGCCTTGCCAGCGATTGTAGGGGCTAGACTCCGAACCGCATGAAGCAGGTGGGCTGGCGGATCGCGCTCATCACCACCGTGCCGCCGGTGGCCGCGGCGCTCGTCCCCACCCTGCGCGAGCTCGGCCACGACCCGGTCGCCATCATCAGCGCTCGCCGACGGCAGCCAGCCCCGCCCGGACGCGAGCCGATGGGCGACGAGACCGCGCCACCTGGCCTCGACGTGCTGCTGGCCCACGACAAGTGGTCGGTCGAGCCGCTCCTGCGGGCCAGCCGCCCGGACCTGGCGCTGTGCTGGGGATTCCCGTGGCGCATTCCGCAGGCCGCCCTGGACGTCCCCCCGCTGGGGTCAATCAACTGCCACCCCGCCCTGCTGCCCCGCCATCGGGGGCCGATCCCGCTGGCGTGGGCCTTCCGCGATGGGGATGCGCAGTTCGGCGTGTCATGGCATCGCATGGACTCCGAGCTCGACACAGGCCCCATCCTCGCCCAGGCGCCGGTGCCGATGCTCGACGATGACTACGGCATCGACGTGGTGGGGCCGCGCATGGGTGCGGTGGCTCTGAGCCTGTTGCTGCAGGTGTTCGCGCGGATCGCGGCCGGCGACCCCGGCGACGCGCAACCGACGGAGGGGGTCACGTGGGCCGGCCACTTCGGCGACGATTACGCGACTGTCGACTGGTCGCAGCCCGCTCGCCGCATCCACGACCAGGTGCGGGCCTGGGCCTTCACCTTTGGGCTGTCGCCCGTGGTCGGCCCCATCGGGGAGCTGGACGGGCAGCGCGTCCGGCTGGTGCGCACCTCTCTGACCGATCCGGGCGAGGGCGCACGGAAGGTCGAGGCCGGCGACGGACCGCTCTGGATTGTGGAGGCGGAGCCGCTCGATTGAGGGCTGCTATGCGGCTTCGTCGAGCGCGTCGACGAACCAGCGACGACGTCGTCCATCGAAGACGAGCGAGGCCAGCCCTGCATCGGTCTCCACGAGGTAGGTGATGCGCGGCCCCCGTTCGGCGGGGTAGGCGGCCGTCTCGTCGCGCATCGCCTCGAGCCCCGTCACGGTCAGTTGCCGGCCTGCGACGCGAACGATCGAGGGTCTTGCGAGTCGCCGGTCCCACTGCACCCGTGCGGGGGTCGGTGTGATCTTGGTGAGCGCCATCGGTTCCACAACTCCTTCACGCTGCCTGCCAGAGGCACCGAACAGGCGTTCTATTACACCGCAGCATACGAACAGGCGTTCGACTTGTCAAGGATCTGCGTCCGGTGGCAGCTCAGGCTTCTCACCGAAGCCGAAGCGGCGCCGATCCCGATGTCCCACGAGCCGCGCTCGGGTGATGGCCTTCTCACCGAATCGCTCGCGCACCGCGTCGATTGACCGGGTGATGCGATCGGTCTTGTCAGGGGCATCGAACAGGGTCAGCTGCTGGACATCGGTCAGATGGATGGCGGTGAGGCCGATGAGCCGCACGGCGCGGTCGCGGACCAGCGTCTTGCGCAGCAGGGCGACGCCGGCGGCGTAGATCGGCTCCGACTCGCGCGTCTGGAGCGGCACCCGCATCTGGCGAGTGAGGGTCTCGAACCCTTCGTATCGCAGCTTGAGCTGCACCGCGCCCGCCGCCATGTGGTGGTTGCGCAGGCGGCTTGCCACCGATTCGGCCAGGTCGAGGAGCGTTGCCTCCAGGCGGGCAGGATCGTCGACGTCGCGCTCGAAGGTCAGCTCGTGACCGATGCTCTTGGGTGCCTGCCACGGGACGACGGGCGCCGGGTCGATGCCGCGGGCACGCAGCGCGAGGTCGTGGCCGTGGCTCCCGAAGCGGCGACGGAGGGTCCCGTCGGGCAGGACGGCAAGCTGTCCGATCGTGGTCACCCCATAGTCGGCCAGTGCCTGGCGCGATTGCGGCCCGACGCCCCACAGCCGGCTGACGGGGAGCGGCGCGAGGAAGGTCGCCTCCTCGCCGGGCGGGACGACGACCAGCGCATCGGGCTTGCGCAGGTCCGACGCGACCTTGGCGCAGAGCTTGTTGGGCGCCACCCCCACGCTGACCACCAGCCCGGCCTCGTCGAGGACGCGTTGCTTGAGCGCCCGCCCGATCGTCTCGCCGTCCCCAAAGACCTCACGACTGGCGGTCACGTCAAGAAAGGCCTCGTCCAGGCTGATCGGCTCGACCAGCGGCGTGTACGAGGCGAAGATCCGCATCACCTGGGCGGACAGGTCGCGGTAGCGGTCTGGGTGGCCGGGCAGGAAGACGCCGGTCGGGCAGAGGCTCACCGCTGTGCGGATCGGCATGGCGGAGTGGACGCCAAACTTGCGCGCCTCGTAGGAGGCCGCCATGACGACCCCGCGGGTCCCGCGATCGCCGCCGACGATGACCGGCTTGCCGCGCAGCGACGGGTCGTCCAGCACCTCGACGCTGGCGTAGAAGGCGTCGAGATCGGCGTGAAGGATGGTGCGAGTCATCGCCCGCAGAGCCTAGGTCAGCTTGCGGATGACCCCGACGACCTTGCCCTGGATCTGGACCTCGGTCGCATAGATCGGCTCCATCGCGGCGTTCGCTGGCTGGAGTCGGATGCGGTCCTTCTCGCGGTAGAAGCGCTTGAGGGTGACGCCGTTGTCCTCGAGGAGCGCCACGACGATGTCGCCGTCGTGGGCGGTTGCCTGGGGCTGGACGACGACGTAATCGCCATCGTCGATGAGGTCGTCGATCATGCTCTTGCCGCGCACCCGCAGGACGTATGAGTCGTCGCGTGCTTGGAGCGAGCGGGGCACGTCCAAGGTCTCGGCACCCTCTGCGTAGGCCTCGATCGGCTGCCCCGCGGCAATCTCGCCGATCACCGGGAGGGCTAGGCGATCGCGCTCCATGGGCATTCGGAATGGGGTGACCCGGCTCCGCTCTGTTGGTGCCGGTCGACGGGGAGGCAGACCGAGCTCAGCCTCGGCCCGGACCGTCAATCGCAGCGCTCGTGACGAGTGGGAGCCGCGCTCGACCAGGCCGTCTCGCTCGAGGGCGGTCAGGTGGTGATGCACGGCCGACGGCGACGCCAGGCCGACCGCCTCGGCGATCTCCCGGACGCTCGGCGGATAGCCGCGTTCCGCGACGATGCGGGCGATGCTCTCGAGGATCTTCTTGCGGCGCTCGGCGTCATGCCTGGTCACCGGCGACTCCTTTGTATGGGCGGTCTTCAGGCGACACTAGCAGAACAAGCGTTCTAATGTCAACGACTCTGATCTGGCCGAATCCTGAAATCCGCCACCTCTGATACCATCGGGGCCCGCCTGGACCGGAACCGGAGAATCACCGTGAAGCTATCCGGCCAACTGCGCTACGCGCGCATGGCACGCATGATCTGGAAGCTCCCGATGTACGCGCGCGTCATCTGGGGCCTCTTCCGCGACCCGCGCACACCCATCCCCCTGAAGGGCCTGCTGGGAGCCGCGCTCGCATACCTCGTGATGCCGTTCGACCTCATCCCGGACGCCATCCCGATCATCGGCCAGGCCGATGACATCACCGTCCTAATGCTGGTGCTGGACCTGTTCATCGCCAATGCGCCGGCAGAGGTTCGCAAGGAACACATGGAGCGGGCGAAGAACGGCACAGCGGACCTCGACAAGGACCTGGCGCGCCTCCGCTCGCTGATGGGCCACCGCTACGACGAGATTCGAGACGGTCTGCCCGACCTCCTCGAGCGCTACGGCGATCTGCGGGATCCGCGTGCGGTCAAGGGCCTGCTGGCGCGGCTGCGCATCGCCCGCCGCGGCAATGCCACGGGGAGCGATGACGCCACCGCCGACGCCGAGTCGCGCGACGCCGAATGGCAGCTGCCGGTCGCAGCTGGTCGCGGCGAGCCGAAGCTCAACTAGCCACACGGAAAGGGACCGGCTTACAGCATGAAGGTGATCCTCAAGCGCGACGTGAAGGGGCTCGGCCACGCGGGTGACGTGAAGGAGGTCAAGAACGGCTACGCCCGCAACCTCCTCTTCCCGACCGGTGCGGCCGCGCTTGCCGATGCCGGCGCACTCGCCAACTGGGAGCGCCACCGCGGCGAGCGCGAGGCGCGGGAGCAGAGCCTGCGCGCCGAGGCGGAGGCCACGGCTGAGCGCCTGCGCGCACTGACGCTGGAGGTCCCCGTCAAGGCCGGCGAGAAGAACCGCCTCTTCGGCTCGGTCACCAACCGCGAGATCGCCGAGCTGATCGCCAACCAGGGGATCGAGGTGGATCGCCACGACATTCACCTCCGCCAGCCGATCAAGATGCTCGGCGACTTCAAGGTGGACGTGCGCCTGATGCCGGGAGTGGTGGCCGAGATGACCGTCAGCGTGATACCGCTCCCGGCCTGAGCCCGGCTTCGGTATCGCACCGCTCAGCTGGAGTGCGGGCGGGACAGACAAGGTGTCGCGGCCGGAGGCTTGACTGGCGCCATCCACGCAGCTGGTGTGCCAGGTGAACAGCTCCCTCGGGTCGGCGATGTCCACATCCCGTCCCCAACCAGGTTTTCATTTGGTTGGTAACTCGGTGGACAACTGCCCGTCGCCCTCGGACGGCGCAGGTAGTGTCTGGAGGATGCCTCGCCACCGCCTCCCGCTGCCTCCCTGCCCGGTGAGCCGATGAGCATCGACAAGCTGGCACCGCAGGCGGTCGAGGCCGAGCAGAGCGTCCTCGGCTCGATACTGATCGACCCTGAGGCGATCCTGAAGGTCGCGGACTTCCTCCATCCGCCCGACTTCTACCGTCAGCAGCACTCCGACATCTACGAGGCGATGCTCGGCCTGCATGGCCAGCGCGAGCCGATCGACCTGGTGACGCTGGGCGACGAGCTGGCACGCCGGGAGCGGCTGGAGCCGATCGGTGGCCCGGCGTACCTCGCGAGCCTCATGAACATGGTGCCGACCGCCGTCCACGTCGAGCACTACGGGCGGATCGTCGAACGCAAGGCGGTCCTCCGCAACCTGATCGGCGCGGCCGGCAAGATCGCCGCGGTCGGATACGAGGAGGCCAATGACGCGGAGGCCGCCATCGACCGGGCCGAGGGGATCCTGTTCGAGATCAGCCAGCGCCGAACGGTCGGCGGATTCGAGTCGCTGGCCACGCTGCTGGGGCAGGCGTACGACCGGCTCGAGTACCTGCACGAGCATCGGGGCCAGATCCTGGGGATCCCAAGCGGGCTCTCGCAGCTGGACGCCCTGCTGGGTGGCTTCCAGCCGTCCGACCTCATCATCCTGGCCGCCCGGCCCAGCGTCGGAAAGACGAGCATGGCGTTGAACATCGCGCAGCACGCGGCGGTGCACGAGGGGAAGAAGGTCGGCGTCTTCTCCCTCGAGATGAGCAAGGAGCAGCTCGCGCTGCGCCTCCTCTCGGCGGAGTCCGGGATCAACCCCCGGCCCCTGCAGAGCGGCTTCGTGGACGAGACCGACTGGAGCAAGATCGCCCAGGTCATGAACTCGATGCACGCCGCGCCGATGTGGATCGACGACTCACCGGTGCTCACCGTTCTGGAGCTCCGGACCAAGGCCCGTCGCCTCGAGGCCGAGCAGCGCGGCCTCGACCTGCTGATCGTCGACTACCTGCAGTTGATGCAGGGGAGCCTCTCCGCGCGTGAGCCGAACCGCGTCCAGGAGGTGAGCGAGATCAGCCGAGGCCTGAAGCAGCTTTCCCGGGAGCTGAAGGTGCCGGTGATCGCCCTTTCCCAGCTGTCGCGCGGCGTGGAGCAGCGGGGCAGCGCCGAGCCTCGCCTTTCGGACCTGAGGGAGTCCGGTTCCATCGAGCAGGATGCTGACGTGGTGATCTTCCTGTACCGCGACGGCGAGCCGAACGCGGACAGCGACGTGGAGTTGATCAAGGCCAAGGTGGCCAAGCACCGCAACGGACCGATCGGCGAGGTCCCGCTGCAGTTCCGCAAGACGAACACCCGCTTCTACACCATGGCCGCTCGCGAGACGGAGGCGGTCACCTACTAAGGCTCTAGGCAGGCGTCAGGCGCGTGTGTATAGTCGGCCGCGAACCGTACAGGTTCAAGGAGGCAGGGGTAGGTGTACGCCGATAAGACCATAAGCTGCCGCGACTGCGGGATGGACTTCGTGTTCTCCGCCGGCGAGCAGCAGTTCTACGCTGAGAAGGGGCTGGTCAACGAGCCGCAGCGATGTCCGAGCTGCCGCGCCGTGGCCAAGCAGAACCGGGCCCTGGGCATCAGCTCGGGTGGCGGCACAGGTCAGCGTGAGATGCACGCCGCCGTGTGTGCCGAGTGTGGTGGACAGGCGCTCGTGCCATTCCTGCCGCGCAACGATCGACCCGTCTACTGCAGCAGCTGCTTCGACAAGGTGCGCGCCACCCGGACTTGACCCGTCCGATTCACAGCGCACGCCGACCCGAACGCCGCCTGCCGAAGGCGGCAGTCCCGCATCCGCCGCGCGCTCGTCGGCGCTACGATGCCCTCCCATTCACGTGAGGTCTGTGCCTGCCCATGTCCGTCATCGCCGTCGTCGGCGCCCAGTGGGGCGACGAGGGGAAGGGCCGCGTGGTCGACTACCTCGCCACCGATGCCGACCTCGTGATCCGCTACGGCGGGGGTAACAACGCCGGGCACACGGTGGTGAACCCGCACGGCCATTTCAAGCTGCACCTGATCCCGTCGGGCATCTTCTACCCCGCCACCCGCAACCTGCTGGGCGGTGGCGTTGTCATCAATCCCCCCGCGCTGGTGCGGGAGCTCGACGGCCTGGCCGCGGCCGGCTTCGACTGCGCCAACTTCTTCATCAGTGAGCGAGCTCACCTGGTCATGCCATACCACGTGATGCTTGACCAGCTCGAGGAGCGCGAGCGGCGGACCGCGAAGCTGGGGACGACCAGCCGCGGGATCGGTCCCGCCTACGTCGACAAGGTGGCCCGTCGCGGCATCCGGGTCGTCGATCTGATGGAGCCCGATGACTTCCGCGCGCAGCTGCATGTCGCCCTGGCTCGCATCCGGCGTGTGGTCACCGGCTACTTCGGGGCGGGGGGCGACGACGACGAGCTGCGCCCGGCCATCGAAGAGGCGACCGACGAAGACAGGATCGCCACCGAATACCTGACCGCGGCGGATCGATTACGGCCCCATGTCGTGGACGGCCAGGCGCTCGTGGACGCGGCGCTGGTCGACGGGCAGCGCATCCTGCTCGAGGGCCAGCTCGGCACCATGCGCGACATCGACTGGGGGACGTATCCCTACGTCACCTCGTCCTCGCCGATCCCGGGCGGAGCCTCGATCGGGGCGGGCCTGCCCGCGGTGGCGATCGACAAGGTCATCGGCGTCGCCAAGGCGTACACCACCGCGGTCGGCGCCGGCCCGCTGCCGACCGAGATGCTCGATGCGGAGGGCGAGGCCCTGCGCGAGCGCGGCATCGAGTACGGAACGTCGACTGGACGGCCCCGGCGCTGCGGCTGGTACGACGCGGTGGCTGTTCGCTTCAGCGTACGGCTGGCCGGCTACTCGAGCATCGCCCTGACCAAGCTGGACGTGCTCGACGGGTCGGAGCGGATCCGGATCTGCGTCGCCTACCGCGATCCGCAGACCGGGGCCCAGTGGACGACGGTGCCCGCCTCGACATCGGTCTATCAGCGCTTGGAGCCGGTCTACCAGGAGCTGCCGGGCTGGCAGACCGATACGACCGGCTGCCGTGAGTTCACGCAGCTGCCGGCAGCGGCCCAGGCATACGTCGAGCGGCTGGAAGCGCTGGCGGAGGTGCCCATCGGCCTCGTCTCGGTCGGACCTGAGCGCGACCAGATGATCGTCCGCGGGCCGGGGTAGCGCGACAGGTGAGCGCGGCCGTGAGTCGCGGGGCGGGTGTCGTGGCCTGCCTCGCGTTGCTCGCGGCCTGCACGCCGGCACTCGAGCACCCCGTCCCGCACGGGCCGTCATTCGAAAGCGACGACTTCCGGTTCGTGGCGCCGACCGGCTGGGAGGTCCAGCCTTCCACGGCCACCGCGTCCGGTAAGGACGGCATCGTGCTGTACCTGGCGAATCAGGCCCTCCACGACGGCTGTCCGACATCGGACTCCGCGGCGTGTCGCCCGCCGATCGACGATGGGCTGCGTCGCGGCGGGATCCTCATCACATGGGTTCGCCATTCGTGCGTGGCGAACGGTTGCGACCCTCCAGCGGCTCAGCTCATCCCCATCGGCAACCGACGAGGCGTCAAGGTGCCGGCGACGCAGGGATGCGAGGGCGTGGGCGCCACCGACGGCTCGGTCTACTACGTCACGGTCACTCCGCAGCGCGTGGACGGCCTCTTCGTCTGCGCGCGCGACCCGAGCGAAACGACCCGATCCGCGCTCGTCGGCTTCCTCGATGCAATCCAGTGGCGGATCCCCTGAGCCCTCGCGCCCTATACTCGCCCGACACCCGCGGAGGCCGTTGTTGATCGACCCGGCAATCCTTTCCCCAGACGCGACCTCCAGTCGGCTGCGGCGCGCGTACGGATTCGACGAGGTGGCGCTGGTGCCGGGTGCTGTCACGGTCGACCCCGCCGAGATCGACCTCACCACCGAGGTTGGTGGGCATCGGCTCCAGATTCCCTTCATCGCCTCGGCCATGGACGCCGTCGCCGACGCCGATTTCGCGGCGCGCATGAGCCGTCACGGCGGCCTCGCCTTCATCAACCTCGAGGGCCTCTACACGCGGTACGAGGATGCCGGCCCGATCATCGAGCGGGTCGCAGCGGCAGCCTCGAACCAAGAGGCGGCCGAGCTCCTCGCCGGCGCATATGCCGCCCCGGTGCGCGATGAGCTGATCACGGCGCTCATCACCCGGGTCCGTGCCCAGGGCGGCCTTGCCGCGGTTGCCACCACGCCCGGTTCGGCATGGCACCACGCCGAGGTCGCCGCCGAGGCGGGCGCCGAGCTCTTCCTGGTCCAGTCACAGGTATCGAGTGCGCAGCACATTTCCACGGGCGGCCGGGTGCTGTCCCTCTCCGACCTGACGGGGGCGCTCAAGATCCCGGTCCTGGTCGGCAACACGGTGAGCGGCGAGGCCGCCCATCAGCTCATGCATCAGGGTGCGGCAGCGATCCTGGTGGGCGTCGGCCCGGGGGCCGCCTGCACGACCCGCGAAGTGCTCGGCATCGGTGTGCCGCAGGTGAGCGCCACGCTGGAGGTCGCGGCGGCACGCGATCGATACGAGCAGGAGACGGGCCGATACGTCCCGGTGATCACCGACGGCGGCATGAAGACCGGTGGCGATATCGCCAAGGCGATCGCCAGTGGAGCCGATGCGGCGATGCTCGGCTCACCCTTTGCCGGGGCCCTGGAGGCGCCCGGTCGCGGCTTCAACTGGGGCATGGCGGCACCGTCGACAACGCTTCCGCGGGGAACCCGGATCAAGATCGGAGAGCGGTTGCCGTTGGAGCAGATCCTCTTCGGTCCCGCCCACACGACGCATGGGACGCAGAACCTCGTCGGGGCCCTCCGCCAGTCGATGGCTTCCCTCGGCGCCCGAACGATCCGCGAGATGCATGGCGTCGACATGGTGATTGCTCCCTCAATCGCTACCGAGGGGAAGTCGTGGCAGCTGGCCGCCAGGGAATAACGGCGTAGGGGAGGCTTCATTGTCGGACGAGCCATCATCTCCGCCGACCCGCGGGCGGACCGTCCACGGCGAGGCGGCGAACGCCGGCCACCGGGTCCTCGCCCCTGACGACGCCGAGGTCGAGGCATATCTCGAGCGGGCGCTCCACGCGCCGCCTCCGAATCGCGCCGAAGAAGTGTCGTCCGAGCCCGACACCGTCGTCATCCTGGACTTCGGAAGCCAGTTCGCCCAGCTGATCGCCCGCCGCGTGCGGGAGCTCCACGTTTACAGCGAGCTCCTCCCCCACGACACGCCGTGGGCCGAGATCGAGCGGCGGCGCCCGAAGGCCATCATCCTCTCCGGCGGCCCGTCATCGGTCTATGACGAGGGCGCGCCGCAGCCAGATCCGTCCATCTGGTCGGGCGGGATCCCGGTGCTTGGCATCTGCTACGGACTGCAGCTCATGGCCCACCAGCTCGGCGGTGAGGTGGTGCCAAGCACCAGGCGAGAGTACGGGCCGGCATCCGTCCAGATCACGAGCGAGGACGGGCTGTTCCGCGGCCTTGACCGGCAGCAGCCGGTCTGGATGAGCCACGGCGACCGGATCCTTCGTCCGCCAAGTGGCTTCGTGACCACCGCCGAGACCGAAACGAGTGCCTTCGCCGGCCTTGCCGATCCGACGCGCAGCCTCTACGGGATCCAGTTCCATCCCGAGGTGGTCCACACCCCCGCCGGCCGCGAGATCCTGCGCAACTTCGTGATCGAGATCGCCGGGGCTCGTCCCACCTGGACGCCGGCCAGCTTCGTCGAGACCACGGTGGCCGGGATCCGCGAACGAGTGGGCGACGGCAAGGTCATCTGCGCGCTCTCCGGCGGAGTCGACTCGGCGGTTGCTGCGAGGCTGGTGCACCAGGCGATCGGCGACCAGCTGACCTGCATCTACGTCGACCACGGCCTGATGCGCAAACGGGAGTCGGAGCTGCTGCGCGCGACGTTCGCCGAGAACCTTGGCATGAACCTCGTGATGGTCGACGCGAGGGAGCGCTTCCTGCGCCGACTGGCCGGGGTCGAGGACCCGGAGGAGAAGCGCCGCATCATCGGCGACGAGTTCATCCGCGTATTCGAGGAGGAGGCCGCCAAGCTGGGGCAGATCGACTTCCTGACCCAGGGCACCCTCTATCCCGACGTCATCGAGTCGAAGACCGCCGAGACGAAGACCGCGGCCAAGATCAAGACCCATCACAACGTCGGCGGCCTGCCGGCCGACCTGCGCTTCAGCCTGATCGAGCCGCTCCGCTACCTCTTCAAGGATGAGGTGCGCAATGTGGGGGTTCAGCTCGGCCTGCCCGAGGCGATGGTCCTGCGCCAGCCCTTCCCGGGACCAGGCCTCGCCATCCGGATCATCGGCGAGGTGACGGCCGACCGGCTCGAGACGCTTCGCGAGGCCGATTGGATCGTGATTGACGAGATCAAGGCGGCCGGGCTGTATCGGTCCCTGTGGCAGTCGTTCGCGATCCTGACGCCGGTGCGATCCGTGGGCGTGATGGGTGACGGACGGACCTACGCGAATGTCGTGGCGGTGCGCGCGGTGACCTCAGAGGACGGCATGACGGCCGACTGGGCGCGCCTCCCCTACGACCTGTTGGCGAAGATCAGCTCCCGGATCGTGAACGAGGTGGCCGGCGTCAACCGCGTCGTGTACGACATCAGCAGCAAGCCGCCGGCCACCATCGAATGGGAATGAGCAGCTAGCTACTCCGCGTTGGCGCAGTGGTCCCCGCCGTCGCCCTGGCCATTGTCAGGGGTGCCGACCGGCGGCAGAGGCAAGGACTGCGCGGGGTTGTGCGCGATGATCGACTCCTTGGCCATGCCGTTGTCGTACGTGGCTTGTGCTCGCAGATACGGTCGCGGTTACTCCCCGCTAGGATGCGGACCATATGTCCAGCTGGTTCGACAAGCTTCTGGAGGAGCTGCAACGCCGCCAGGCTGAGCAGGATGCCCGCCGCGAGGGCAGGCCGATTCCCCCGTCCGCTCCGCGCCGCACGAACGGCAACGGGGGCGGCGAGGGATTCGGCCGCGACCGGTCGGCCGGCGACGACGAGCCCACTCCATTTCGGCCTGGACGGCCGGTCCTTCGGCCGCGGGGCGCCGGGCGGGGGCCACGCTGGGGGCTGCTGATCGGGATCGCGATCGTCGCCTTCATCGTGCTTGGCTTCCTTGGCGGCCTCGTGAACCTGATCACGGACGTGATGTGGTACAACGCCCTTGGTCGGACCAGCGTGTTGACCACCCGTCTGTGGTCCCAGGTCGGGCTCTTCGTGGTCGGCTTCCTGGCATTTGCGCTGCCTGCCATCGCCAGCATCCTGCTTGCCCGCCGCGTCGCGCCACAGGTGCCGGTCCGGCGCATCGGCCAGTTCGAGATCCCGGACGTGTCGCGCGCGGTCACCCTAGGGCTGGTCGCACTGGCGCTGCTGCTGGCCCTCCTTTCGGCCGCCGCGTGGAGCGGGAGCTGGGAGACGGTCCTGCTCCTCGCGAATGGCGGCGACTTCGGAACGGTGGATCCGAACTTCCACCGCGACATCGGCTTCTACGTCTTCGACCTGCCGTTCTGGCGCTTCCTGCAGGGCTGGGGAATCGCCAGCCTGATCGGGATCCTGTTGCTCAGCCTCGGGGCTTACGCCGCCGGTGCCATGCGCTGGCAATTCCGGCTCACGACATCGGTGCGGGCGCACCTCTCGATCCTTGGCGCGCTCCTGCTGATCCTGATCGCGGCCGGCTACCAGCTGGACATCCCCGAGCTGTCGTACTCGCCAAGTGGATACGGATCCATCCAGGCGGCGACCTACACCGACATGAACGCGCAGCTGCCCGCCTACGTGATCCTCACCTTCGTCGCGCTCGCCTCGGCGACACTGCTGCTGCTCAACATCTGGTTCCGCACGCTGTGGGCCCTCGTCCTGGCCGGTGGAGCGTGGTTCGGGCTGTCGATCGTGGTCGGTGCGCTCTTCCCCGCCTACGTGCAGAACTTCCAGGTCAACCCCAATGAGCTGAACGTCGAGCGACCGTACATCGCCAAGCACCTGGTTTCAACGCGGGCCGCCTTCGACCTGGACACGATCGAGCAGCGCAGCTTCACCGGCGAGCAGCCGTTGACCGAGGCGGTCTTCCAGCAGGATGCAGCCACCATCGACAACCTGCGGCTTTGGGACTACCGGCCCCTGCTGACCACCTTCGGCCAGGACCAGATCCTGCGCCGCTACTACGATTTCCTGGACGTCGACATCGACCGATACACGATCGACGGGAGCGAGCGCCAGATCATGCTCAGCGCGCGAGAGCTCGACATCCAGAAGCTTGCGGCCGACGCCCGGACCTGGACGAACGAGCGGCTGGTCTACACCCACGGCTACGGGATCACCGCGGTGCCGGTCGACGCGGTCACCAGCCAGGGCCAGCCGGACTACCTGGTCAGCGGGATCAACCGCGAGGCACGGCTGCCGGTGGAGGAGCCGCGCATCTACTTCGGCGAGGAAACCAACACGTACGTCATCACCGGGACCGATACGGAAGAGTTCGACTATCCGCTCGGCGAGTCGTCCGACCAGGGAGCCACCACCACATGGCATGGCACAACCGGGGTGGCCATCGACAACCTGATCAGCCGCGCCCTGTTCGCGATGCGCTTCGGCGACCTGAACCTGCTGATCAGCAGCCAGCTCACCCCTGATTCACAAATCCTCTTCCGGCGGGCCATCACCGAACGCGTGCCGGAGCTGGCGCCCTTCCTTGGCTACGACCACGACCCGTATATCGTCAGCGCCGCCGGTCGCCTGCTGTGGGTCTGGGACGCCTACACCCTTACCGACCGCTACCCGAACGCGCAGCCGCTCGGCGCGGACAGCCCCTTCCCGGGGGCCAACTACGTCCGCAACAGCGTCAAGGTGGTGATGGACGCGTACGACGGGAGCGTCCGCTTCTTCATCACCGACCCGAAGGAGCCGATCGTCGCCGCCTGGGCGAAGATTTTCCCCGGGCTGTTCGAGCCCCTCTCCGCGATGCCGCCGGAGCTCCAGGCGCACCTCCGCTATCCGGAGGACCTGTTCATCGCCCAGAACCAGACCTACCGCCTATACCACCTGCCGGCAACCGATAACGGCGCCACGGTCTTCTACAACCAGGATGACCGCTGGGCAATCCCCGAGGACGTGGTCGCCGGCAACGGCCAGCCGATGGAGCCCTACTACGTGATCATGCGCATCCCCGGCGAGGACAAGGCCGAGTTCGTCCTCATCCAGCCGCTGGTCCCGGAGCAGCGTCCCAACATGATCGCCTGGACGGCGGCGCGCATGGATCCCGGCGTCTACGGGGAGCGCATCGCGTTCCACTTCCCCAACGACACGTCCACCGACGGTCCGGCGCTGGTGGAGGCACGGATCGACCAGGACGATGCCATCAGCGCGCAGTTCAGCCTGTGGGATCGGTCCGGCTCTTCCGTCATCCGGGGCAACCTGCTGGTGCTGCCCATCGGCGACGACGGCCTCCTCTACGTCGAGCCGGTCTTCCTCCAGGCATCCGGCGCGCCGTTCCCGGAATTCGTGCGGCTCATCATGGTCAGCAACGATCGGGTCGCATTCGCCGAGGACCTCCAGGGAGCGATCGAGCAGGTCCTCGGCGAGGCCGTCCCCCCGCCGCCAGATGGAGGGGGCGGCCTGCCGAGCGACGTCGCCGGCCTGGTGGCAGAAGCGAGCCGGCTGTACGCCGAGGCGCAGACGGCTCTCGCGGCCGGTGACCTTGGCACGTACCAGGCGAGGCTCAACGAGCTCGAGCCGATCCTGCAGCGTCTCGCCGAGCTGACCGGTGCCCCCGTGGAGCCGTCACCCAGCCCCTCTCCCTAGCGACATGGAGGTGCTGGTCCTCGGCTCAGGGGCGCGCGAGCACGCGCTCGCCTGGCGCTTGGCACGCGACGAAGCGGTGGAGCGCGTGCGCATTGCCCCTGGCAACGGCGGCACGCCCGCGGTGGCCGAGACGATCCCGGGCCTGGACATCCTGGATCCTGCGGCGGTCGCCCGTCACGCGGCGCGGGAGCGTTATGGCCTGGTGGTGGTCGGACCCGAGGCGCCCCTGGCGGCCGGGGTGGCCGACGCGTTGCGGCAGGCATCGGTCCCGGTCTTCGGGCCTGCGCGGGCCGCCGCGCGGCTCGAGTCGAGCAAGGCTTTCGCCAAGGAGCAGCTGCGACGGGCGGACGTTCCGACTCCGGCCTGCGTCGTCTTCGACGACGTAGGCGAGGCGCTTGCCCATGCGCGAGCGAGCGATGCGCCGCCGGTGGTGAAGGCCGATTGGCTGGCCGCCGGCAAGGGCGTGGTCGTCCCCGACAGTCATGAGGCGGCGGCCGAGGCGATCCGCGAGCTGCTCGCCAACGCGCCACAGGGTGCGCGGGTGCTGCTCGAGGAGCGCGTTACGGGCAGGGAGGTCTCGGTCTTCGCCCTGGTCAGCGACGAGGCGGTGGTACCCCTGGGTGCGGCATGCGACTACAAGCGGCTGCGGGACGGAGACGAGGGGCCGAACACCGGGGGGATGGGCGCCTACGCGCCAGTCCCCTGGTACGGAACGGCGGAGGTCGAGCAGGCGGTGGCGAGCATCTTCGAGCCGATCGCCTGGCGCATGGCCCGCGACGGCACCCCGTACCGCGGCGTCCTGTACGCGGGCCTGATGTTGACCGAGGCCGGCCCGATGGTGCTGGAGTTCAACGCCCGCTTCGGGGATCCCGAGGCACAGGCCCTCATCCCCCTGCTCCAAGGAGACCTATCCCAGGCGCTGCTCGCCGCAGCGACCGGCGATCTGGCGGCGATGGAGGGGGCGGTCGCCCTCGACAGCCACGCCGCGGTCGCGGTCGTGATCGCGGCGGAGGGCTACCCCTCCGAGCCGATCAGCGGCCCTCAGATCGTCGGCGCCGACCCGTCTTCCGTGGCTGATGGCGGACCGCTGCTCTGCTTCCACGCCGGCACGCGGCGCACCGCCGACGGCTCATTCCTCTCCGCCGGTGGGCGCGTGGTCACCTATGTGGGGATCGGCGCCGACCTGGCCTCGGCGCGCGAGACGGCATATGGCGGGGCGGCTGGCTGCGAGCTTGACGGCGGACAGCACCGGACGGACATCGCTCTCCGCGAGCTCTAGCCCCGCGGCCGCCCGACGGCAGGTCGGCTGCGGGATATCCTAGGACCGATGACCTCCAACCTCATGGTCGCCGTCATCTGCGGCTCCCGTTCCGACCTGCCCGCTCTCAAGGGCTGCTTCGATGTCCTGGACGACTACGCGATCGCCTGGGAGGCGAGCGTGATCAGCGCCCATCGCCAGCCGGAAGCGCTCGCCGCCTACGTCCGTGACGCGGAGACGCGCGGGGTGCGCATCTTCGTGGGCGCCGCCGGCATGGCGGCTCACCTGCCCGGCGTGCTCGCCTCCATGACCGCGCGACCGGTCATCGGCGTGCCGCTCGACGCCGGTGCCCTCGGCGGCGCCGACGCGCTGTACAGCGTGGTCCAGATGCCCCCAGGTGTGCCGGTGGCGGCGGTCGCCATCGGATCCGGCGGGGCGAAGAATGCCGCTCACCTGGCGGCCCGCATCCTTGCGCTCGGCGACCCGACGCTGGCCACGCAGGTGGATGCGGTGCGCGCGAAGCTGGCGGAGGCGGCCGAGCTGGATATCGACCCCAGATGATCGACCGATACGCGCTGCCGGAGCTGCGCGAGCTCTTCTCGGAGCAGCACAAGCTGGACCTCTGGCTGCGCATCGAGCTGCTCGTAGCTGACGCCAGGCATGCCGCCGGCCTGATACCGGACGACGATTGGGAGCGAATTCGCGCCACCGCGGGGAGCGTCGACGGCGCGCGTGCACATGAGATCGAGCAGGAGTCGCAGCACGACGTAATCGCCTTCCTGCGATCGGTCACCGAGCGGATGGGCGCCGAGGGGCGCTGGCTGCACTTCGGGCTGACCAGCTCGGACGTCCTGGACACCGCCACCGCCGTGGTCCTTCGCGACGCCACGCGGTTCGTGGAAGGCGAGCTGGCCAGGCTGGCGGAAGTGCTCGACAACATGGCCGTCGAGCATCGGTCCACCCCGATGGTCGGCCGCAGCCACGGCATCCACGCCGAGCCGATCACCTTCGGCTTCAAGGTGGCCGGTTGGCTGGCCGAGGTGCAGCGCGACCAGGCGCGGCTGGCGCGCGCCCGGGAGGGGATCGCCGTTGGCAAGATCTCCGGCGCGGTGGGAACGCATGCCCATGTCAGCGCGGAGGTGGAGGCATTCGTGTGCCAGTCGCTCGGGCTGGGCATTGACCCCGCCTCGACGCAGGTGGTGAGCCGCGATCGGCACGCTGAGCTGCTGACGGCGCTGGCCATCCTGGGTGGGACGTTCGAGCGGATGGCCGTTGAGTTGCGGCACCTGCAGCGAACGGAGGTCGGTGAGGCGTTCGAGCCGTTCGGTGCCGGCCAGCAGGGGAGCAGCGCGATGCCGCACAAGCGCAACCCGGTGCTCGCGGAGCGGATCACCGGCTTCGCACGCCTCCTGCGCGCAGATGCGCTGGTGGGCCTCGAGAACATGGCGCTGTGGCACGAGCGGGACATCAGCCACTCCAGCGCCGAGCGCTTCGTCTTCGAGCGCGCCCTGGGCGTGGCCGGCTACGCGACCCGCTCGATGACGGGGCTGCTCGGCGGCCTGGAAATTGATGCTGGGCGGATGGCCCGCAACCTCGAGCTGCTCGGCGGCATGGTGCACTCGGAGGCGCTCCTGCTGGCCATGATCGCCAAGGGAGCGGACCGTCAGGAGGCATACCGTCTCGTACAGGCCGCCGCAAAGCGCGCGTGGTCAGGGGAGGGCACCTTCCGAGCGGAGCTCGGTGCCGACGCCGAGGTCGGCCGCTGGCTCTCTGGCGAGGAGGTGGAGGCGGCGATGACCCTGCAGCCCCACCTGGATGGGATCGAGACAACCTATCAAGCGTTGGGCCTGACCCACGTTGACGGCGTCGGGGGATGAGCACGCGGGGCAGCTGGTCCCGCAATGCTGCCGTCGCGGCGCGCTTGGCCGCGAACCGCGGGGACCTGTGGCTCCCCGGGACGTTGGGCGCCCTCACCTATCTGGCCTGGCTGCCGCTGGTGATCACCGTTGCCGCCGCCCCGCGCACCAGTGACCTCGCCTTTCTGGGTGCGGGCCTCCTCAGCTCGGGGTTGTTTCCGCTCAACGTCATCCTGATCGCCGTCGTCGGGGCGCTGGTGGTGCTGATCGCCTGTCTGATCGCCTCCCTGGCCGAGGCGTCCCTGCTCCGCGCGGCCGGCCTCGGCACCCCGGCCCGATCGATGGCACGGGAGGTGGAGGTCACGTTCAGCGTGATCCTGCTGGCGGTGCTTCCGGCCGTAGCGGTCGGCGCGGCGCTGATCAGTGGCGCCGCTGCGGTGGCGCCCGCCGAGTTCGGCGCGCCCGACCTGGGGGTCCCCCTGGCGCTGCGAATCGCCCTCCGCCTGGCGCCACTGCTGGCCGTCTTCGGCCTCTTGGCATGGCTCGGGCAGGCGTTCGGGGCCCTGGCACTCCGACGGGCGGTCGGGCCCGGTGCGCTTCCCGTAGGCGCGGCAGCGAAGGCAGCGGTACTGGACCTCGTCCGGCAGCCGGCGCGCCGGCTCGGGCTGGCACTCGCGGTGTTTCTGACCGACTTCGTCGCGTTCGCGCTGGCGGCGGCGCTGCTGCGCGTCCTGTGGGCGCCGATCGGCGCGGACCTCGCGGGCGGGCAGCTGGTCAGCCCGACGGCGCTCCTGCTGCTGGTAGGCTTCGTGGCGATCTGGCTGGCGGTGGTCCTGGCGTTCGGGGCGCTCCACGTGCTGTTCTCGACCTGGTGGTCGTTGGAGTCGGGTGGGCTCCCTGCGGCGGCCGCGCCGGAGTCAATGGAGGCACGGCCCTGACCCCCCGACTCGGCTTCAACCTCGAACTCGAGCTGGCCGGGCGGATGGCGACCGGCCTGGTGCTCGGGGCCGTCATCGGGTTCGAACGTGAGCTGCACCACCAGCCCGCGGGCTTCCGCACCCACTCACTGGTTGCGGTCGGGTCGGCGCTCTTCACGATCATCTCGGCGTACGGGTTCGCCGGGTCGGCGGTCGACCCCACCCGCATCGCCGCACAGATCGTGTCCGGGATCGGCTTCATCGGGGCGGGCACCATCCTCCAGCACCGAGGGAGCGTCCGCGGCCTCACCACCGCGGCATCGCTCTGGTCTGTCGCAGCCATCGGCATGGCGGCCGGGGCGGGGATGCTGGCGATCGCGACGATGGGCACGCTCCTGATCCTGGTGGTCCTCGCGGTCTTCGACCGGATCGAGGATTTCACGCGGCGCCGCCTCGGAATCCGCCCCGAATTGCCCGAGCCGGTGGACGCGCCATCGGCCGACGGCCGAACAGAGGACCTGTCATGACCCTGACCGAGTCGACCATCCCGGGCCTTGAGCTGCTACATCGAGGCAAGGTGCGCGAGACGTATGCCATCGGCGAGGATCGCCTCCTGCTGGTGGCGACCGATCGTCTCTCCGCTTTCGACGTTGTCTTCGAGCAGCCGATCCCCGACAAGGGGAGGCTGCTCACCGCGCTCTCCGCGTTCTGGTTCCAGCAGCTTGAATCCCTTGGCCCGACCCACTTCCTGTCGACCGATGCGGACCGGCTGCCGGCCGGGGCCTGCAGCCCTGAGCTCGCAGGCAGAGTCACCCTCGCGCGGCGTGCCCAGCGGATCGATGCCGAGTGCGTCGTTCGCGGCTACCTCGCCGGATCTGGCTGGGCCGAGTACCGGGCCGGTGGCGAGGTGGGCGGCCACCGGCTGCCGGAGGGCCTGCGCGAGGCCGATCGCCTGCCGGAGCCGATCTTCACGCCATCGACCAAGGCCGAGGTCGGCCACGACGAGAACATCACCCGCGAACGACTGGCCGAGATGGTCGGGACGGAGCTCGCCCGCGAGCTGGAGGTGCGGTCGCTGGCTCTCTATCGGGCAGGCGCCCGACAGGCGGCCGAGGTGGGGCTGATCCTGGCCGACACGAAGTTCGAGTTCGGCTGGATCGACGGCGAGGTGGCCCTCATCGACGAGCTGCTGACCCCGGACTCGTCGCGCTTCTGGGATGCCGGCCTGCACGAGCCGGGCTCCAGTCCGCCGTCCTTCGACAAGCAATACGTGCGCGACTTCGTCGCTGGATCCGGCTGGAACCGCGAGCCGCCTGCCCCGCGCCTGCCGGACGAGGTGATCGAGGGAACGCGGGAGCGGTACGCGACCGCCTACGAGCGGCTGACCGGCGAGCAGTGGCGACCGGGTGGGGAATCGGCCTGATGCGCTGGCTGGCGGAGGTCAACGTCCGGCTGCGGCCGGGAATCGCGGATCCCGAGGGACAGACCATCGCCGGTGGGCTGCGGGCATTGGGCTTCGAGGTGGCCGACGTGCGCGCCGGCAAGCTGCTCCGCGTGACCTTCGAGGCCGTCGACCGCGAGCGCGCGGAGTCGGCCGTGGCGCAGATGTGCAGCCGACTCCTCGCCAATCCCGTCATGGAGACGGCCGACTGGGAGCTGAGCGCAGACGAGCCCGCGGCGGTGGGCATCGAGTCGTGAGTCGCGCTCCGCGCGTCGCCGTGCTCGTCTTTCCGGGTACCTGGAGCGACCGGGACTTCGCGGACGTCGCCGGCCTGGTCGGCTGGGATACGCGGCTGGTGTGGCACACGAAGGTCGATCTGGGCGACGCCGACGCGGTCGTGCTGCCCGGCGGCTTCGCCCACGGCGATCATCTGCGGACCGGCGCGATCGCCCGCTTCTCGCCGGTGATGGCGGCGGTCGAAGCCTTCGCCGCAGCGGGCGGCGCCGTGCTGGGCTCGTGCAACGGCTTCCAGATCCTGACCGAGGCCGGGATCCTGCCCGGCGTCCTGCTGCGCAACGACCATCTCCAGTTCCGCTGCGATTGGCAGCCGCTGCGGGTCGAGCAGGCGGCCGGTCCCTGGCTTGGCGAACTGAACGCGGGCGAGACGATCCGGCTGCCGATCTCTCACGGGGAGGGTCGTTACTACGCCGAGGCACCAGTCCTCGAGGAGCTGGAGGCGACGAGGCGTGTCGTCCTCCGCTACGCCGATGCGGACGGCTCCGTCACTCCCGATGCCAATCCGAACGGATCGCTGCGATCCATCGCCGGGATCGTCAACGAGCGCGGCAACGTGCTCGGCCTGATGCCGCACCCCGAGCGGGCGACGGAGGCCGAGGTCGGCGGCACGGATGGCCTGCGGATCCTGCGCGGCCTCGATGCGTGGCTGGCCCTGCAGCCGGCAGCGGCCGAGCGTCGGCTATGATTCGAAGCTTCCAAACCGGTCCTGATGGAGGTCCATCGCCCGATGCAGGATGACGAGCGGGACCAGGGCGACGCTCCAGCCGAGCAGCTTGGCGAGCCGGCCGAGCAGACCACTGAGACTGAGCAGCCGCCTGACACTGAGCAGCCCACGGAGCCGGCACAGGAGGCGCAGCCGGCCCAGGCCCCGAGCGAGGCCGAGGCGTGGGTCGTCCCGCCGCCCCCGGCCCCATCCAATCCTGATCTGATCCCCGCCCATCCGGTGCCGGCGACGCCACTCAGCGAGGGGACCGTCTGCCCCCGCTGCGGCACGGACAACCGGCCCGGGATCGCCTTCTGCCGGTCCTGCGGTCAGCGTCTGATGGCCCCCGGCGCTCCGGCGGCGGTGGAGCGACCAAGTCCCCCGGAGGGGTCGCAAGCCTGTCCACGCTGCGGAACCCACAATCGCGCCGGCGTGCCCTTCTGCCAGAACTGTGGCGCCAACCTGCGCCCGTCCGAGACCGCGGCCGAGCCCGCTCTGACCCCTGCCGCGACCACCGCGTCCACCATCGAGGCTCCGCGTCGGGCAGTCCTCGGCCCGGTGGTGCTGCTGATCGGGGCGGTCGGCATCATGACCGGCTGGCTGTTGCCGTTCGCATTCGGCGGCGCATCGCTGTGGGACCGTTCGTATGGCGCCCCGGGGGGCTATGGGGTCGGCTTCTGGCAGGGCTACCCGGACGGCCCGATCAGCGAGACCGCCTACTTTGGGTTGGCGGCTCCCGTTCCGATCCTGGTCGCCCTGCTGGTGATCCTGGCCGTGGCCGGCGTGCTGCGAGCTGCTCCGGGCATGCTCCAGCGGATCGGGCTGCTGGTGGCACTCGTCTGGACGCTCGCGCTTGTTGCCCTCTTCCTGGTGGTCGAGCTGTTGGGTGGCCCCGGTGGCGACCTCATCGGCGTCCTGCGCGCCCTGTCGCCGGGCGGGATCATCTTCCTGCTGGCCGGGCTGATCGTCGCCATCGGCACCCTGACGCGCCTTTGGCGAGCCTGACGGTCGGGGGCGAGCCGCAGCAGGTGAGCATCGCGGCGCCCGTGGAGCGCCACGGGCTGACCGACGCCGAGTATGGGCTGGTGGTCGAGGCGCTGGGCCATGAGCCGAACGCGGTCGAGCTCGGCATGTTCGGCGCGATGTGGAGCGAGCATTGTGCCTACAAGCACTCCCGCCCGTTGCTGAGCGGCCTTCCTTCGCGTGGCGAGCGGGTGCTGGTCGGCCCGGGGGAGAATGCCGGCGTCCTGGACATCGGCGACGGGCTGGCGGTGGTCTTCAAGGTCGAGTCGCACAACCACCCCAGCGCCGTGGAGCCCTACCAGGGCGCGGCGACCGGGGTCGGCGGCATCATCCGCGACATCTTCACGATGGGGGCGCGCCCGATCGCGCTCCTGAACTCGCTGCGCTTCGGTCCTCTCGAGCCCTCGGAGGATGCGACCGGCCGGACCGATGAAGCAGCTGCCACGCGCAACCGCTTCCTGTTGGGCGGGGTGGTGGCCGGCATCGCCGGCTATGGCAACTGCATCGGCATCCCCGATGTCGGCGGCGAGATCGGCTTCGACGCCTCATACAACGGCAACCCCCTCGTGAATGCGATGTGCGTTGGCATCGCGCGACACGAGGAGATCACCCTGGCGCGGGCGGCGGGCCCGGGCAACGCTCTCCTCCTGGTCGGAGCCTCGACAGGGAGGGACGGGATCCAGGGCGCCAGCTTCGCATCGGCCAATCTCGGAGCGGACCGCGACGAGCGCCGCCCGGCGGTCCAGGTCGGGAACCCGTTCCTCGAGAAGCTGCTGATGGAGGCCTGCCTCGACCTCTCTACCTCCGATTCGGTCGTGGCCATGCAGGACCTGGGCGCCGCCGGCCTGACCTGCGCACTGGCCGAGCTCTCGGCGCGGGGTGGCTGCGGTGCGGAGGTCGACCTGGACCTGGTCCCGCGCCGCGAGGCGGGAATGACCCCTTACGAGGTGCTGCTGAGCGAGTCGCAGGAGCGGATGCTCCTGGTGGTGCGGGCCGGCGACGAGGCGTCGGTGCAGGCGGTCTTCGATCGCTACGACCTGCACGCGGTGGTCATCGGTCGAGTGATCGGCGAGCCGGTGGTCCGGGCATTCGCCGCCGGCAGCCCCGTGTGCGAGGTGCCCGGTCGCGCCCTCGCCGACGACGCGCCGCGCTACACGCCGCCAGCGGCTCCACCCCCGGACCTCGTGACGCGGCGCGCCGAACGGCTCGACGACCTGGCGGCCGAGATGCCAACTGCCGACACTCTGCTCGAGCTGCTGGCCAGTCCCAACGCGTGCAGCCGGAAGCCGATCTGGCAGCGCTACGACCACATGAACGGGACGAACACGCTCGTCGGACCGGGCGCCGGCGATGGCGCCATGCTTCGCATCAAGGGGACACGCCGCGCGATCGCCCTGTCCCTGGATGGACCGGGCCGCCTCGGCGCGCTCGACCCTCGCCTCGCCGGCATCGCCGCCGTGGTCGAGGGCGCGCTGAACGTCGCCAGCAGCGGTGCAACCCCGATCGGGATCACGAACTGCCTCAACTTCGCCTCGCCAGAGCGCCCGGCCGGCTACTGGGAGCTGTCCGAGGCGGTGGCGGGCATGGCCGAGGCGTGCGTCGCGCTGGGTCTCCCCATCGTGTCGGGCAACGTCAGCCTCTACAACGAGACGCCGGACGGACCGATCCTGCCCACCCCGGTGGTGGGCATGGTCGGGCTGCTCGAGGATCGATCCCGGGCGATCCCGATGCGCTGGAGCCAGGGGAACGAGATCTGGCTGCTCGGGGTGCCGGCTTGGGACCCCGGATCGCTGGCTGCCTCTGAGCTGGCCTGGCGGCGCGGCCAGTTCGGCGGCAAACCCTCGCTTGACCTCTCGGCAGCGGCCCGGCTGGTGTCGCTGCTGAGCGATCTCGGCGTCGGCGGCGAGGTCACCGGGGCGCATGACACCTCAGTCGGCGGGTTGGCGGTCGCCATCGCCCGGCTGGTGATCGCCTCGGGGGTGGGAGCCACGATCGCGCTCCCGCGGGAAGCGGCGGCATGGCCGACCGCGAGCCTGTTCGGGGAGCGCGGCGGGCGCGTACTAGTGGCG
>JACDEL010000035.1 GCA_013816405.1 Chloroflexota bacterium | reverse complement strand
CATCTGCGGCGTGCGGGTGGTCGGGCCGACGCTCGCGCGGCTCCGCCGCCGCAGCGGCCGCCACGTCCTGCTCAGCGCGGGCTAGGAGAGCCGCTGGTGCTCGCCGCACTGCCCCTCGCCGGCATCCGCGTGCTCGACTGCTCGCGCGTGTACGCGGGCCCGATCGCCAGCATGCTGCTGGGCGACCTGGGAGCCGAGATCTGGAAGCTCGAGCCGCCGAACGGCGATGAGACGCGTGGCTGGGGGCCGCCCTACTGGGGCGACCCGGCGGGCGGGCGCAGCGCGTACTTCGCATCGGTCAATCGCAACAAGCGCAGCCTGGTCGTGAATCTCAAGACCGATGCTGGACGCTCCCTGCTCGACCGCCTCGCTGCCAGCTGCGACGTCCTCCTGCACAACTACCAGCCGTCAGTCGCGACCGACCTCGGCCTCGATGGGGATCGCCTTCGCTCGGCACATCCACACCTGGTGGTCTCGACGATCGGGGGCTTTCCGGGGGATGGCGACGCCGGGGAGCGCCCCGCCTACGACCTGGTGGCGCAGGCCTTCAGCGGCCTCATGTCGGTCACTGGCGACCCGTACGGTGGTCCGATGAAGGTCGGCGTCGCGCTGCTGGACCTGAATGCGGGATTACAGGCCGCAATCGGCGCGCTGGCCGGGCTGGTTGCCCGCGAGCGCGGCCGCGACGGCGGATTGCACGCCTCGGTCAACCTGATCGAGTCGGGAGTCGCCAGCCTGACCAACGTGCTGGGCCACCACCTCGCAACCGGCGAGGAGCCACGCCGGTGGGGGACCGGGCACCCCGACATCGTTCCGTACCAGGTCTTCGCCGCTCGCGACGGCCACCTCGTGGTGGCTGTCGGCAACGATGCGCAGTTCGCTCGCCTGCTTCGCGTTCTTGACCTGGAGCAGCTCGACACCCGCTTCGCCAGCAACCAGGACCGGCTGGCGGGACGCGATGAGCTGGTTCGTCTGCTGGCCGTGCGCATCGGGGATTGGTCGCGCGACGAGCTCGTCGCCGCCCTGACCGAGGCCGATGTTCCGGCCGGCCCGGTCAACTCGGTCAGCGAGGCGCTGGAGGCCATGGAGGCAGCGCACGACGGGGAGTGGACGGAGGCACACGAAGGCATGCGACTTGCCCCGGCCACGATCCGGATCGATGGGCGGCGCCTGCCGTTGCGCGCAACACCGCCGCGCCTGGGAGGAGACACCTACGAGATCCTGCGGGAAACCGGGCTTGACGCGGGCGAGATCGCCGCGCTCCGCGCAGCGGAGGTGATCGGCTGAGCGAGCTGCTGCTGGCTGATCTTCGGGCACGTCGACCCCGGTTGCTGGCGACGCTGGTCGCGATTTGCGCGACCGTCATGACCGCGTGCGGTCCGGTGACGCCTCGCTCGTCACTGTCGTCCCTGGGATCGACGACACCGCGGCCGGCCTCGAGTCCGAGCCCTCTCGCGACGGGGACGGGAGGGTCTGGAGCACCGTCGCCGACGACCAGCGCCAATCCCGTCTGGGCAGTGGTTCACGCGACGACGCTGCCGACTCGTCTCCCGACAGGGCTGAGTCGTTCTGTCGCGATCGTTGTCGGCAGCAGCATCGACGTCTATGGCGGCTTTGCCTCAACCGGCTCGACGACGGGTGAGATTCTTGCGTTTGATCCGGGTGCAGGCCAGATTGGCGCTTTGGGCGAGCTGGCGGTGCCAGTTCACGACGCCGCTGGCGTCGCCCTCGATGGCGCCATGATGGTCTTCGGTGGCGGCAGTGCAGCCCCAAAATCCGTCGTGCAACAGGTTGATTCGGCTGGCGCTGCTCGCGTGGTCGGAAACCTGCCAACCGCTCGCGCTGACCTGGGTGCCGTTGCCATCGGCACTTCTGCATTCGTCCTGGGAGGTGGAGCATCCGGTGTGATGGCCCCACAGATTCTGACAACCGACGACGGCAATCATTTTCGCGCGGTGGCGAGCCTCGTTGCAGCCGTCCGGTACGCGGCCGTGGCTGAGACAGGCGGACGGATTTACGTGATCGGCGGAGCCGGGGCGGCCGGCGAGAGAAGCGACATTCAGCGGCTCGACATCGCGACCGGCGAGGTGGAGGTGATCGGGCAGATGCCGAGACCGATCTCCCATGCATCGGCGATGATCATTGGCGGACGGGTATTCGTCGTCGGCGGCCGAAGCGCGGGCAACGCGCAAGACGCCATCTGGCAGCTCGACGCCGTCACAGGCGCGACTCAGCTGGTCGGTCGTCTGCCGCAGGCGGTCTCGGATTTCGCGTTGGCTGTCGTCGGAGGTGTGGGATACGCGATCGGCGGGGAGACCGATACGCAGGTCGCCTCGATCGTGGCGATCGTCGTCGAATGACGAAGGAGACGGCGTCGGCGGGGTGCCTCTACCGGTAGACGCCGTTGTGACCGATGCTGAACCGGCCCGGCTGCGGGAAATAGGTCAAGCCGTGGGGTTGCCGCCCAACCTCGATCGTGTCGATAACGGCTCCCGTGACGGTGTTGATCACTGTAACGGTCGTTCCATAGCGGTTGCTCACCCACAGCTCGGTCCCGTCGGGGGAGACCTGCAGCATGTCCGGCGTGCCCCCGACCGGCCAGGTGGCGACCACCTGCCGGGTGGCGAAGCTGATCACGGAGATGGTCCCCGCCAGCCGGTTGCTGACATAGAGGGACTCTGTATCGCGGCTGATGGCCATGCCATGGGCCCCCGTCCCAGTCGGCAGGAAGGCGAGCTCCTTCATGCTGATCGGGTCGATGATCGACACGCCGTGCCGGCCCTGGTTGGCGTTGTAAAAGACGATCCCGTTCGGCGACAGCTTGGTGTCGATCGGCAGCCCGCCAACCTCCAGGTCACCGACGATCGACCGGGTGACCACATCGATCTTCAGCACGTGGCCGCTGGCGTATTCGGTGCTGGCAATCAAGTATCGGCCCCCTGCCGAGAAGTCGGCATGGTCGATGCCCCGCCAGGGGATCGGCAGCTGACCGAGGGGCTGCCAGGTGACGCGATCGTAGAAGTCGACCCGATCGACCTCCTCGGCCATCACGATTGCGGTCGTCCCGTCAGGTGTGAAGTACAGGTTGTACGCGAACGGCGCTTGGATTGGATCGACGAGGTTCCCAGTCGGGGCATCAATGGCGCTCATGAAGGTCGAGCCGTAGTTGCTCACATACAGCCGCGAGAGGTCCCAATCCGGGGTCACATGCTCCGGCAGGATCCCCGTTCGCAGTGAGTCGATGACGGACCGGGTGGCCACGTCCACGACCGTGACGCTGGCGTCTGCCTCGTTCGGGACGTAGAGCCGTGCAGGAAGAGCGGCGACCGCGGCGGGCAGCGTTGAGCTAGTGGTAGCGGCCCACACGTTCCAGTCACGGGCCGCTGGCTCGGCGATATCCAGCAGAGCAGCCTGCCCAGTGACGAGATCGGGGACCCAGCCGATCAGGGCAGCCACCTCGACCTTCCACCATCTCTGGTGCGTAACGACATCCGGCCCCTCGGTCACGGTCACGAGCTCCCCCTGCCCCAGTACGCCGACCGGCTGGGAGCTCCCAAATTGGGGCGGCTGATCCATGGCCTGCAGATCGGCGATCATGACCCGTGCCACGTGCCCGACCGTAACGCGCGGCGGCGTGGCCGTCGGTTCCGGCGTCGCACTCGGCGCAGCCGTCGGGGTCTGAGCCAGGGTTGCGGACGGGACCACCGATGGGGTCGGCGACGTGGCGCCGCTGCACGCGGCCAGCAGCAACAGCGCGGCAAGCAGGCTGCGGCATCTCACCGCCGAACGGTACTCCGTCGAACCGGACGCGGCTCAGCCAGTTTCGAGGTACGCGGTCTCTCCGTGCAGCGCCGCATCCAGGCCGCCCTCCTGGGCAGCTTCGTCGACCTTGACCGGGGTGAAGCGGTCGATCAGCCAGAGCATCCCCCAAGTGAATCCGAACGCCCATACCGATGAGACGGCCACCGCGACCAGCTGCTTCAGGAAGAACAACCCGTTGCCGGCGATCAGTCCATCTGTTCCGGCTGGATTGAAGGCGGTCGTGGCGAAGACCCCCAGCAGCACGATCCCCAGGAAGCCGCCCACGCCATGGACTCCCCACACATCCAGGGCGTCATCCAGCTGCAGGCGGTTCTTGAGGGCCACCGCGAAGAAGCAGACCGCCCCTGCCGCGATCCCGATGATCACAGCGGTCATCGGCGAGACGTACCCGGCGGCCGGCGTGATCGTCGCCAGGCCGGCAACGGCGCCCGTCAGCAAACCGACAAAGGTCGGTCGCTTCTCCCGCCACCAGCCGATCAGAAGCCAGGTGACGGCTGCGAACGAGGCGGCCACATCGGTGTTCAGGAAGGCGATGGCTGTCACCGCGTCGACCCGGAACTCGCTGCCGGCGTTGAATCCATACCAGCCGAACCACAACAGTCCTGTGCCAAGGGCAACCAGCGGGATGCTGTGTGCGCCGCTGTCCCTGAACCTGCGTCGCCCGACATAGAGCACCGAGGCGAGGGCGGCGAGCCCTGCGGTGTTGTGCACGACGATCCCGCCGGCGAAGTCCAGCACGCCCCACTTCTGCAGGACCCCACCTCCCCAGATCATGTGGGCGAACGGGAAGTAGACGAGCAGTAGCCAGAGGGTCAGGAAGGCAAGGTAGGCCTTGAACGTGATCCGGTTGGCGAATGCGCCGGTGATGAGAGCCGGGGTGATGATCGCAAACATCATCTGGTAGGCGATATGGACGATCAGGGGGATCCCGGGCGTGGGCGACGGCGTGTCAAGCGTGACGCCGCGCAGGAAGGCCATGTCCAGGTTGCCGATGACGCCGCCTACGTCGCCGGAGAAGGTCAGCGAATAGCCGACCGCGAACCAGATAACCGTCGTCCAGCCCATCGAGACGAAGGACTGCATCATGATCGTCAGCACGTTCCTGCGGCTTACCAGGCCCCCGTAGAAGAAGGCCAAGCCCGGGGTCATCAGCATCACGAGGCTGCTGCACAGCAACATGAAGCCGGTGTTGCCGGTGTCGATCGTCATTGGTCCTTTCTCCGCGATTCGGCGCTGCAGCGCGCCATTCTGGTGACCGCCACGGATGCGCGTCAATGGTGGAATTTCACGTCCATCCAACTCAGCGACTAGCATCCGACCTTGACCTCCGACGGGCGGCTCCTCTTCGCCACGCGGATCGCCCGCATGTTCGGGTACGGCCTGCTCTCCGTTGTGCTGGTCCTCTACCTGGTGGCGCTGGGCGTTGGCGGCCTCATGGTCGGGCTGATCCTGACCCTCACCCTACTCGGCGATGCGGCGATCAGCCTCTGGCTGACGACGCACGCCGATCGCATCGGACGTCGGCGAATTCTGGCCGCCGGCGCGGGCCTGATGCTGTTGGCCGGTATCGTCTTCGCCATCGCGCACGATCCGTGGATCCTGCTGCTGGCGGCCACCATCGGGGTCATCAGTCCCAGCGGCAACGAGGTCGGGCCCTTCCTGGCGGTCGAGCAGGCCTCGCTCACTCAGACCCTGCCCGACCGCGATCGGACGCGCATCTTCGGCTGGTACAATCTGGTCGGCTCACTCGCGACGGCCAGCGGCGCCCTCGCGGCAGGGTTCATCGCGCAGACCATGCAGGGCTCGGGCGCGTCCGAGATCGACTCCTATCGAGTGATCGTGATCGGCTACGCGTTCATCGGCATCGTCCTGGCGGCCCTCTTCTGGCGGCTCTCCCCAGCGGTGGAGGTGCCGGCAGCCGCGAAGACCTCGGTCGCCACCCGGCTGGGGCTGCATCGGTCGCGCGGGATCGTCCTACGCCTGGCGGCGCTCTTCAGCCTCGACGCCTTTGCCGGGGGCTTCGTCATGCAGAGCCTGATCGCCTACTGGTTCCAGCAGCGCTTCGGCGCCGACCCGGTCGCGCTCGGCGCCATCTTCTTCGGGGCCAACATCCTGGCGGGGTTCTCGGCGCTTGCCGCCGCGCGGCTGGCGGCGCGCATCGGCCTCATCAACACCATGGTCTTCACGCACCTCCCATCGAATGTGCTGTTGATCCTGGTGCCGCTGATGCCGACCCTCCCACTCGCGGTTGGCGTGCTGCTGGCCCGCTTTGCCATCAGCCAGATGGATGTGCCGACCCGCCAGTCCTACACCATCGCGGTGGTGGAGCCCGATGAGCGGTCGGCCGCGGCCGGTGTCACTGGCATCGCCCGCAGCCTGGGCGCGGCGGTATCGCCCTCGCTGGCCACCCCGCTGCTGCAGAGCGTGCCTCTGGCGGGGTTGCCATTCATCATCGGCGGCGGCCTGAAGATCGTGTACGACCTGCTGGTGCTACGCGCCTTCAGCGCCGTGCGACCGCCGGAGGAACGCAGCTGACCGCCGTCAGACCTGGATCGGTGGCCCGTACCAGACGCTGGCGGCGATGATCACGTAGAGGCCAAGCAGCGCCAGCCCCTCCAGCCAGGTGCTCTCGCCGTCGAACACGATGAGCGCGGCCAATATGGCCGAGAGCGCCACCGCCCCCAACAGGAGCGGGCTCAGCACCAGGGTGAGCGCCCCCGCGCCAATGAACAGCGAGATGAGGACGAGGGCGGGAGTCAGGGCGATCGCGACCTGCAGGCTGCTGTTCAGGATCAGGCTCGCCGCAAGGTCCGATTTGTTGCGGATCGCCATCTGCACGCCGACAAGGTTCTCGACGGCATTTCCGGCGATCGCCACGATCACCAGCCCGACGAATGCCTCCGAGATCTGCAGGCTGGCCATTGTTGGGCGCAGCGCCTCGACGAACAGGTCGGAGGCGAGGGCCGCTCCCCCGGCGCCCAGCAGCAGCAATGCCAGGGTCAGCCACAGCGGCCAGATCGACTCGGGCGGGGCCGCTTCGACCTCCGCGCGGGCCCCGACCCCACCGCCGATCGAGAAGGGGACCGAGGCCGCAAAGATCACGAGCAGGATAATCGAGACGATCACGCTCAGGTCGGTGGCATGACCGGCATCCGGCGCGCCGGGCGCGGTGGCAAGGGTCGGGATCGCCAGCGCGGCGACCGCCAGCACCAGCAGCGTTGCCATGCTCCGAACCGCGGGTGCATGGAACTGTTGCGTCCCGTTCTTGAGCCCACCTAGCAGGAAGGCAAGCCCCAGCACCAGCAGCGTGTTGGCAAGGATCGAGCCGATGAGGGCGGTCTGCACAACGACCACGAGACCTGCCTGCAGGGCGAATATCGCGATGAACAGCTCGGGCAGGTTGCCGAGCGCCGACTGAAGGATCCCGGTCGCCCTGGGCCCGAACCGATGCCCGAGCTGCTCCGTCCCGTGGCCGATCAGGATGGCCAGGGCTGCGAGCGCCGCGGCGCTCAGGACGAAGACGACGACGTGGCTCGCCCCGAGCCCGTTCACCACGAAGGCGACAGCTGCCGCCCCGAAGGCGGCCAGCAGGGTCAGCGTCGTGCTACGCCCAAGGATCGAGGGTATGCGGGTCACGGCGTCCATCGGCCTGCGATTGTATGGCCATCGGTCGCCCGACCGGTGCACGGCGCCCTAGGTGATCGGCTCCAGCCTGAAGATTGGATGATCGGTTGCGCCCGGGCGCCGGTCGAAGTCCCGCCGGAAGGGTTTCGGCGTCCGCGTCAGGAACATGGTGATGACACGGTCGCGCTCGTCGCCGTCGACCTCGATCGCGGTGATGACCTCGGTGCTACCTCTGCGGCGGAACTCGCCGCGACCTGCCGCTCGAAGGTTCCGAACCCAGTCCGATTCCCCGTATTGCGACATCAGATACCGGGCACCGTCGATCTCCCAGGGCATGAGGGTGACGAGGACTGGCTTGCCGGCCCCGGACCTCGAGGCTGGCCGCGATTCCAACCCGGAGCCAGAGCGGGCTGGCGACCCGACGAATGAGCACAAGCCCGGCTCGGGGTGAGCGCCGTCGTCATCCCCGCACCAGCGCCGGTTCGATGTTCCCTGTGCTGCCATCGACAGTGACGCGCATCCCCGTTTGAAGGCGCGCTGTTGCATCACCGCAGCCGACGACCGCTGGGATCCCGTACTCACGAGCGATGATCGAGGCGTGCGCCGCGGCGCTCCCCACGTCCGTCACGACGGCCGCTGCTCGCGTGAAGAGCGGGGTCCAGGCCGGCGCGGTGAGCGGGGCGACGAGGATCTCGCCGGATTGCAGCAGGTGGAACTCCTCAGGACCGCGGATCACCCGAACCAGGCCAGTCGCCCGGCCTGGCGAGGCCGGCACGCCGGATACGAGAGCATCGTCCGAGGGAACGGCACCGATGAGTTGGGGGAAGCTGTCCCACAACCGCTGGAGCATCGGGTTCACTCGGCCGACCTGCCGCGGTGCGACGAGGCGGGCCTGCTCTGCCCGAAGTGACCGGCGGCCTGGAATGTCGACGATCGGCGCCAGTTGCGCCCCGTCGAGCGCAGCGAGGGCCTCGGCACGCGTGAGGAAGAAGACGTCGTCCAGCTCGGCAATCGCCCCGCGCTTCGCCAGCGCGTCGCCGATCCGGAGTACCGCCCGACGCATGACCGGCCATGCGATCGTCAGCTCCTCCGTCTGCTCTTCCCGTATGGGGACGATGTGCTGGGCATCGGCCAGGAGGCGGCGGAAGGCTCGCAGGCGGCGTCGCGACGAGGCCAATGCCGCGAACGCCGCAGCTTCGGCCGCTTCTCTGGCTTCGACAACGCGGTCGTGATTCGGGGCCGCCGCCGCCTCGGGTGACACGGGCGCATGCCACCAATCGAGCGACACGATGGCGTCTCGCTTTCGATCGGCCGGCGCTGCGAACCCGGAGAGGAGTGGCAGGTGGCTGTCGCCGAGCGAGCGAGCGAGGTGGCGCCGATAGAACTGCGCGAGGTTCATCTCCAGCTTGTATGCCGCGCCGCTCAAGGCCGCGATGGAGGTGAAGTACTCGCCGGCGAGCTCGGCCAGCTCGTCGATCAGCGATGGCAGCTCGGCGAATGGCAGCGCGTCTACGCGGGCTCCGGCATCGGCCACCGCGGCCCGGTAGCGCGGCTGGATGTCGTCGCGCCACATGCGCTCGGTGACCGGAACGCTGTAGCGCACGGTGGGGGGAAAGATCCCGGCGATGTGACGCGGGTGGCGAACGGCCTTCACCAGCATGCCGGGCAGGCTGCGGCGGAAGGCGCCGCCCGAGATGAAGTTGATCGAGTAGAAGTACCAGCCGTTCACGACGACGTGGTACGGGCGGGGTGCGATCTGTCCGATCAACTCCCGGAAGAGGGCGTGCATGCGGTCCTCCATGGCCGTCAGCAGCCAGGACTCGAAGAGCGGGGTGACCGGCTCGCCGATCCACTCGCCGAATCGAAACATCCGCGTGTAGGCCCCGGGCGCAGGCGATTTCCACGACACGTCGGGCGGCAGCGCGGTCATGGGCCTGGCCTGGACGATCCAGAGCGTGCCCTCGCCATCGATCGCCCACTCGATGTCCTGCGGGGTCCCGCGGGCATCCGCGATCCGTCGAGCTTCGCCGGCCACTTGCCTGGCTTGTCGACGATCGATGGCGTGCTCGGGCTGACGGCGAGCGGTGGCGACAGTTCCGCGCACGGCCCACTCGTCGCCCATGGCCATGCCGGAGACCAGCCGCTCCCCCAAGCCGCGGGCGGCGGTTACGACGCAGCTACCGCGATCGCCGTTGATTGGATCCGCGGTCAGGGCCACGCCGGCAGCGGCCGGTGCGACCATGCGCTGGACAATCACCGCCATGCGGCCGCCACCCGCAGACTCGTACTCCGCGAGGCGACCATCGCGAGCGCTCGCCAGACAGCCTTCCACCGCCGCCGGAAGATCGTCCGCGGAGACGTCCAGCACGGATTCGTACATGCCCGCAAAGGATCGGTCAGCGCCATCCTCGGCTATCCCGCTCGACCGGACTGCAAATGGGCCGGGGCCGATTTCCGCCACACCGGCGCGGATCAGCGATTCGCGGTCCTCCGCCGCCATGTCAGTGATGCCGGCGGTCAGGACGACCCCTTCTGGCACGCGGACGCCCGCCGCGATCAGCTCCCCCAGGTTGGCTGCCTTGCCGCCGACCTCGGCGAGATCGGCCATGCGCACGTCCGCAAGGCTGCGGACCGTTGCCGGGCGTGTGGCAGTCGCGTTCATGATCGGTTCCTCGAGGTTGCCAAGGCGCTTGCAGCGCGGACCACCCAGCCCACGTCATCGGCCGCCTCTTCGACCGACGAACCGAGTTGATCGCGCCAGAGGCGCAGGGACGATGACGCGGTCAGGATCACCAGCAGGCGCGCGATCCGATCACGATCCGCTCTGGATGGCTTCGGCTCGATCGTGTCTGCGAGGCGACGGAACATCGCCACCCGATCCGGCATGTTGATCCGCCTTGTGTCCTCAGCCGCCGGGCTGGCCATTGCAGCCCGGGCGAGGTCGCCGAGCGAGTCGGTGCGCTCGAAATACGCTCGCATGCCTCCCAGGAGCTCGTCCATCGACCGAGGAATGACAAGTTCGTCGAGGCCCGCACTGCGCACAACGTGTGCGTACACCGCCCCGAGAAGGTCGCGCTTCGTCGCGAAGTGACGGTAGACCGTTGGGACGGACACGCCCGCCTCGCGCGCGACAAGAGGGATGGACACGAAGGCGAGGCCGCCGGCCATCACCCGCACGGTGGCA
Source organism: Chloroflexota bacterium (assembly GCA_013816405.1). GTDB lineage: Bacteria > Chloroflexota > Limnocylindria > QHBO01 > QHBO01 > CF-167. The sequence goes on along the minus strand of JACDEL010000035.1, from coordinate 18,106 downwards.
TCGAGAAGGCGTGCCCGGGTCTCCTCGGCCTGCTGCGCTCGGAGCGGGCTGCGGTAGGAGCGCGTGGAACTGTCGGTGATACGAGTCATATTGTGAATATATGACTCGTGTCAATAGCGGAGTAGACGACGACCCAGGCCGACCGCGGCGAGCGCCTTGACGCCACAAGGTGGGAGGTGTACATAGCCCATTCACGAATTGGGAGGCATCATGCCCGCGTCCAGGCAGAGGTTCGCCCTACTTGGCGCCGTATTGAGCAGTCTGATCGTTTCAACGGCTCCCGTCGCGGCGGGGATGTCGATGACACTGGTGGGCAGCTTGCAGCCGTGGCCCAACGGCAACTGGTCAAACGTGGCGATTGATGCCCAGCGTCATGTCGCCTACCTCGGATCGTTCGACACTCAGGGAGTCGCGGTGATTGACGTCAGCGACCCAGCAAAACCGGTTCTGACTGACACGCTGTCGACCGAGATCGTCCCGGGCACGCCTTCCGACTCGGCCGATGTCGACGTGCAGGGTCATTACCTCGCGGTAAGCCACCAGTCCTTCGAGGGCGGATTCAGCGGCGTCAGCATCTACGACATCGGGACTGATCCCTTCCACCCCGCGCTCTACAACCGGATCGCATCGGCGCCAGTTCACACTGCCCAGCTCGACCCGGAGGTCGACAGCGGGCGGCCGTACGTGTACATGAACGGCGCCGAGAGCGACCTGTTCGTCACGATCGCCGATATCGACACCGGCGTCATCCTCTCGCAGTACGGCTCCATCGAAGGGATCGGCTGCGTCCCATCCGACGAAGACTGCCAGACCTTCAACTTCGCCCATGACGCGCATATCCAGCGCCATCCCGATAGCGGACGGGTGCTCGACTATGTCGCCTTCTGGGACAGCGGGCTGCGGATCGTGGATGTGACCGACCCGGCAGCGCCGGTGGAGGTTGGCGCATTCGACTATGACGCTCCAACCGACGGGAAATGCTGTGCCCACGACGCAAAGCCGACGCCGAGCGGCGACTGGACGTACCTGGAAGATGAGAAAGGGGTCGGCGACCCCGGTGGTGTTCACATCCTTGACACGAGCACGTGCGACGGGCTCAGCTACTGCACCCCCCAAGAGGTCGGATTCTGGTCCGTCCAAGGCCACCAGGTCGACGCCGCCGCGGTGCACGGGTTCAACGGCTACTTCCGGCACGAGCATCCAGGACATGGTCCGTTCGGGGCCTTCGTCCGGCAGTTCTTCAACTACGACGCGCACAACCTGGATCGCCGCGGCGAGAACGAGCTGCTCGTCGCGAATTACACGATGGGGATTCGCCTTATCGACACGTCAGACAAGTCGAACCCGGTTGAATCGGCCTTCTTCCTTCCGAACGGGAGTCGAGCTGACGCCTGCAGGCAGCGCGAGTGCTTCATATCCCGTCAGCGGATGGTGTGGGGCGCCTACTTCGGAACTGACGGGAGGATCTACGCCAGCGATATGGTGTTGGGGTTGTACGTCGTGCAGCCCTAGGACCTTGCCTTTCGCGAAAATACGACTGGCCGAACCCGCGACATCCAGCTTGCATTGACATGGCGCCACCGGGCGCGGCATGGTGCTCGTGCCAGCCAACGGTCCAGTCTTGGGGTTTGAAGTGCGGGACGAGGAATTCGCGGTCCATAGCCTGGAGCAGTGCGCTCTCTTTTCCCACGTGCAGCCCGCGGGACTGCGTGTCTTGGCGGGAGCCATGATCCGGCGCCGATTCAGGCGTAACGAGGTCATCTTTCACCAGGGCGATCCAGGCGACTCGCTTCACGTGGTGGCCACCGGGGCCGTGAAGATCGTCCTGCCCTCGCCGGATGGCGAGGAAGCGATCATCGCCACTCTTCGGCCGGGCGACTTCTTCGGCGAGCTTGCGCTCCTCGACGGCGCGCCGCATTCCGCCACGGCCACTGCTGTCGAGCCGGTCGACACCATGAGCCTCGCGCGCGCGCCATTCGAGCAGCTGCTCGACGATGATCGAGGACTCCGAATGGCGCTCCTGTCCGGGTTGGCTGCGGAGTTGCGCCGCCTGACGGGGCAGGTCGAGGAGCTTCATTTCCTGGACCTCGCCGGACGGCTGGCCATGCGCCTCGTGCGCCTGTCCCGAGACCGCGATCCCAGCGCCGGCGGCGAGGTGCGCCTCGACTGGCCGTTCACCCAGTCCGACCTCGCCGCGATGATCGGTGGCACTCGGCAGAGTGTGAACAAGCTGCTCAGCCGCCTCGTGGAGGACGGTCTGGTGCTCATCGAGCGCGACACGCTTGTCATCCACGATCTCGACGCGCTTGCGGAACGCGCTGAGCGATGAGCCCGATTGTCGGCAATTCGACACGAACCAGGTCGGGAAGGGGCTTCTCACCCGCGAGGCTGGGACGTATCGTGGGGATCAACGACGCTCGCCAGTAAGATGAGCGCGATCGACCAACAGAACGAGAGAGGTTCACCGGAATGTCAGACCAGAACGATCCCAAGGACACCGAGGGCCATCGGGCCAAGCTTCCTGGCGCGGCCGACGACACTGAGGGCCATCGGGCCAAGCTTCCTGGCGCGGCCGACGACACTGAGGGCCATCGGGCCAAGCTTCCTGGCGCGGCCGACGACACTGAAGGCCACCGGGCCAAGCTTCCTGGCGCGGCCGACGACGACGACACCGAGGGCCATCGGGCCAAGCTTCCTGGCGCGGCCGACGACGACGACACCGAGGGCCATCGGGCCAAGCTTCCTGGCTGAAGTGGTCGTCGATGACGATCTGACCGCCGCACTCACTGCCCTCAGGGCGGTGGGGCGGCGGTCCTCTGTTGCCCGCCGCCTGCAGGGAGGCGTTGAGCAACGTCTCCTGCAATCCATCGTGGACGCCACGGCAAGCCTCTTCGACGCAGAGGCGTCCTCGATCGCTCTCTTCGAGCCCGACCCCGATCGGCTCGAATTTCGTGTCGCCGCCGGCGCTCACGGTGCCGGCGCGGTCGGCCTCCAGGTAAAGCCGACCGAAGGCATTGCGGGCTTCGTCTTCTCGACAGGGCAGGCGCTCGCGCTGACCGATGTCGGCTCCGATCCGCGCTTCGACCTCAAGGCTGCCGAGCGCACCGGCTATGTCCCTCGTTCCGTCGCTGCGGTCCCACTCCTCGACGACGAGGGATCGGTGGGGGTGCTCCAGGTCCTCGACAAGCGCAGCTCGCCGAGCTTCTCGTTGCGTGACATGGAGCTGCTCGCCATCTTCGCCAGCCAGGCGACGACCGCCATTACCGCCACGCGCGTGCAGCGCGACACCGGGCGCCTGCTGGGTGAGGTCCTTCGCGAGATGGCAGACGGAGCGATGACCGATGCGCACATCGAGGCCTTGGTCTCGGACGTGACGCGCACGCTCGACGACCATCCGGAGTCCCCTTTCTGGCGGTTGGTCGACCACGTTGCGTCGCTGCGCGGCCTGGGTGAGCGCGATCTCACGCTCGTAGGCGATATCCTCGAAGTGGTGGCGCGACACGCGCAACGAGCGCGTCGACGAGCGTGAGTGGCCTCGACCTGGCGTGGTCGGAGCCCTTCAGCAATATTTCTGGCCTCGCTCGGCGCATGCGGCTGCGGGGCATCTCACGAGACTGGGCGTGGGGCGGCTCCACGGGCGCTGGCGTGCGGGTAGGGATCGTCGACAGCGGCCTCGAGACCGATCATCCCCGTCTCGCTGGCCGGGTGGTGCAGAGCGTGGCGGTCGAGCTCCTCGACGGAGATCCCCGCATTGTCCCGGACGAGAGTGGGGACCTCTACGGTCATGCAACCGCCTGCGGCGGGATCATCCTCGGGCTCGCGCCCGACGTGGAGCTCGTTTCGATCCGGGTCCTGGGCGCCGATCTGCGCGGGAAGGGCACGGCCTTCGCGGCCGGCCTGGAATGGGCGATCGACCACGGCATCGATGTGCTCAACCTCAGCCTCTCGTCGAAGAGCGAGGCCCTCTTTCCGGTCTTTCACGATCTGGTGGATCGTGCCTACTTCAAGGGCACGGTCCTCGTCAGCGCCGCCAACAATGTGCCCGCGGAGAGCTATCCATCGCTCTTCTCATCCGTCTTCTCGGTGGCCGCTCATGGCGAACCCGACCCGTGGCGCCTCTACTACAATCCGGCACCGCCGGTCGAGTTCGGTGCCTGGGGCGTCGATGTTCCGATCGCCTGGAAGGATGGCGGTTCGACGGTCGCCACCGGGAACAGCTTTGCAGCACCCCATGTTGCCGGCATGGTGGCGCTCATCCTCTCGAAGCACCCGGGGCTGGCGCCGTTCGAAGTGAAGGCGGTTCTAGCAGCGGTGGCTGACAACCCGCGGCGGGGAGCGCCTCTGCCGAGCGGTCTCGCGGAACGCGGATAAGGGAGGATTGGAGCGGGAGACGGGGATCGAACCCGCGACATTCAGCTTGGAAGGCCGGGACGCCTGAACGCTGTGGCACCGAGCGCGGGGGCCTGAGCAAGACACGTCCAGTTATCGTGTCGTCCGCAGGGTGCGGCGACGCCTCCATTTTCCGCCGACGTGAACCGAGCCGCAAGCCACGGATGGCGGAGGAGTTCGCGGGGGCTGGCGCCGGCTCTCCGGCTGGGCGCGGCTGAAGCGTAGCCGCTCGATAATGACTGGCCACAATCGGCGCAGAACCGGGCGCTTGCCCGATTGTCGGCGCCGCAGTTCGGGCAGCCGAGCGCCAGGCTCGTGCCGCAGGCGTCGCAGAACTTGCGCCCCGCCTCGTTCTCAGTTCCGCAGTTCGAGCAGATCACGGGGACATCCCCGCTACTAAGGTCGCTGAGGGTACCGGATCGGGACACGTCAGGAAATGGCTCGGAGGGACCCCACGCCAACGAGACTTGGGCCCGTATCGTCCGGTCCATGCTCATTCTGGCGGCAACGCGGGAGGGTCGAGGTAAGCGCCTGGATTCCTGGGCAGGCGGAACTCATCTGTCTGGTGTCGCCCATTGCGACCATCAGGTAAGCAACAACGGACGGCGGCGAAGATTCACGCCGCCGCCCCGAGGTCAGCGGTTGGTCATTCGGCCCAGATGACGAAGGTGATCACCACGTTCCCGCCGCCGAAGTCCGTCACGTACGCGATGCCACGCGCCGGGCTCGCTCCGATCGGCGTGCCGTCGCCGGCGAAGCCAGGGGCCTGCGCGGGCCCGGCCTTGGTCGGTGCCGTCGCCTTTACGGTCGCGTAGGTCTCTAGATGCGAGTAGATGTACGTCAGCTCACCGTAGTCGTGGAGGTTCGGGTGGGTGCTGTCGGTGTTCGTCGCATTCGAGCCGGTGTTGGAGAAGTAGTCCATGCACGTATTGAGGTCGGCGCCGGAGGTGCTCTGGTGATCGAGGCCGAAGGTGTGCCCGATCTCCTGGCAGACGACGTGCTGCTTCTCGTTCGGGTTGTTGTAGGCCGACAAATTGAAGTAGGTGTCGTTGAACTTCGCGGTGCCTTGCGTGATGTGGCCCGAGCTGTTTAGCCAGATTGACGCCAGGCCGAGCCAGCCGTTGTTGCCGTACGAGCCGTTGCAGACCTCGACCCGCCCGGTCGTGGGACGGCAGTTGCGCTTCGCTGCGCCGGTCACGACCGAGGTGCGCAGCGGGTTGAGCACGACCTTCCCGAACGAATCGGTCTTGCCGTCGTAGGAGGTGCTGCTCCAGTCGCTCGAAGCGGTCGTGAGGTAGCCATCCCACGTGGTGCCGACGTTGTCGCCGAGCTGGAGCGTAAACGGGTTAGCAGTGCGCGCCCAGTGGTAGCCGCCCCACGAGTGATCGGCAGCCGTCAGCGCCGGGAACGTGAGCGAGAAGGTCGCGAGCAGCGAAATGACGATTGCCAATCGGCGGGATGTGCGCATGATGAAGGATCTCCCCTGGGGCGAAAACCGTAGCCGGAACCCGATACCGCCAGCCTGCACCAGTATGCTTCTCAGCGTCAACTGGCGACAACTGCCCCGCACCGCACGAGAAGCAGGCGATAGAGTACCGGACCGAAATGCGGCAGCGAATGGCCGGACGCGGCGCACCGGGCTACAGCAGGTAAAGCCGAACGAAGGCATCGAGGTCGACACGCGGGTGGCCCGCGGTACCGATGACCACGATCTTGGAAAGCCGGGACGTCTCACCGCTGTGGCACTGAGCGTAGAAGCCTGAGCGAAACATGTAGCAGCCTGACTGGTGTCGCTGCCTGTCAGTTATCGTGTCGTGTCACGTTCAGAATTGAGGTTTGGAGCGGGAGACGAGGTTCGAACTCGCGACATTCAGATTGGAAGGCTGATACGTCTGAGCGTTGTGGCACCGTGCGTGGAGGCCGGAGCGAACCGTGTCCAGTTATCGTGTGGTCACGAGGGGGTCGCGGACCGGCTTTCGGTCGGTTCCCTTGCCCCGGTGCTGGGTGATTCGGCCGATGTCGAGCGGGCCAATGCCGCGTCCAGTCGCTGCAGGAACGGCTTCGCGCCGAGCCGAATGAGGGTCTGGCGGGACGACTCCGCGACCGTGCTGACCTCAGGGTCGGACGGCTCGAGCAGGGTCGCCATATCGATCCCGGTCAGCGCCTCGTCCCAGGTGAGTCCGAGGTCGCGCCAACCTCGGAGCGCACCCCGGTACAGCGCGAGGGCATCCGCCGTGCGACCTTCCAGGGCGGTCAGGCCCGCACGAATCGTCATTCGACGCAGCTCCACTACGGAGCCGTGGACGCCTGTGGCATCGAGCGCGGCGAGATCAGTCCGCGCAGCTTCGACGTCGCCGTCCCACATGGCGGGTCGCGCGGCCCGATACCTGAACTCCGGGGCGTTGACCGCGTCCTGATCTGCCAGGTGCCGCCAGGCCGTGCGGGCATCGCCGAGCCGTCCGTTTGCCAGGGCCGCATTCGCCATCGCGTCATCGACCGGCGGCGCCGATGCACGCAGCGGATCCTCGCCCATCAGGCGCTGAAGCTCTGCAAGCTCCTGCGTGACGTCCTCGCCGCGACACGCGTGGACGATGACCGAGTTGCTCAGCAATGCGATGCGGTCGACGCGTTCGAGGTCTTCGGCCAGCTGTCCGTCGAGCTGTTCCAGCGCTTCGTCCCAGTCGCCGGCCAGGAAGGCGGTGTACCCGAGATTGTTGATGAAGTGCAGCAGTGCGATGCGGCTGCCGACTCGGCGAGCCATGGCAAGACCTTCGCGGTAGGCGTCCAGCCCACCAACCACATCAATGTCGCCCTGCAGAAAGCCCCGGCGGCCAAGAGCAAGCATCAGCATGTCGTCCAGCTGGTTGTCACGCGCGAGCTGCTCGCCCGCCCTGATGACGCCGATCCCCTCGCGCCGGCGCCCGAGACCGCCGAGCGCCATTCCCTTCGTTAACAGCGCCCCGGCCAGGATTTCCCCCAGGTCGCCGTGTTCGGCGGCCTCCAGGACCCGCTCGGCGATCTCCATACCCAGGCGGGGCTCCTCGTTCTCGACATACGCGCGGGCGAGCATGCCGTCGAGCCGGACGACGGCACGATCCGGGAACAGGTCCGCGAATTCTGCCGAAGCCGGCACCAGCAGCTCGAGCGCCGCCTCCATCTGTTGACCGAATATCAGCGCCGTTCCCAGGGAGGCGCTGGCCCGGGCGGTTGCAACGCGATCGCTTCGTTCTCGGTGGAGAGCCAGCGCACGTCGCAGGAAGACCTCGGCCCGCCCATAGCGGGCCCCCACGGCGGCAGACTCGCCGGCACGCTCGAGGAGATCAGCCTCATCGGTGGGATCGGTGGTCACGGTCAGCGCCTGCTCGAGGAAGGCGATGGCCTGGTCGTGGGCCCCCAGGGAGGCCGCGCGTTCGGCCGCGCCCTTCAGCGCAATCCGCGCCTGTACGGCCAGGGCTTCGGCCTCCGGTCCTTCCTGTGCGTTGGCATACGCCGCCAGGTAGTGGCCGGCCAGGGCGCCCGCAAGCTCGTCCGATCCGAGCTGCTCGAAGAAGCGGGCCGCGGCGAGGTGGCGAAGCTTCCGATCTTTCTTGGCGAACGTGTTGTAGGCGACCTCTCGGATGAGCGCCTGGACGAAGGTGTACTGGCCGCGCTCAGGTGAGCGGGGATCGACCTCGGCGGTCAGTAGCTCGCGCCGCACCAGCCCCCGCAGACGAGGCTCGAGCTCGACGACGTCCGTGCCGCTGACGGCGGACAGCGCCTCGAGGGTGAAACTCTGTCCCAGGACGGCGGCATCCTGGACCAGCGTCCGGTCGGCCGGATCGAGGCTGTCGAGCCTCGAGGCGATGAGCGCGGTCAACGATTCGGGCACCGCCAGCGCAGTCAGATCGCCGACGGGGAGGTACACGCCCCCTTCTTCCGTCAGCCGGCCGTCGGTGACGAGCATCCGAATCGTCTCGACCGCGTAGAGCGGCATTCCGTCGGCGCGCGCAACAATCGCCCGGCTCGCCGCTTCGGGGAGGCCGGGAACGAGGCCGCGCAAGAGCTCGCGCATGGCCGCTTCCGGAAGGGGCTCGAGGTAGATCGAGGCGAAGTTGCGCTTGCCCGCTCCCCAGTCCGGGCGCTTCTCGATCAGCTCGGGCCGGGCCAGGGTGACGAGGTAGATGGGGTGGCCCTTGCTCCATTCGAGCAGGTGGTCGATGAAATCGAGGGTTCCGCTATCGGCCCAGTGCAGGTCCTCAAAGGCAAGCACGACGGGGCCGGAGGCACCAAGTCGTTCGAAGAAGGTGCGCCAGGCGGCGAAGAGCTGCTCGGAGCCGCTACCCGATCCAATGCCCAGCAGGGCCAGCAGTGCCGGCTCTATCCAGCTCCGCTCTGCCGGGTCAGGGACGTGTTCAGCCAAGACTGTTCCCACCTTGGCTCTTGTCGCCACCTCGTCGTCCGTCTCCGCGAGCCCGCAACGTCCCCGCACCATCTCCCCCAGGGCCCAGAACGTGATCCCCTCGCCGTAGGCGGGGCTGCGGCCGTTGTGCCACCAGACGTTGCCCACGATCCCGTCGAGGTACTTGAGGAACTCCCAGGCCAATCGGCTCTTGCCTATCCCCGCCGGACCGATGACCGACACGAGTCGGGCCCGCTTCTCGCGATCCGTCGCGTGGAAGAGCTCTTTCAGGAGTCTGAACTCCTCGTTGCGGCCGACGAACGGCGCCTCGAGTCCCTCGCTGCGGTTCCGTCCGCCGACCTCGGCCACGACCCGCAGGGCGCGCCAAGCGGGGACCGGACTTGTCTTGCCCTTCAAGCCTTGCTCGCCGGCTTCCTCGAAGACAATCGCCTTGCTGGCGGCGCGCTGGGTCGCCTCACCGACGAGGACGTCGCCTGGCGGGGCGACCGATTGCAGGCGGGAGGCGGTGTTGACCAAGTCGCCGGCGACCATGCCCTGATTCGTTGCGCCCAGCGTGACGGCTGCTTCCCCGGTGAGGACCGCTGCTCTGGCCTGGATACCTGAGCCCAGGCTGTGGACTGCGTCGACTAGCTCGAGAGCGGCTCGCACCGCGCGCTCCGCGTCGTCCTCATGCGAAACAGGCGCTCCCCACACAGCCATCACCGCATCACCGATGAACTTCTCGACCGTTCCCCCATATCGCGTCAGCACTTCGGAGGCCAGTTCGAAGTAGCGGGTGAGCGTCTCGCGCACGTCCTCCGCATCGCGCTCCTCGGCGAAGGGGGTGAAGCCAACGAGGTCGGCGAAGAGGACGCTGACCAGCCGCCGCTCGGCCACGGGGGCCGAGATGGGTTCAGCTGGCCGGGCTACGCCTTCCAGCGGGGTCGCGCACTCGCCGCAGAATTTCGCCGTTGGCGGGTTGGTCGTACCGCAGTTCGGGCAGGCAGCGGCTAATGGCGTCGCGCACTCGGTGCAGAACTTGCGTTGCGCCTCGTTCTCGGTTCCGCAATTTGAGCAGATCACCAGGGCCGCTCCTACACCACGCTGGAAGCATGAGGGTAGCGGACTGAAGGCCATCTGGAAGAAGGGAACCTTCGAGCTCGCTGTCTGGCTGGAGCGTTGTGGCGTCAGATCGGGTGGTCAGCGGCGCGGCCCGAGTCGCCCACCCGCTTCAGTTATCGTGTCGCCTCACGCTCAGAAATGAGGGTGTGGAGCGGGAGACGGGGATCGAACCCGCGACATTCAGCTTGGAAGGCTGACGCTCTGCCAACTGAGCTACTCCCGCCCGAAATTGAGCGCGCGTAGACATCATAACTGAGGGCCGTGGACACTCCCTGACGGTCGACCCGTAACACAACGCTCGTGCATCCGAGCTCAGGAATCGAGCCAAGCGCAGCGTTCGCACAGCTCATAAGTCTGACGGGCCGCTCGCCGTCGGGTAACGACCTTCACGAACTACTCCGCGACAAACCTAATGTCTTTTTGGCGGCTCGGCGCTTACTCCGGAAGCCGAGCTTTCTTTCACTGGAACGAACCGCATGGTGGAGAAGGCGATGACCGATTCTGAGGCTATTGGCCGCCGGCAATGGGTCGGATGAAAAGCACGCCATTCAAGTCCCTTGCCTCGCAAACTGCGGCCCCGGATTCGACCCCCCTTTTGGCCCGCAGGATGGCATGTGATGGCGACTCCGTCTCGGACGGGTACGCCGCGTCGGGCGCTGACCTACTGCACCCAAGCCTGATCGAGGAGCATGCCATACGCGAGGTTGTACTGGTAGTTGCCCACGCGGGCAGATATGAAGTCGCTGCCCTCGTTGACGAGAGGGCACCACAGCACCAGATCGGTCACCATGCGGTCCACTTCGGCCCATTTCCGCGCGGCGGCGGGCGCATCAGTCGTCTGCAGGTCGCGAGCCTGGCCGACGAGATCGTCGAGAGCGGGGTCACAGTAGTTCGTCAAGCCATCGGCCCCGTCGCAGGTGAAGCCGGCAAAGAAGGTGTCCGGACCGGGGAAGTCCTGCATGAACTCGAACGCGCCCATCTGGATGCGCTTGTCCCCGAAGATGGCCTCGTACACTTGGGAGCCTTCCGTCGCGTCCTCCTCCGTGACGTCGCGGAACCCAATGTCGCGCAGCACGTCCACCACGTAGCCCGCGAGGGGTGTCAGTCGCGGCGTGAACGGGCCGACCACAATTGGGGTGTCGGCTGCGCCTGAGTCAGCGACGAGTTCCCGTGCCGCCGCGAGGTCCGGCGCCGTCCAGGGCCCGCGGCCACCGGGCGCCGGATCCAAGGTATATGGGCAGTATGGCTCATAGCCAGGGGAGTTCGGGGGCAGGACTTGGCAGGTCAAGCGCGTCGCTCCCGTGCCGCCGCGCAGTTCGGCTAAGGCTGAACGGTCGATGGCCAAGCTCACCGCCTGGCGCACGCCGAGGTTGTCGAATGGGGGCAGGATCGTATTCATAAAGAGAAAGGTCGTTGACTGGAGCGCCAGGTGCAGCTGCGGCGTGAACTGCATTTCCAGCTCCGTGAATGCGTCGGCGGGGATCTGTTCGAGCATGTAGTCGGCCGCCCCGGACTCGACCACCTTCACCTGGGCGTCCGCATCTAATCCGGAGGTCCAGATGACCTCGTCGACGAACCCGTCAGGCCGGACCTGGGGATCCCACGCACGGAAATGGGGATTGCGAACCAGCCGCGTCGTGTCGGGCGTAACCGAAGCGATCTGGTAGGGGCCGGTCGTCGGATATGGCTCGGTGGCGAATGAATCGGCAGGGACCGAGCCGGGACGCATCGGATGGGCAAACGTCAGGCTGAGCTTGAAGAGGAGATCAGGATCGGGCTCGGAGAGGTGGAAGGTGACGGTCTGCGCCGCGTCGTCGGCCACCACGCCCCTCGAGAGGTCGCAGCGCTTCACTGGCGCAGGCTGGCATGCATCGGCTCCGACGAGTCCGCCATACAGGGTCGCCCCGAAGCTAGGTATGTCAAGGTCGCCGACCTGGAAGACTCGTTCCAGGGCGAACACGAAGTCGCTCGGCCTCAGAGGCGTGCCATCCGAGTAGAGGATGCCCGCTCGGAGATGGAAGGCGTAGGTGAGCCCTCCATCGGTTGGCTTTGGAATCGAGGTGGCCAGATGGGGGACGAGCTGGCTTCCGGCGATGCCGCCGATGCGCCGATAGCCCACCAACGTGTCTCCGATCAGCGACTGGAATTGCGGGGCGCCGTATGAATTCGGGTCGAGGGACTCAGGGTCGCGGCTAACGACCCTGAGCGTGCCGCCGCGATGGCTCGCAGCCGAGGCTCGAGACGCAAACCAGATCTCGCCATTCACGAGCGCGATCGCCTGGGGAGCGCTGCCGGTGGCGATGCGAACCGGCGGCGCAGACGAATTGGCGACATCGACGCGCAGCACCGCGCCGGTGCCATCGGCGACCCACATCGTCGTTCCGTCGACCGCGAGGGCGTTGGGTGCGCCGCCGACATTGATCACCCCGATGACGCGGTCCTGGCCAGGGTCGATTCGAGATACGGAGCCGTCCCCAGCGTTCGCCACCCATACCGATCCGCCCGCTGTGACGATGGCGCTGGGTCGCGACCCAACTGGGATGGGAGCGGCAAGCAGAGCGCCACTCGCCCGGTCGAGATGGGCGACGGTCGCGCCGTCCTGGCTGGCGACCCAGATGCCGGTGCTCTCGACCGCGATGGCGTTGGGGCTGGAACCTACGCTAACTGGGGGTGCCGGCTCCCCCGACGTCGCGTCGATCCTCGTGAGCGTCCCATCGCCGGCATTCGTCACCCAGACCGCGTCGTCCGCGAAGGCAACGGCGGTTGGTCCGTTCCCGACGGCGATGGTTGCAACGACCTTGGCAGTGGCTTCGTTGATGCGAGTCACGGTCCGCGCTCCACTGTCAGCGACCCAGATCGACCCACCCCCAATCGCAATCCCGGCAGGGCTCAGGCCCACGTCGATGCGGTCGACCACGGCGTGCGTGTTCGGATCGATGCGCAACACGGTGTTCGACCCGGCGTTCGTCACCCAGACGGCACCTTCCCCGACCGCGATGCCTGCCGGCTGGTCGCCCAGCTTCGTCTCGGCGACGATCTCGTTGCGGCTCGGGGCGATGATGCCAAGCGAGTCTTCGGGCACGCCTGCCAGCGCCTTTGGCCGCCACGGGCTCCACGCCACTGCGCCTGCAACTCCGACGGCCAATGCCAGACTGACCGCAACGACCGCCGTCAGGCGTGGGTTGCGCTCCCAGAACGGGCGCGCCTGCGATCGGCGCACGGCAGCCGCGCGACGAGCAGCTCGGTCTTCCACGGCGTCTGGATCCGTGGGGCTCGCCTCTGCAGCCGGTGCGCTCGCAGCTCGCCTCACGGCGTAGAGCCGCCAGGTCCCCGGGATCCCTTTCAGCTCGCGCTCGCCCCGATCCTCGAAGCGGAGTCCGGAGCCGGCGGCCAGATCGCGGACCGTCCCTGATACCAGGATCTCGCTCCCGCCGGCGGCAGCCATGATCCGCGCCGCGGTCGGAACCGCGATCCCGCCGACCTTGGCCCCGATCTGCTCGACCTCGCCGACATGGAGACCCGCCCGAATCTGGATCCCGAGCACCTGGACCGCCTCGGCGGCTTCCAGTGCGCATTCGGCGGCAGCCGCGGGAGCGTCAAAGTTGGCGAAGAAGCCGTCCCCTGCAGTGTCTACCTCCCTGCCATCGTGGCGGCGCAGGGCTGCGCGGATCAGCCGGTGGTGTTCCTGCACGAGGTCGCGCCAGCCGCGATCACCGAGTTCGGCGGCCACTTCCGTGGAGCCGACGATGTCCGTGAAGAGGACGGTGGTCAGGAAGCGTTCGGTCCGGCGCCCAGGCACTCGGCGAGTCTGACGACCCTCAGCACTGATTTCAATAGGCGCTCACGGGCCTTCTGTTGCGGTGTCGGCACCGACCATTGCCGCCTCGCGCGCGCCCGCAGCGACCGCCGCTTCTACCAGTCGCAGGGGGCGGATACTTAACCTGCAAGGGCTGCATCGGGGTCCCTGAGCGAAAAGCACATCCCAGCCCGCTGCCGGCATGAGCACCCCACAGGACTGGACGGAGACCAGGACGTGTCTTCCAGTCCACTCTCCAGTCGGCTGGGCCGAGGTCGATCGGAGGGTTACCGACCTCGTCCTGTGGGCGCCCGCGGTCAACTACGGCAGCGACTTCGTCTCGGCACGGCTTCGCAACTACCAGTTCAGTGTTGCTGCCGGCTTCCTTGCCGATCAGGCCTGGGTAAGGTAGTGCGCGGTACGTGCTACGGGGAAGGGCCTGGCGGCAGATTCAGCGGCCTGGCGCTCCGTGGCCGCGTGGCTATCGTCACGCAGGAGCGACAGCGCATAACTAAGGGCGATACGCTCGCGGCTCCACTCGGGATAGCACAGCGCACAGGCCGAGAGGCTTGGAAGGCTGGCGCTCTGCCAACTGAGCTACTCCCGCCTGCGCCGGCATCGTAGCCGACACATCCAGCAACGGCACGCGACACGCAACCCGCCTGGCGTCATACACTCCGGTCAGGAGGTCTCCGATGGCCGACAAGACACCCAAGCGACCACCCAAGCCGAAGAAGCCGAAGAAGCCGAAGGCCTGAGGGGCCGACGGCTACGGGGTCGAGCCCGCCGTGAGTCCGTGGACCGGCGGGATCGTGCCCATGCGTCCGGCCTGGTAGTCGGCGACCGCCTGCAGGATCTCCTCGCGCGTGTTCATCACGAACGGGCCGTAATGCGCGATCGGCTCGCGAATTGGCAGCCCGCCGAGCAGGAGGATCTCGAGGGTCGGTGACGCGCCCTCGGGCTTGCGGTCGGCCTGGATCGCCAGGTGATCGCCCGGCCCCAGGATCGCGAGCTGGCCTTCACGGATGGGTGCCTGCTCGGCGCCGATCCGTCCGCTCCCGCCAAGGACATAGACCAGGGCGTTGAAATCGGCCCGCCAGGGCACCTCGAGGCGTGCCTCGGGGTGCAGAGTGGCGTGGGCGTAGGCGATCGGCGTGTAGGTGACGCCCGGTCCCGCGTGGCCGTCGAGCTCGCCGGCGATGATGCGCACCAGCGCCGAGCCATCCGTGTTCGTGATGAGCGCCACGCGGTCAGGCACGATGTCCTGGTAGCGCGGTGGGCTCCACTTGAGGTGCGCCGGCAGGTTGACCCATAGCTGGACGCCGTGGAAGAGGCCACCGCTGCGGACCAGGTATTCGGGCGGCATCTCCGAGTGGACGATGCCCGCGCCGGCGGTCATCCACTGGGTCGCTCCATCGGTGATCTGCCCGCCGCCGCCCATGCTGTCGCGATGCTCGATCACGCCGTCGAGCATGTAGGTGACCGTCTCGAAGCCGCGGTGGGGATGGTCTGGAGCTCCCTTCGCCTCGCCGGGCGCATATTCGACGGCCCCCATCTGGTCGAGCAGGATGAAGGGGTCGACCAGGGACAGATCGATCCCCGGGAAGGGCCGGCGGACCGGGAAGCCCTCGCCCTCCAGGGTTCGGATGGCGGTAACGATCCCTCGGACTGGGCGCGCGACGCTACTCGGCGGGACGCTCGAAAGGCGGGGGAGGGTGAGAAGGTCGGCGGTCACGGCTGGCATCGGTGGCTCCCTCGATTTTAGTTGCTGCATCAACTATAACCGATTCGGCTCCATCGGTACGGGGTTACTTACGGGCGATGGTGCGGTCTGGTCCAGAACGATACGGTCTGCTGCAAATGGGAACCGCCTCCCGATCGACGGACGCCCCCTTGCTGCCCCGCCCGTGGCGGGCCGGCCCATGGTCGCGCGCCACCCACACCGTCCGTCGACGCGCGCGCATCAGCCTCCTGCGTGACCCGTTCATCCTGTACACGGCCGCCCTCGCGCCGATCGCGCTGACCGTCGGCTTCTTCTCGCAGGAGCCTGGTGATCTGCCGATCGTCGCCATCCTGAGCCCGATCTTCATCGGCCTCCAGGGACTCCTTGGCTCTATCCCCGTCCGCTTCCGGCCGCTGACACGGCGCGGCTGGTCATTTCTGCGGCTGGCGGTCGCCTTCCTGTACGTCGCTGCCATAGCGGAGCTCGTCGGTGGCCCCACGCATCCAATGGTCGCGCTCTACATACCGGTCGTGGTCGGAGCCGCCGCCATCGGCACGGGCCAAGCGCTCATCGTGGGCGTGGGAGCCGCCCTGATCTACCTCGCCCCGGAGCTCACGGTCCCGGGGTCTCGAGCAGCTGTCGCGCTCCGCGGTTTGACACTGGCCGGGGTCAGCATCCTGCTCACCGTCGGAACCCGCCGGCTGGTGATCGCGGTCGAGGAGACGACCGCCAAGCTCCGCTCTGCGATGGTCTCTGAGCGGCGCCGATCCAGGCAGATCGGCGGCATGGAGGCGGTCAGCCGGCTCCTCGTCTCCGGCGGTCCGCTGGATGAGATTCTCGACGGGGCGCTGGGGGTGCTGGTCGACCAGTTCCACTACACGTACGTGTCGATCTACCGCACGGACGGCGAT
Organism: Chloroflexota bacterium; assembly: GCA_013816405.1. Taxonomy (GTDB): domain Bacteria; phylum Chloroflexota; class Limnocylindria; order QHBO01; family QHBO01; genus CF-167. The sequence goes on along the minus strand of JACDEL010000035.1, from coordinate 1,787 downwards.
CGCATCACGCTCGGTGCGCAGCGCGGCTATGAGCATCCGCGCGAATCCTTCGACGGCAGCGAGGGGGTGGTGGGGCGCGTCATGCGCGGCCACGAGGTCGCCTTCGTCCCGGACGTGACCCTTGACGCCGATTACGTCGCGGTCTACCACGAGGTTCGGAGCGAGATCTGTGCTCCGCTCCTCTTCGATGGTGAGTTCCTGGGCATCCTCAACGTCGAGGCGACCACACCCCTGGATCGCACCGATCGCGACCTGGTGGCGACGCTGGCCGGGCGGATCGCCACGGTCGTCGCCCTGGGGCGCGACCGTCAGGCACTCGGCGATCGAGCCGCCGTCCTTCGCAGCCTGAGCGACTTCACCAACGCCGTCAGCGGGGAGCTCGAGATGACCCGCCTCAGCGCGGCCATCGTCCAGGCCGTGCGGCGGGTGATTCCGGCCGATGTCGTCAGCCTCACGGTCCTTGAGCCCGACACCGGCCGATATCTCCTTCGTGCGGCAACCGACATCGACGCCTCGTTGCTGGGTCGCGAGATCAAGCCCGGCGAAGGTCTGGCGGGGCGTGCGGTGCGCGATCGAACCGTGGTCCTCGACGACAACTTTGATCGCGACCAGTTCCCGGTCGCATACCGGGACCTCGCGGAGCCGCTCGCGCTCATCGGTGCAGGGATCCCCTTGCTGCGCGACGGCGTGGTGGTCGGTGCGATCTCGATCCTGCGGCGAGACCGATCCCTGCCCTTCCGCCCCATGGAGCACGAGGCGATGGAGCTGATGGCCGGGCACGCCGCGCTGGCCATCTCGAACTCCTTCCTGCACGCCGAGGTCGAGTCACTGGCGACGCACGACGCGCTGACGGGCCTGTACAACCGGCGCTACTTCGACGAGGCGCTGACGCGCGTCGTCGCGACGTGGAAGCGCTCGCTCGATGCGGATCGCCGGCCGGTGGCGGTGATCATGTTCGACCTCGATCATTTCGGTGAGTTCAACCGACAGCACGGCCACCAGGTCGGCGACGAGGTGCTACGGACGTTTGCCGGGGTGCTGCAGCGGCGGTTCCGCAACGCCGACCTGGTCGCCCGCTTTGGCGGCGAGGAGTTCGTCGTCATCCTCGAGGGCGCGGCGCGCGATCATGCGGTCCACCTCGCCGAGGAGATCCGCGCGGCATTGGCGCAGCATCCCGTCCTCGGCGACGACGGCACCCGCCTGCCAGTCACGGTCTCCGCCGGCTGCGCCGAGATGGACGAGACGGAGCCGACCGGCGAGCAGCTGCTCCGAACCGCCGACGTGGCCCTTTTCATGGCCAAGCGCGCCGGCCGGGACCGCGTCGTCGCCGCCTAGACCTAGGCGGCCTCCCCCGAGATCTCGAACCCGCTGAGCCGCCGAATGGCGATGACGGTCGCGATCGCGAGCAGCGCGACCGCCACCAGGATCGCCGTCGTCAAGCTGAGCTCCGCCTTGAAGATGTCGGACGGGATGCCGCCGATGGCATCGGCGAAGGCGAGGGTCAGCTGCCGGATGCTGAATGTGCGCGTCCCCGCGAAGAGCCCAGCCAGCAACCCCTCCCAGATCAGGACATAGGCGAGGCCGAAGACCAGCGCGCGCCCGGTGACCAGGCTCACGGCCACGAAGACCGCGCAGTACAGCAGCGAGCCGATCGCCGCCCCGGCCACCATCCCGGGCACCAATCCCTCGCCCAGGCCGCCGGCGGCGATCAGGCCGGCCAGCAGCATCGGCACGCAGGTGAGCGCCGCGGAACAGGCTGCCGCCACCGCCAGCTTGGTGAGCACCAC
>JACDEL010000034.1 GCA_013816405.1 Chloroflexota bacterium | reverse complement strand
GCACATCGCGCTCGTCTACCTGATCGCCCTGGCGGTGGCCACGGTGGGACTCCTCTTCCGGCCGGCCAAGACCGCGATCGTGCCAGTCATCGTGGACGAGGAGCGGCTCGTCACCGCCAACTCGGCGTCGAGCATCAACGAGACCCTCGCCGACCTGATCGGCTACCCGGTGGCGGCGGCCATCGTGGCCGGGCTGGCGGGCGTGATCGGGGCCGCGTTCGTGCTCGACTCTGCGACATACGTGGTGAGTGCCGTCCTGATCTGGGGCATGGTCGTGCCGCCCGAGGAACGTGCCAGCGAGCCGTTCAGCGCCGGCGCTATCTGGCGCGAGATGGCCGAGGGCTGGCGCTTCCTGACCCATAGGGCCGAGCTGCTGGCGAATACGGTGGTGAGCACCGTGGCGCAGCTCGCCTTCGGGGCCGAGATCGTGAGCAGCCTGATCTACGCCAAGGAAGTGCTGAACCAGTCCTTCCTCCCATTCCCGGAGAACTACGGCTGGCTGATGGCGTCGCTGGGGCTGGGCAGCGTCGTCGGCGGGGTGGCGATCGGCTGGTTCGCTTCGAATGTCCCCAAGGGACCGATGACGATCGCGGGCTTCATCGGCCTGGGATTGGCGATGTTCGGGGCCGGGCTGACCACCAGCCCGCAGGTGGCCCTGGTGCTCTTCTTCTTCATCGGCGTCGCAAACATGCTGTACCTGGTGCCGACCATCACCCTCTTCCAGGAGCTGACCCCGCAACGGCTCTTCGGGCGGGTCGTCTCGAGTCGCCAGGCGCTCACCTTCGGCGCGATGGCCATCTCGATGGGTGCCGCGGGATACCTGGCCGGGGTGGTCGGAGCGGCGACGGTCCTGATGCTCGGCGGTGGGCTGATCGTCGCGGCGGGGGTCGGCGGACTGCTGGTGCCTGCCATGCGCGAGGCCCGATAGAAGTTGCTACCCTTCGCCCGCCCGCCGGACCGGCGGCCTTCGTGATGGGAGAGGCATGACCGACCAGAGGCGCGGCGGCTCGGCGCGCGGGGATGAGCAGCCGGCACCCGGCTACCGGGGAGCGCTGCCGCCTCGGACCGACACGCTGGCGCGTCCGTGGGTCCTGATCGTGCTCGTCATCTTCATCCTGATCTTCGCCCTCTCCCTGGCCAACGTGCCGACCACGCTGTTCCCCTCGCCCACTCCCAGCCCGCTCCCGAGCTTCTCCGCCGCACCGAGCGCCTCGGGGAGCACGGCTGTTTCAGCGTCTGCGAGCGCTTCGACGTCACCATCCGTCGCTCCGAGCCCATCGCCATAGCGGTGGCTGCTCGCGGGCTGGGCTTGACGCTGGGCTTGCTTCTCGCCGGATGCTCCCTATTGATGGCCGGGAGCCACCCTCGGAACCATCGCCGCCTTCCTACCCCTGACGCCCTAGACTCCGTCCATGGCTGACACGGGCGTCGGCGAGGAACGCAAGGTCGTCACCATCCTGTTCGCCGATGTGATCGGTTCGACCGGGCTCGGTGAGCAGCTCGACCCCGAACGCCTCCGCGCCCTGCTGGGCGTGTACTTCGCGGCCATGGCGTCCATCATCGAGTCGTGGGGCGGCACCGTCGAGAAGTACATCGGCGATGCCGTCATGGCCGTCTTCGGGGTCCCCGTCGTCCACGAGGACGATGCCGAGCGTGCGCTCCGAGCGGCACTCGAGATGCGCCAGCGCCTCGCGGAGCTGAACGCCGATTTCGAGCGGCAGCACCAGGTCACGCTGGGCGTCCGGATCGGGGTCAATACCGGCGAGGTGCTCACCCCGGCCGGTACGGCGCCGGATACGGGATTCGTGGCCGGGGACCCGGTGAACACCGCGCAGCGCATCGAGGCGGCCGCCGAGCCGGGGGAGATCCTGGTCGGCGAACGGACCTTCGGGGCGACGCAGCGCGCCTTCCGCTTCGGCGAGCCGAGGATGCTCGAGCTCAAGGGCAAGGCCAATGCCGTGCGCGCCTACGGTCTGCTAGACGAACTGCAGGAGGCGGCACCCCGCGGGATGCGCGGCCTGACCGCACCGATGATCGGCCGCGACCGGGAGCATCTGACGCTCACCGGGCTCCTGGAGGAGACGATGGAGAGCGGCAGGCCTCGGCTGGTCGTCATCTACGGACTTGCCGGCATCGGGAAGAGCCGGCTCACCACCGAGTTCATCTCCTCGGCGCGCGCTGCGGACTCGGCGATTCGCGTCCTGCGGGGCCGGTGCCCATCCGCCGGCCACAGCCTGACCTACTGGGCCCTGGGCGAGATCCTGCGCGGCGCCTGCGATATCGGCCTCGACGAGACGAGCGACGTCGTCAAGGATCGGCTCCTGAGCGGGGTGGTTGGGATCCTGGAGCCGCTGGGCCTCTCGCCCGAGGATGCGCAGATGACGACCGCGGCCCTGGCCACGACGGTCGGCATCCGGCTCGACGACACCCCCGAAGTGGCGGCGGGGCCGGCGAGCATCGAGGACCTGGCGAGGGCATGGCCGCGCTTCGCGACCGCATATGCCGCTGCGGGGCCTGCGATCTGGGTCATCGAGGACCTGCACTGGGCGAGCGAGCCGGCGGTGGAGATGCTCACGCAGATCGCGCGGCGGACCGACGGGCCGCTCCTGATCGTGGCGACCGCGCGGCCCGAGTTCGCAGACCGGCATCCCGGCTTCGGGCCGGGCGGGCAGGACGCGGTGGCGATCTCCCTACGCCCGCTGACCGACAACCAGAGCAACGACCTGGTGGACCGGCTGCTGGCCGTGGCTGAGCTGCCGGAGGCACTCCGGACCGAGATCGTCGCCAAGGCGGACGGGAACCCGTTCTTCGTGGAGGAGATCCTGCAACGGCTGATTGACGAGGGCGCCCTGGAACGCGACGGGGAGCGATGGCGCGCGACTAGGTCCATCGGTGAGGTCAAGATCCCTGACAGCGTGCAGTCGCTGCTGGCCGCCCGGATCGACGCGCTCCAGCCGGAGGAGCGGCGGGTCCTCCAGGAGGCGGCAGTGGTCGGCCGGACCTTCTGGGCCGCGGCCCTCGAGGGCGCCGGTGGATCCGCGAGCCTTGCCTCATCGCTTGAAGGACTCGAGCGCAGAGGGCTGATCCTCGTGCGCCCGACCACGACCCTCGCGGGGCAGACCGAGTACCTGTTCAAGCACGCGCTGACCCGCGACGTCGCCTACGGCACCCTGCCCAAGGCCAGGCGTGCCCGCGCCCACGCGGCTGTCGCGGAGTGGATCGAGGCACTGGCTGGCGACCGCACGGACGAATTCGCCGACCTCGTCGCCTATCACTACTGGGCGGCGGTTCTCGGTGATGGAGCGGACCTGGCCTGGATGGACGACGCTGACGGTCGTGAGGCCCTGCGCCGCCGTACCGTGGCCGCGCTCCTGGTGGCCGGTCGCGCAGCACGCCATCGGTTCGCGGTCGATCGCGCGGTGGAGCTGCACGAGCAGGCGCTGGAGCTGGCGACCAGCGACGCGGAGCGCCTCGATGGGCTGGAGCAGCTCGCGCGCGACCACGAGATGGCGTTCCACGGGGACGCCATGCTCGAGGCGTCGATGTCCGCGCTCGAGATCGCGCGAAAGGATCCTGCGGCTCGGGATCGTATTGCCGTGCTCGCCCGCCACGCGGCAGGCATGGCTGCGCACCGCGGCGGGGCATTCGTCAAGGAGCCTGATTTCGACGTCATCCAGGGACTCATCAGCGAGGGCCTGGAAGCGGCGACAGATGATCGTGACCGTGCGTGGCTGCTGGTTGCCAACGCGGCCATGATCAGGAATTGGCGGTGGGTGGTAGTGGACGTCTCCGAGCCGATCCAGCCGCGGCTGGATGCTGCCCACGAGGCGGAGCGCATCGCCGAGGAGCTGGGCGATCCCAACCTGATGACGGTCGTCGCCGACACCATCAGCGACCTCTACCTGATGGAGGGTGATGCGGAACGGGCGCTGGCTGCGCTGGAACCGGCGCTGCCGATGATCGAGCGGATCGAGCGGCCCGCCGCACGGGCGCAGTGGTACCACAGCCTGTCGATGAAGCTGCTGTGGCTGACCGGAGATCCCGCTCGCGCCGAGAAGCTCGCCACGCGGGCGCATGAGCTGGGCCGGCGTCTCTCGGCACATGACCAGGGCCACGGCACCTACACGCTGATGCTGACCTCGTACTGGCTGGGGGACTGGGACCGGGTCGAGGCGCTGCTGGCCGAGCATCTGATCAACCCGGAACTCGGCCACGGCGTGCGCTGCATCGCCGTCCAGTCCGGGCCAAGTCTCGGAGCGATGGTCGTTGCGCATCGCGGCGACCCTGAGCGAGCCCTGGATGCCGCGCGCCACTCGAAGGCCTGGGAGGACCGCCCGGGGCCGGTGGAGGGGCAGCTCGCCGAGGCCCTCGTCACCGCAGGAGCCCTGCAGGAGGGCCAGGCACTGGCAGGCGACGTGTTGGATCGGGCCCTGAGCTGGCGCTGGCACGACGCCGCGCGAGCGCTGATCGCGGCGCTCGTCGAACGAGAGGCGTGGGATGAGGTGCCCGCATTGATGGACAGGATCGCGCCCATCCGTGGCGCGGACCCGCTGCTGAACGCACTCGCCGAACGTGCCGAGGGCCAGGCGCTTGCCGCTGGCCGCGACAGGTCCGGGGCCAAGGACTCGCTCTCGCGGGCGCTCGCATCTTTCCAGGGCTTCCCGCATGTCTTCGAGGCGGCGCGGACACAGGAGGCGCTGGCGCTGGTGAGCGACGAGCCCGAGCGCAATCGGCTGCTCGAGAACGCCATCGCGACCTACCGGTTGCTGGGTGCCGCCCCACACGTGGCACGCGCCGAGGCGCTGCTGCGCACGAATTGAGGGAGGGAGGCGAGCCGATGGCATGGTTGCCCCAGCCGGTAGAGCGACTGCTCGACGAGGCCCTGGTGGGCGAGCTCACGGTCATCGGCCCTGGGGGACGGCCGATCACGCACCCGCTGATCCCCCTCTACGACGGCGAACGGATCCTGATGCATTCCAGCACGCTCTTCAGCCGCAAGCTGGAGCACATCAAGCGGGACCCGCACGTCTCCGTATCGCTCACCGATCCGGTTGCCATGCGGGGCCTCACGGATCGGGCCACCATCAAGGGGATCGCCCGCATCATCGAGGACGACCCGCACAGCCAGTGGGAACGGCTGATCCTCGACCTGTGGCGGAAGAAGGAGCCGGTGATCGACGCCTTCCTGAAGATGCGGGTGGCGCTGCCGCTCTTCTTCGAGCGGGCCGTGATCGAGATCACGCCGCAGGAGTGCCTGTACTGGGCCGATGGCGACACGAGCCGCGCGCCGGCAGTGACCAGCGCCTCCCGAGACGGGGCCGCCTGATGCCCGCAGTCGGGAGGGAGCACCTCGAGAAGCTGGCCGGATACCCCTTCGTGGTCGTGTCGTGGGTCGACCCAAATGGCTTCCCGATGAGCGTCGCCACCGACTTCACGGTCGACAGCGGCCTTGGCGTCGTAACGCTGCGGGCGCCTGCCGGCGACGAGGCCGCCATCCCGGTCGATCGCCAGATCGATGTGCTCGGCAGTCACATCCGCCCGACGCCGGGGCAGGGCTACGACGAGCGGCGCTACCTTCAACTGTGGGGATCGGCCAGCGCCGGGCCAGATGGATCGATGACATTCACCCCGACCCGTGCCTGGGGCTGGGACGAGGGCGAGATCCCCTTCTTCGAGTACTCGGAGCGCTCCGTGCCCCAGTCTCGCCGCTACCTGGCCCAGCTTTCCAAGGAGAAGGGGCGCACCATCCGGCCGCGGCTTTCGCTGGGCTGGCTATTCCTGCGCACCACGCGGCTTCCCTTTCTGTCGGCGACTGCCGTCCCGGTGCTGCTCGGCATTGCGGTGGCAGCCCGCGGCGGGGCATTCAACCCCTGGCTCGCGCTCGTCACGGTCGTGGGAGCGGCGCTGGCGCACCTGGCCATCAATGTCAGCAACGACATCTTCGACACCCTGTCCGGCGCCGATGAGGCCAACGTGAACCCGACCCCCTTCAGCGGCGGGTCGCGAGTCCTGCTCTACGACCTCCTCACGCTCCGACAGCTCATCGCCCTGGCGGCCGCGCTCTTCGGCGGGGCCGTCGCGATCGGCCTGGTATTGGTCTGGGCGACCCGATCGGCGACGCTGCTGGGGATCGGCCTGGCGGGCATCGCGCTGGGGCTGGCCTACACCGCTCCGCCGCTCAAGCTCGTCTATCGGGGGCTCGGTGAGATCGCGGTGGCCATCGGCTTCGGGCCAATCATGCTGTTGGGGTCGTACGTGGTGCAGACTGGGTCGCTGAGCTGGGAGGCGGTCGTGGCCTCGGTGCCGGTGGCGATCCTGGTGGCGCTGATCCTGTACGTGAACGAGATCCCGGATCGCGTCGGCGATGCGGCCGCTGGCAAGCGGACGCTGCCGGTGCGTCTTGCGCCGCGCGTGGTGACCGGCATCTACCTCGCCTTCGCGGTGCTGGCGTTCGCGGTCGTGGTGGGTGGGGTCGCAACCGGGCTGCTGCCGGTCGCAACGCTGCTCGCCCTCCTCGCCGCGCCCCTCGTCGTGCGCGTCTATCGGGGGCTCACGCAGTTTTATTCGCAACCCTATGCCCTGATGCCGGTCATGGCCACCAACATCAAGATCCACGCGTACGTTGGGGTCCTCCTCCTGGCCGGGTACGGAGTGGCGATCCTGGCCCGTCTGCTGGCCTGATCGGCCCTGCAACGCATCGGTGATATCCTTGGCCCTCGAATTCGACCCTCACGAGGACTTGTGTCCATGTTCAGCCGCGTACGCATCGCGATCCGCTTCTTCTTCATGGGCCTGGCGGTCGGGGTGCTGCTCGCTCCTCGCTCCGGCCTTGAGACACGGCGCCTGGTCCGCGAGCGGGCCGATCGCCTCCTGAACGACCTGCTCGACGCCGCCACGCTCGGCGCGTTCGACTCGGGCGCCGCTCAGCTGGACGACGACGAGGCGACGACCGCAAAGGCCGGCAACGGACGCACCCGCAACCGGGCTGCGACCCCAGCCCAGGCGTAACCCGCCGCCAGCCGAACCCGCGCAGCCGCGTCCATGAGACGCGGCTGTCGTGTTTTCAGCCTGAACCGATGAACTGGCTCCGCCTGCGTTCCCGCGGCCGCGCGGCGTCGCCGGCGGTGCCCGTCAGTGCGGGGCGCGACGACTCTCTCGATGCGGCGAGGGCTCGGATGGTCCACGAGCAGATCGCGTCGCGCGGCCTCAGGGAGCCGGACCTGCTGCGCGCCTTCGCCAAGGTACCTCGCCACGTCTTCGTGGAGGCGGGCAGTCCCTATGCGGATGAGGCCTTGCCACTCCCCGCCGGGCAGACGATCTCGCAGCCATACATTGTGGCGTTGATGACCGACGCGGCCAGGCCAGCCGTGGGCTGGCAGGGCGCCCGCGTGCTGGAGATCGGGACCGGGAGCGGCTACCAGGCCGCGATCCTGGCCGAGTTGGGTGCGGAAGTGACCAGCGTCGAGCGCCACGCGGAACTCTCTGAATCCGCGGGACGGCGGCTGGGGGACGCGGGGTATGACCGCGTGCGGCTGGTCGTAGGCGACGGCACGCACGGCTGGCCGCAGGGAGCTCCATACGACGCGGTGATCGTGACCGCCGCCGGTCCATCGGTCCCGAAGCCGTTGCTCGATCAGCTGGCGCCGGATGGCGGGAAGCTGGTGATGCCGGTCGGCACGCGGGTGCACCAGGAGCTCACCGTGGTGGAGCGACGGGGCGAGGAGTTCATTCGCTCGGGTCGGGACCCCGTGGTCTTCGTGCCGCTGATCGGAGAGCACGGCTTCGGGGAGTAGCGGCAAGGCGCGGCTTACCAATGTGGCTGGTACAACCGCGCATTAGCCCACCAGCAAGGCTCTGGATGCGGCGTTGTACCAACAGGGCTGGTGAGATCGCACCTGGGCGGCCCCACCGGCGCAGTTGTACCAATGGGGTTGGTAAAGCGCGCGGCGCGAGCTAGAGTGGCGGAATCTCGAGGGCGGCGCGGCCAGCGGGCTGGTCGATGACGTGGACGTGGCGCGAGGCAGCGCTCGGGGGCAGCGCACCGGCGCGGACCAGCTCCTCGTCGTAGATCGCCTCGATCTGGCGGACCATCGCGTCCAGGCTGAAGCGAGCCTCGACCGTGGCGCGGCCGGCCTCGCCCATCTTGGCCCGAAGCTCCGGCGAACAGGCGAGGCGGATGCAGGCCTCGGCCAGCGCGACGGGATCGGCGGCTGGGACGAGCAGACCGTCGAGCCCGTTGGTGATGACCTCTGGGATGCCGCCGACCGCCGACGCGACCACTGGCTTGCGGCGGGCCATCGCCTCCAGGATCGAGATCCCCTGGGCCTCGCGCAGGGACGGGAGGACGGCCACGTCGATCTCGCCGGTGATGGCCGCGACGTCCTCGCGACGGCCGGTGAAGACGATCCGGTCGGCCGCCGGGCCTGGGAGCGAGCCGGCGAGCGCCTTGAGCTCCAGCTCCTGGGAGCCCTCGCCCACGATCACCAGCCAGGTCTCGGAGGCGCCGCGCAGGATTGCCGGCATGGCCTCGATCAGGTATCGGTGCCCCTTCTCCGGCTCGAGCCGCGCCACAACGCCGAGCAGTGGCGCACCGCCGTGGATGCCGAACTCGCGTCGCAGCGCACACGCGGCAACCGGGATGTCGAATCGGGCCAGATCGACCCCGTTGGGCACGACGGTGAACGAGGCTCCGCCGCGGCCCTCGGCGCGGACCTTCTCGAGGATGGAGGCCGAGGGCACGATGAGCCGATCCATGACGGGAGTCAGGGCGGCAAGCGTGGCCACGTCCTCCCGCGAGCGGACGCGGGACGAGTGGACGGTGGCCATCACCACTGCGGTCCCTGCGGCCAGGGCCGCCCGCGCCCCGATCACCTCGGCGCGATACATGTGCGCGTGCAGCAGGTCGATCTCGTTGCGTACCAGGTACGCGGTCAGGTCCCGGACGGCGGCCTCGTCATCGGCCTCCTCGATGACCTCCAGCTCCAGGCCCAGCCGGCACAGGCGTTGCACGGCTGATCCGCTCGAAAGCGAGAGGGCGCGGACCTCGTAGGCAGAACGGTCGAGGCGCAGCAGCAGCCCCGTGTAGCTCTCCTGCGCTCCGCCGGTGCCGCCGGTCGCCAGCAGCTGCAGCACCCTAGGGCGAGGGTGGCTCCTGGACCGATGGATGCGCCGATGCCGGCGGTACGGCGCGGAGGCGATGGCGCCCTCGTGGTCGGGGGCCGGGGAACGAAGAGGGATCACCGCGCGATGCTAGGCGGGGTCGCTCTGTTCGTCAAAGCGCTCAACGGCAGGTCCCAGACCCAGCGTCGCTGAGGGAGTCTCCGGGTATTGAGACGAAGCGCCATCGGTATACCCCGTCGTCGAGTTCGAGAGCCAGCAGGCCGTAGGAACTGTCGTCGCGCAGCTCGGTGAACGGGCCGGGAAGCCGACGCCAGTCGTAGAGGCTGTGGCCGCCGGTGCCGACCACGAAGGATCGGATCCCCTCGACCGGCGCCAGGCGCTCGTAATCGTGGTCGTGCCCTTCCAGGACCACGTCTGCGCCGGCATCGGCCAGTGCCTGCCAGAACGGTTCCGTGAGAACGTCCGATCCGTGATGACCCGATGAGTACCGCGGGTGATGCCAATACGCCACGGTGCACTTGGCAGGGTGAGCTGCAAGGTCGGCCACGAGCCACGTCAGCTGTGGCGAGCCACTGCCACAACTGCCCATCTCCTCGCAATTCGAGTTGAGGACGATCACGTGCCAGGTACCGAGGTCGTAGGAGTACCAGCCCTCGCCGGGCGTCCCCGCGACCGCTCCGAAGTACGAGAAGTAGCCGGTGGCATTCAGCGTCGCGTATTCGTGATTTCCAGGCGCCGGCCGAATCCGCGGACGGAGGGTGCCCCAGGCGGGGTCGAAGCATGCCTTGAAATCGGCCTGCGAACCATCGTCGTACGCGATGTCGCCGAGCAGCGCGATGGTTCCCGGCAGCCGTGCTGCCAACGCGGCAACCGCCTCATCCGCGTCAGTGCCACACGACCCGATGTCCCCGACAGCCAGCAGGACGGTGGCCTCGGCTGGATATGTCGGAAGCGGCCCGGGCGAATGGTAGACGCGCTCGCTGCCGACGCGCGGCGCGATGAGGAGCGCGACACCAATGGCCAGTGCCGCCAGGGCGGCGAGGTAGCGGCGCGATGCGGCTTGCATTGGCCGATTACCCTAAACCGATGAAGGGGCTCCTGCTGTTCCTCATGGTCCTGGTGCTGATCGGTGGCGCCATGAAGTGGGCCGGCCAGCAGATTCCAATCCTTGACTACCCCTTGGGTGGGCCAATGGCACAGCCGGAGATCAAGGTAGTCCAGCCCGACCTCCATCTGCCGTAGTGAAGCAGCCCCCGGCTCGGGCAGGGATCAGATCCGGATTCTCCAACCGACGACTTGCCCTCTCGATCTTGGGCTGCCTGTTGCTCGCCGTCGTGGCCCTCCTTCTGCGGCTGCCGGTCCTGATCCTGGCTGATTTCAACAGCTACGCGGCGACCGCCCACCGGGCGCTCGACGGAGAGGCTGTCTACACAGCGGTCCAACTTGCCGGGCCATATCACCTCCAGGATGTCAGCGAAGGGCGAGGATTCGCCTATCCGCCAACGGCCGTCCTGCTGCTTCTCCCTGCGGCGCTGGGAAGCCCAGCGGCAATCCCGTTCCTGCTAGGTTCGCTCGCTTTGCTCGCCTTCGTCATGATCGAGATCGTCAGAGTTGAGCTGCGCGATCACGCGTGGATCGGGTGGCCCATAGCAGGCCTCCTGCTGCTCTCCCCGTTCGCCGGGGACGCGATCTACGTGGGGCAGGTGACTCCGCTACTGGCAGCCGGATACGGCGCGTCGTGGTTGTGGCCTCGAATCAGCGGCATCGTCGCCGTCACGGGCGGAGCGGTGAAGATCTATCCGCTGGTCCTGCTCATCTGGGCCGTCCGCAATCAAGTCAGCGTCAGGCTGCCTCTGGTTCTGGGCACGTTGCTTCTTGCGGCGGCAACACTCTGGCTTGGGACTGACGCCTGGGTGCAGTTCTGGACCGCATCGCAGAATGCCATCCCCCAGTGCGCACAACCGTCCCTTGGGTCGTTCGCGTGCGCATTCGGTCGAATAGGAGAGTTCGTCGGTCTCGGTGCGGCCCTGACGCTTGCCCTGTTCGCGGCCCGGGCTTCCAGCCCGCCTGTGGCCTTCCTCCTTTTGGCTACTGCATCTGTGATCGCTGCGCCAGACGTGTTTCCGAACTACCTCTTGATCGTCGTGACCGGCGCCATGCCGCTCGCGTGTCGACTGGCTTCCCAACTATTGAGCTCCAGATGGGCAACCGACCAAGGGCGAGGCTCGCGTAGCAGTGTCCTATGACGAGCCAACGCTGATGACCCGCCCCCGCCTCCGCGGCCCCTCCGTGGCAGACCTCAACGTGTGGTTCGTGCTCCTCGTTGTGCTTCTGCTGGGAGCGGTGGTCCGCATCGCGCCCCTCAGCTCCTCGGATTACCCATTGAACGATGGCGGTCTCTTCGCTCGCATGTCGAGCGATCTCGCCGCTAACGGTTTTCTGATCCCTGGCTTCACGGGGTACAACGGCGGAGCGATCCCGTTCGCTTACCCGCCTCTCGGGCTGTACCTGACCGCTGGCATCGACACTCTTCTCGGCGTGGACCCGATTGAGACGCTGCGCTGGCTCCCTGCGGCCTTCTCGGCGGCGTCCGTGCTCGCAATGTACCTGCTCGCCGCGGAACTGCTGCGATCGCGGTGGCGAGGCGTGATCGCAGCGGCCGCGTTTGCCCTGATGCCGAGGTCGTATCTGTGGCTCATCGTTGGTGGGGGCGCCACGCGCGCCCTGGGTCTTTTCTTCGCCCTCCTGGCCGTCCGCCAAGGGGTCGTCATGCTGCGCCACCTCCGTTCGAGAGACATCGTTGCCACAGCCATCCTTGGAGGACTAACAGGCTTGGCGCATCCGCAAGCCGCAGTCTTCCTCGGCCTCTCACTCCTGACGGTTCCCGCCTTCCACATCGCTCCGGGTCGGCGTGTTGCGTCGGTCGTCAGGATCGCCCTCGCGGCGGTCGGCGCCCTTCTCGTCGCGTCGCCCTGGCTCTTGGCGGTGGTCATCATTCATGGCCCGGCACCCCTTCTGGCTGCCGGGCAGACCGGTCTGGACCTGGGCATCGGCGCCTCGCAGCTTCTCGGACTTGCCTTTGCCGACACGCCCGTGTTCGACCTCATGACGGCACTGGGCGTGCTCGGGATCCTCGTCAGGATCGCGCGCCGTCAGTGGATGATTCCCGTGTGGCTGGTGCTGACAATCCTCATCGATCCCCGAGCGGGGATGACCTATGCAACGGTGCCTTTGGCGCTCTCGGTGGTGCCCATACTTGGCGAGTTGATAGCGCGAATGGCCCCGGCGCATGGTGCGACAGCCACGCTCGAGGCAGCAACCGTACCGGTAGTTCTGCGTAGACATCCGGCGCTGGCGATCTTGGCTGTCCTGCTGCTCTTCGTCTCGCTGCGGACCGCAGCGCGCACCGCCGTAGCGGAAACCAGCCCACTGCATGGCCTGCAACCAGATCATGTGGCCGCAATGGGCTGGGTCCGCGATAACACCGGTGCAGAGGCAACTTTCTCGGTGGTGACCGGCGGGTCCTGGGAACGCGACTACCTGTCGGAATGGTTCCCGGTCCTGGCACGGCGCACGAGTGTTGCAACCGTGCAAGGCTCTGAGTGGCGAGGGTTCTCCGCGTTCCTCAGACGATTAGCAATCTACCGACAGTTGCAGGAGTGTGGACTCGGGACGGCGGCGTGCCTCGGTGAATGGGCCAAGGGTTGGGAGCTTCCCCAAAGCTACGTCTTTCTACCCAAGGCGTCTCTGTTCGGCCCGAGCTCGCCAACGGATTGTTGCCCAGCCCTGCGCGAGACCCTGATGATCTCCGCCCAATATCGGGTCATCTACGACGGGCCGGGGGCCACGATATTCGCGCCCACCGATTAGCGTGAACGCGGCACTCAATCTGGCGACGCACCTAGACTGAGCGCAAATGACGACTGCCAGTGCGCGATGACCAGGCTGCAGCAGCGAAGGAGACTCGGGGTAACCCAGGTCATCGTTCTCGCCATCTGCATCGGCTTCGGGTTGGCGTTCGTCATCAGCAATGTCCGCAGCTGGGAGCTGGAGGATGCGGATGCGTATTGGAACGCGGCGCTGCGCGTCCGGGACGGGTTGCCTCTGTACATCCCAGTGGACCCGGCCGCCGATGAAATGACTGCCTTCCGATATGCGCCGTGGTTCGCCTGGTTATGGGTCCCCCTGACCTTCCTGCCGAAGGACGTTGTCCAGGTTGGATGGAGCCTCCTGCTGATCGGTGCCACAGCGGCGGCCATCTTCCCGCTCACACAGCAGCGGACCGTTGCGGCTATCTGCTTGGCTGTATTGCTCGGGGGGCTGTTGGTGCGAAGCGCATCCACCGGTAACGTGCATGCCCTATTGGTGGCCGGCCTGGTATACGGGGGGCCGCGGCGCAGCGGGCCGATCTGGATCGGCATCGCTGCCTCCCTGAAGATCGCACCCATCGCCTACGCAATGGTCTATGTGGGCCAGCGCGATTGGGGTCGTGCCGCGTTGTCCTTGGCCGTTGCGGCGATCCTGTTTGCCCCCGCCTTCCTTTACGATCTGCGCGGCTATCCCTCGGACCCAGGTGACTCCCTCTCACTACTGTCGATCGCGGGGCCCGTGCCGTGGGCTGGGCTGGCTGTAGTGGCACTCGTCGTGGCCTTCGCCTTGGCCCGTTCAAAAGCCGCTTGGGGCGCAGCCTCCGTAGCGGTCTTGTCGCTAATCCCAAGGCTGGAGCTGTACAGCCTCACCTACCTTCTCGTCGGCCTCAATGCTCCGTGGCCGCATGGTGGCGAGGTCAGGGGCGCGAGGACAGACGAGTGAGCGCCGGGCGGCTGGCCCGTGTCGTCGCGCTCGCGATGATCATCGGCCTGGGGATCATCAACTTGTACTGGGCGTTCACGATGTGGAACCTCTCGGATGCTGGGGCCTACTGGCATGCAGCGCTCCGCCTCCGCGAAGGAGCTCCGCTTTATCCGGCAGTGGCGAATATCGACGCCTCCGACGTATACCGATACGCCCCGTGGTTTGCCTGGCTGACCGTGCCGTTCACATACCTGCCGCAGCAGGTGGCAGGCGCCCTCTGGTCGGTGGTGCTGCTCGCCGCGAGCGCGCTCGCCGTCGTGCCGATGGTTCGAGCCCGTGCATGGCTGCAGGTCGCCTTCTTCCTGCCGATCCTGGTCGGCATCAGCGCCGTTGGAAACGTTCAGCCCCTGCTGGTGGCCGCGTTGATGTGGAGTGTCGGGCGTCGCAGCGGACCGCTGTGGATCGGGGTGGTGGCCTCGCTGAAGATCTTCCCCCTGCTCTTCGTGGCGGTCTACCTGGGCCGCCGCGAATGGTCTCGCGCGGCAGTTTCGATCGCGGTCGCCGCTGCGCTCTGGGCGCCTGCCCTCCTCTACGACCTGCGCGGCTACACCACCGATGCAGGCCAGGCAGCTTCGCTCTTCGCGCTGCCGGCCGTCTGGGCCGTGGTGATCGGTGCCGGCGTGGTGCTCTCTGTTCGTCTCGCGAAGACGCGATTGGCGTGGCTGGCAGCAGCGACCACCGTGGTGGTCTCCTTCCCCCGCCTCTTCGTCTACGACGTGACGTACCTCATGGTGGGCGCAGTGCCGAACGGGCGCCTGCGGCTGACGCGGTGATCGGCGCAGCCAGGACCTTGCCGATCCACCGCGCGCTCATTGCTGCCGCGGTTATCCTGGCGCTTGCCGCCAACGTGGTGGGGCTGGCCACCATCGTCATCGACCACCGACGGGCGTTCGATTGGGATATCTATCTCGAGGCGGCGCGCCGCTTCCCACTCGGCACGCTGTACGACTGGCACGCTCCATATTTCTACCGCTACGCGCCGCAGCTCGCGCCCGTGCTGGCCCTGCTTCCCTGGGTTGGGCTGCTGGCCTGGCGGGCGGCTCACTTCGTGGCATTGGCCTTGCTGCCATCGCGGCGGCTTGCACTGCTCATGCTCATCTCGTACCCGTTCTGGTTCGACGTGAACACCGGCAACCTGATGGTGTTCGTGCTGGTCGCGGCGGCCTGGGCTTACCGAGGGAACCGCGTCGCTACGGCGGCGTACCTCGCGCTGTGCGTGCTCATTCCGCGCCCGATCATGGTGCCCCTGCTGGCCTGGATCCTCTGGCAGCGACGCGCCTGGCGCGTGCCATTCATTGTCATGGCCCTGCTCGGAGTGCTGACGGCGATCCCGACCGGCTACCTGCCGGCATGGATCGGCTCATTGTTCCAATCCGGCGCGAACGAGATCGGCAACGACTTCAACCTGTCTCCGTCCCGATTCATCGGCGCCGCCTGGCTAGCCATCGGCGTCCCGCTGGCTGCCTGGCTGACAATCCGCGGGCGCCTTGGCTGGGCAAGCATGGCCATCAGCCCATACCTGCTCCCCTACTACGTCGAGATGCTGGGCCTGGAGCTCGTTGGCCCTGTCGGCTATCCGCTCAGCAGCGCGACGAGTCGCTCCGCCAGCTCGATCGAGTAGTTCTGTCCGCGGTCGTGCGGGTAGACCTGGAACATGCTCGCGACCCAGAGGCCGCGGACCGGCGTCTCGAAGGGCGGGATGTGATCGCGGTAGTCAACGGTGACGATTGGCTGGGCGAATGGAGCCGCGAACGACCAGGCATCGGTCACCCAGTCCGTGCTGAACGCCGGGTTGATGCGCGCCAGGTGGGGAGCGAACTGCGCCACCACCTCGGCGGTGGGCATGCGCAGGAGCGGGTCGTCCATCGCCCGATAGTTGCCCAGGTATACGAGGTGCCTCCCACCGTACTCGGCCGGATCCATGTAGTTGGTGTGCTCCACCAGCGCCATGAACGGATAGCCCGGGTCGTTGACGTTCATCCAGTAGGACTGCGTCAGCGGTCGGTCGAGAGCGAGCACCAGGCAATGCGCGCCGTAGGCGCTCCCCCAGTCATGCCTGGACCGATAGTCCTCAGGCAACTCCGGGGCCAGCCGGCACGTCAGCCGTATCGCGAGCGTGGACACCACCCGGTCAACGGCGAGAAAACCTCCGTCGGCGGTCACGACCCGCATCCCGCCGGTCGGCTCGACCCTGATCTCGCTGACCTCGGTGCCGAGCCGCACCTCCCCGCCGAGCTCGACGATCCGTTCAGCCAGCCGATCGTAGAGGCGCTGGAACCCGCCGCGCAGGTAGCCGAGCCGGGCCGTACGGTCGTGCACCCGGGCCCAGAACCAGGGGAGGGCGATCCGGTCCGCGAGGGCTCCGAACTTGCCGGTCAGCAAAGGACCCCAGAGCACGTCATAGCCCCGGCTGCCCATCCGCCGCCGGATCCAGTCGGCGGCGGTCTGACCCTCGAGCCGCTCCGCATTGCCGAGCGCCCGCAGGTAGGCAAGCCAGGCACCCATCCGCAGCCGATCGGTCAGGGGGAGGGGAGTGAAGCCCAGCAACGATGTGGCGGAGTCGAGCTGGTGGACCTTTCGGTCGCGAAGCGTGACTGTCAGGGGCCGACGCCAGACCAGGTCGTCGCCAAGGCCGAGCTCCGTAATCAGCTCGATGGCGTGCCGATCCGACGCGAAGAGGTGGTGGTAGAAGCGATCGAGCCACATCCCACGCTCGATCTCGAATCCCGCCGCCAACCCTCCCGGGAGCGGCTCCCGCTCCACCACGGTCACCTGGTCGCCTCGCTGGGCGAGGCGGTACGCCACGGTCAGTCCAAGAGCTCCGGCTCCCAGTACCGCGGTCCGCGTCATGGGCCGGATACCTCCCGCAGGACGTAGATCGGCCAGCCGGCGACGGTCGCAGCCAGATGGTACTGAGCGGCAATGAACACACGCAGCGACTCGAGCAGGTCGAGGTTACGGCCATCGGTTGCGACCGGACGATCGATCAGCAGCCGCAGGAAACCGGGCTGCCCGGGAGCAGTCGAGCCGGCGTCAACGATCACGGCGGGCGGGTGAAGCAAGATCGCGCGAGCTACCGCCCCGATCATGGCTGGAGTGCTGTACCCCGGCGTGGTGAGTGGATACAGGTACGAGTACACGGTCGCTGGAGCGCGGTCGGCGAGGTCGTAGAGAGCCGGCTGGTTGCCCCACACCAGCATCGAGCCAGGCGGGAGGTACCGGAGCCGGTGCGCCACCGCCTCAATTCGCGCGTGCGCATCTGCGACCGGGGCGATCTGCATCGCGCCCGAGATGACACCGGCCACGACCGACACGAGCAGCGTGGCGGTCAACACGAACACGAGGATGAGCGTGCGCGCTCTGCCGGGCGACAGGGATTCGCGCATGCCGTCAAGGCCAAGCCCCGAGAGGACTCCCAGCGGAACGGCCAAGGGGATGGCGTAATGAGCGTAGAAGCGGCCCTGCAACACAAAGAGCACCAACGATGCGCCGATCCACAGCACCGAGGCGACCGCGACGCCACGGCTGGGGTTGTGTGCTCTCGCCGCCGACGTGGCGCCGAATAGCGCGGGCGCGACCAGGAAGACCGACACCAGGACGGTCCAGGCTGCGACCGGGGCTCCCAACGCAGCTCCGTAATCACCGCTCGAGGCACGGTACGCGACCGGGTAGGTGATGATGGCGTCGAGGGCCGCTGGAAGCGCCCCGATCGCCGACAGCCAGATCGCGGCAACCGCCAGAGGGGCGGCAAAGCCGAGCGTCAGGGCGCCAGCGCCCGAGCGACGCGCCTCGGCGGGACTCTGCACAAGGGCTAGGGCGAGGACCACAAAGCCGCCAGGCAGCAGCTGAAACGACAAGAGGGCCGACACGCCAACCAGGATCCCAATCCAGGCAAGAAGCCGGCCCGTCGTCGGTTGACCTGCAAGCACGAGCGCCCACGCGACCAGCAGGGTCGCCAACGGCTCGGTGAGACCACCCCCCAGCGCCAGGAGATAGTGGCTCGCAAGGATCGTTGCGCCGACCGCGGCCAGCGACCGCGGCCACCCGCCGACCTCCAGGCGCAGCAGGACGGTCGCAACCGCAGCGCCGATGCCTGTCGAGGAGGCGAGCGAGAGTACCCAGTTGGCGGGAAACGGCCCCAGCCATCCCAGGACAGCATGCGCCGCCGCCGATGCAAGATAGATTCCCGGAGGCTTGTGATCCCACGTCCCGACGTATGGGGCGACTCCCTCCAGCAGCCGCCCTCCGATGTGGCTGAATACCGCCGCATCGAGCGACGGCCCAACGACCAGGCCGGGTGCCAACATCGCCGCGGCCAGCAGGAGCAGGAGCGCGATGAGTGCCATTGACCCGGATTGTGGGGCGCGGAGGTGCGGCGTCGCTGGCAGTATCGGGCTAGCCTGCCCGTCGCGAGCAATTCTTGCGGTTCCGCACCTGTAGTCTGCCGGCATGGCTGAGTTGAACAGCCCACCACGAGGGACGGATCACGGAAGGACAACCTGACCGCAAACCAAGGCAGATTCGTGTCGGAACCGCGCTGCTTGGCGTGGCGCTGATCACCGGTCTCGGCCTGCGGCTCGCTCCGATCCTCGCGTCTGACTTCCCCCTGAGAGACGGTGGCCTATTCGTCACCATGGCGCGCGACATCCGACACGCGAGCTTCGGAGTGCCTCTCTTCAGCACCTTCAACACCGGTGAAGTGCCGTTCGCCTACCCACCGCTAGGCATCTACATTCTGGCGCTCGTCCCCGGAGATCCGATCTTCACCGAGCGTTGGCTCCCCTTGCTGTGGAGCCTCCTCGCCATTCCGGCCGCCTACCTCCTTGCCCGGGAGATCACCGATGAATGGCGGGCTAGCTTGGCCGCTCTCATCTTCGCGGCCATGCCCGTGACCTGGGCAATCGAGGGTGGTGGGGTGACTCGCGCGCTGGCGCTTGTGCTGCTGCTCCTCGCGCTATGGCGTGTCGCCATCCTCTTGCGGCTCCCCGGGCTGCGCAATGCTGCGCTGGCCGGCGCGCTGGCCGGCCTGGCCGTCCTGACCCACCCCGCCGTTGGTCCGTCGGGCCTGGTGTCCGGCGCCGTGCTTTTCGCCTTCACCGCAACTCGGCGTGGCGCGGCATTCCTGTCTGTCGCGGCTGCTGTCGGCGCGCTGATCAGCGCGCCCTGGCTGGCCGTGGTCATCGGCCGTTACGGGCTGGACGTCATCCTCGCGGGTGGGAGCGCCCATCACACTGAAGAGACGCTCGGACGTCTCCTGACCACCGGACCTTCCTGGATCGGAGCGTTGGACTTCGTGCTGCCCCTGGCGCTGCTTGGGCTCGCATTGGTGCTGCACCGGAGGCAATGGCTTTTGCCAGGGTGGCTACTGCTGCTCCTCGTTGTCCCCGGTGGCGAGGGCCGCTACGCCGCGATCGTTTGGGCGATGCTGGCTGCCACAGGGGCCGCCATCATCGCGGAGGCGGTCAGATCGGTCGGGGCGCTGCGAGTCGCGGCCGCCATCGGCTTCGCATGGCTACTGGTGGCTTCGGTGTTGGCCGGATACGTGCAGTTCCACGCCATTCCCATCAGCATTCGCGCCGAGATGGTCAGCGCTGGCCGCGAGACGTTCCCGGGCGCACGCTTCGCCGTCATTACCGACGATCCCATGCTGGAGGCGATGATGCTCGACTGGTTCCCCACCCTCTCCGGGCGCATCAGCGTGGGAACGTACCAGGGCCTCGAGTGGACGAACGTCGCACGGTCCGATGCGACCGTCGTGCTCAACGATCAAATCCAGCGGGACGAGATTCCGGCAAGCGCGGACTTCGTCTTCCGAGTCAGCCACGGATCGGCGTCATGGGAGCCGGCGCGGTGATCGTGGCCGTCGCGCAAAGCCGACGAGCAGGAACCCGATCTGATAGTCGAGGTACCGAGGCAGGGTGAGGATCATCGCCAATCCACCCGCCAGCCACGCGAACCGCGTCCGAGCCAGCAACCAGGTCGCGACCATGGCTGCGATAGCCACCGGCACGAATAGCAGGGCCGAGACGCCTGCCAGGCTCTCCTGTCTCGGGCCGGCAGCGATGGAGTATTCGGAAAGGTCGAACAGGAGCGCCGGCGAAACCAGCAGGATGGTGAGCCCCGCAGTCAGCGCAGCGCGCCTCCACTCGCCGCGGCCGGCATACACGACAGCGAGCACAATCGGGACCGCCTTGAGGCTGGCGCCGAGCGCAATCCACAGAGGTCCGGAACGCCGCTCGACACCCCACAACAGCATGAGGACCAACAGGGGCTGTACGTTGCCGTAGATGGCGCCCTCGATCTGCGTCGGCGCGAAGATGGCCAACGCAGCCCAGCCGGCGGGCCCGCGCCGGAGGAGGGGAATGGTGCTGATCACAGCCGCAGCGAGCATGAGCCCAACCCATCCGGCGGTGACCGCATCCCGAGGCAGAAAGGTCAGCGGAATCCACGCAGCAGCAAACCACGGGGCATACCGGTAGAGGTCGGGCGCGTTGGCGGCTCCCGTCGCATACAGCGTTCCGCCACCCCGTAGGCGCTCGGCCGCTTCCCAGTAGGCCGACACATCGGAGCCCAGCTGGCGCGAGAGTGCATAGCTCAGGAGTGCGTAGTTGGTGAGGGCCAGCAGGACAGCGAGCCCGGCCACGCCGGCCCCCAGGCGAAGCCACCCGAGGCGCGTGCGTGCGGTCTGGGACGATCGGTGCATACCTTGGCGGACGATACTCTGGCACGGTGCTGCCGATGAGTTTCCCCGGTGCGCTGCCGACAATCCGGCGCATTCAGCCGCTGCTGAAGCGCATCGTGATTGCGCTGCTCTTCGGCGCGATGCTCATCCGGGTGGCGCTCATCGCGACCGACTGGAACTTCGGCGACATCAATGCGTACTGGCTGGCGGCGGAGCGGCTCAAGCACGGGGAGCCGCTTTACCTCGGCTCGCTCAATCCGGACAGCTACCAGGTGTTCCGCTACGCGCCGTGGTTCGCTTGGCTCTGGATGCCGCTGACGTTCCTCCCCCGCTCGCTCGTGGAGGTGGGCTGGGCAGCGGTACTGGGGATCGCCTCACTCTGGATCTTGGCCGGGCTCGTCCGCCTGCGCTCGGCAGCCGCCGTGGGCCTGGCGCTCATCCTCACGCCCTGGCTGCTGTCGCTCGTTCAAGTTGGCAATATCCAGCCGCTGGTCGTCGCCGTGCTCGCATACGGCATGTCGCGGCGATCCGGGCCCATCTGGCTTGGCGCATCGGTCGCCCTCAAAGTCGTCCCCGGCCTGTTCACGCTCGTGTACGTGGCGCGTCGCCAGTGGCGACGCGTGATCCTCGCGGTCGCCTCGAGCGGACTCTTCGCCGCGCCGTTCCTCCTCTACGACCTGTCCGGCTATCAGACCGATCCCGGGCGCTCGGCCTCGCTCTACTACTACGTGTCGCCCTTCGCCTGGGTGGTGGGCGCAGTGCTATCGGGACTCGTGGCACTCGTCCTGGCCTGGCGACGCTCGCCGTACATCTGGGTGGCCGCGGCGGTGGCGGTCATGCTGGCCGGGCCACGGACCCACGTGACGTACGCCACCTATCTCGTCGTTGGCCTGTTGGGCGGAACGGCAGATCGAATCCGCCCAGACGACCGTGGTTGAGCGCGTCGCAAAGCTGGCCGCCATGACCGCCGGAGTGTTCGGCGTGATCCTGCTCATGGGTGCGGCCCTGAATGGCCATGTCCAGCCCGATGCAGATGCCTACTGGCACGCCGCGATGCGGCTGCGTGACGGGCAGGCCCTCTATGGAGGGCCGCGCGGCGACGAGACAGAGCTCTACCGCTACGCGCCCTGGTTCGCCTTTGCTTGGGTGCCCTTGACCTACCTGGGCCAGGACGCCGCATACACGGTCTGGCGCCTAGCCCTGCTGCTGTCGACCGTGGTTGCAATCTGGCCACTCGTTCGTCGCCCAACTCCCGCGTCGGTGACCCTGGCGATCCTGCTGGGCGGTCTTCTCGTCAGCAACCTGCCAGCGGCGAATGTCACGCCGCTGATCGTGGGCGCGCTCGCGGCAGGGATCCGCAGCCGGGCGGGGCCTGTCCTTCTTGGGTTGGCGGCGTCGCTGAAGCTCTTTCCGCTCATCCTGGTGGCGGGATACCTTGCTGAGCGACGATGGGGCTCGGCCGTGGTCGCCATCGGTGTGGCAGCGCTGCTCTGGCTCACCGTCCTCGCCTTCGACCCGCGGCTGTACATGCAGATCGGCGGCCCGTCGTTCTACCTCGGTGGCGTCTCGCTGCTCAGGGTCTCGCCCCTCCTGTGGGTCCCCATTGCAGCCGCCGCCGCAGGCGTCGTGATTGCGCTGACCATACGCGGCTCGTCTTGGACGTGGCTCGCAGCAGCTGCGGCCATCCCCCTGGCGGTGCCGCGAGTCTGGCTCCCAGACGCCGGATATGTGCTCGTCGGCGTTCCGAGGCCTCCCGGCGAGGGCGACTCGCACGCGATTGCGCCTCCACGCGGTATGGGATTCCGATCGCGTGCCCGGATCGAGCGTCGTACACTGGGCGCCGCACTTGACGCGCCGGTTACGCGCGATTCATCGGTCGAGGAGTTGTCATGAGGCTGGTCTTTGGATACATCGACCCCGGCGCCGGTAGCCTGGTGATCCAGGCGATCATCGCGGCCCTCGTGTCGGTGCCGTTCTTCTTCCGCAACGCGATACGTTCGACCATCGGTCGATTCCGGCACAAGCCGACCGACGACGGCGCCGCCGCAACCGGGAGCGCCGCGCCCGAGGACAAGGGCGCCGCCGGCACCGACTCGGAGTGACCGAGCGCCCGGCCGCTGAACGCGAGCCAGGCTCCTACCGCGACCCCAGCGGCTTCGTCTTCCGCCGCGACCGCATCCTGTACCGCCAGATCAATGGCTCCTTCGCCGATGAATGGGAAGCGTTCGAGTCGTCGGGGCTGCACAAGGCACTGATCGACCAGGGCCTCCTCGTCGCCGACCAGCCTGCCGCCCTGGACCTGGCTTCCGAGCGGGGTGCAGTTACGGTCATCCAGCCCGATGAGATCGAGTTCATCTCCCACCCGTTCGAGTGGTCGTTCTCGCAGCTGAAGGACGCGGCGCTGCTCACCCTCCGCGCGCAGGCGCTCGCAGGCGAGCGCGGCATGACCCTCCGCGACGCCAGCGCCTACAACGTCCAGTTCCGTGAAGGGAAGCCGGTCCTCATCGACACCCTTTCCTTCGAGCGCGCCGCGGCCGATCAGCCGTGGAAGCCGTATCGCCAGTTCTGCGAGAACTTCCTCGCCCCGCTCGCCCTCATGGCGCATCGCGATGGGCGGCTCGGCCAGCTGCTGCGGACCTGGATCGATGGCGTTCCGCTCGACCTCGCATCGGAGCTGCTGCCCCGTAGCACCCGCTACTTCGCCCCTGGACTCGCCGCGCACCTACATCTGCACGCCCGCGCGCAGCGTCAGCACGCCGGCTCGTCAGGTCCCGAGGACGCCACCTCCCGTGCCCCGCGGGCCGTCACCATGAGCGAGGGGCGACGGCTTGCCTTGCTCGACCACCTTCGTCGTACGGTCGAGGGGCTGCACCTGCCTGCCCACGGCACCGTCTGGGCCGATTATGCGGACCAGACCAGCTATTCCGATGCGGGGACCGCCAGCAAGGAATCGATCGTGAAGGAAATGCTCGGGGCGGTTGCGGCCGAGGGTGGTACGCGCGCCTGGGACATGGGTGCCAACACCGGCCGCTACAGCCGAATCGCGGCCGATGCGGGATTCTGGGTGCTCGCCCTCGACATCGACTGGGCCGCTGTAGAGCGCCATTACCTCGCGCTGCGTGCGTCAGGCGACAAGCGAATCACTCCGCTCATCGCCGACATCGCTGAGCCCTCGCCGGCCATTGGCTGGGCGAACCGGGAGCGAGCGTCTTTGATCGAGCGCGCGAACGCGGACGTGCTGGTCGCGCTGGCCCTGGTCCACCACCTGGCGATTGGCCGCAACGTGCCCCTGTCCATGATCAGCCGGCTGATGGCGCGCCTCAGCCCCAACCTGATCGTCGAGTGGATCCCGAAGGCCGACCCGATGTGCCAGCGCCTGCTCGCTGCCCGCGAGGACATCTTCGCGGACTACTCACCGAACGGCTTCCGCGCAGCGTTCGAGCGTGACTTCGAGATTGCCGAGGAGCGCCAGATCGAGGATTCGGGCCGGATCGTCTTCCGGATGCGCCGTCGCTGATCCTGCCTTAGTTGGCGGGGCAGGCGGGCAGGTAGAGAACCTCGACCTTGTCTCGGTACACCTCGCACCACCCCGCGGAAGAGGCGGGGCCACGGGTCAACGTTGTCTCGGGCCGCAGCAAGAGGGCATCGACCCCGTAGTTGTCCGTCAGCGTCGGCCAACCGGCGTCCGCAGACAAGATCGAGGTGTAGTCCTTAAGGATCTGCTGGGAGTACATGTCGTTTCGCCCATCCACGAAAACACGACCGCCCGCCTCGTGCATCCGCGCGATGACGTAGCCGCCCCAGCCGTACTCCGCGAACACCTTCGCGTCCGGCGTCAGCTCCAGCAGCTTGTCCACTCCAATCATCGGGAAGCGCTCCGCGATGTCCGTATCGATCGCGGCCTTCATGTCGCGCGGCACCAGCACTGCAATGGATCCGACGGCGATGGCCACTGCCGCGATCAGCTCCATCACCCTGCGCCCGAGCGCACGCGATGGCGCCAGGGGTCTCCGCTCACGTCCCGCTACGCGATTCCGCAGCCGAGCCTCGAGACCCATGGCAAGTGTCGGCATGCAGAGCACGACGCCGACCGGAACGTTGCGCAGAGCCAAGAGCCCCAGCCCAACGCCAATCCATGACAGCGCCACGAGCCAACCAGGCGTGCGACGACCCGCGTTCAGTCCGACCGCCACGATCAGCGCCAGGAAGGCCAGATGCGCCGGCTCATGGAAGTTGGGCGATTGCCATTCCTGGATGTTGGCCAGGCCCCAGTCGCCAGGCTCGATGTACCGCAGCGGATACAGGATCCCAATCGGCCCAGCTGGGGTGAGCATCGAGGCACCGACGGCCGCCAGCGTCCCTCCGATTGCCCAGCCTCTGGCGCGAGACATCAGTGTGTGACCGGCGAGGGTGAACAGGAGGTAGACGCCCACGACACCCAGCCCGACCACGTACAGACCGTGGAGGTTCGCCCACAGGACGAACAGGGGGACCACGAGAAGGAAGCGTCGCGGATGGTCGGCGGTGGCCTCCAGCAGGATCCAGAGCAGGACCGCGATCAGCAACCAGCTGATCGCCTGGGGCCGCAGGGTGACGTAGGGGATCAGCGCAAACGCCCCCAGTGCGAACGGAAGGCCGATCGCGAGGACTCGAGCTCCCTGACGGGTGAGTGCCGCGGCTAGCACTCCGAAGATGGCTGGCGGGAAGAGGCCAAAGACCAAGAGCGCGCCGATCCGACCGACAGCCTCCACGAGCCGGAAGATCATCAGCTCGCTCAGCCACTCGTGTGGCGTCCACGGCTGGCCGAACCAGGTGAAGCTGAAGGGGTCGGCCGAGGGGACCCTGCCGGTCTCGGCAATCAGCTTGCCGGTCGTGAGATGCCAGAAGTAATCGGGATCCTGTACCCCCTTGGTCACCGTCAGCGCGAACATGACGCCGCCCAACGCGATCGTCAGGATGACGATCGGTGAGGGAAGCCAGCGAAGCCAGCCGGCCGCTCGGTCATTCCGTGAGTCGCCGGACGGCCGGGTGGTGGTCATCGGCGGCGAGTCTAGTCGGTGCGTACGTGCACCGGAACGGGACAGAAGTACCGCGCTGTTCAGCTCCCGCCCTGTCACCGGCGAGCGCCGGGACACCCACAGCGCGCCATCTCAGATCATGTCACCTGCATTGCCCATGCGATCAGGTATCGGGCTCCGACGTTCTGGCGGCGATACTACGCGCCAGCCAGAGGACGATGAGGAGCCATGCGAGCTCGCTCGCAAAGAGGAGCCACGCCGCCGCGCGGGCGTCGAGCACCACCGCGCTCCAGAGCACCGCATGGAGGCTAACAGCGAGCGTCGCCAACCTTCGGCGGAGCTTGGGCACAGCGCCCACGGCGAGCAGGATGCCCAGCGTCGCCAGCACGAATTCATGTTGATTGGCGTGCGGCAGCACCAACGGGGTGGCGAGGAATGCGGCCGCGGCGCCGAGATGCCGCGACGAGGTACGAGACCAGATCAGCGCGACGATCGCCAGGGTGGCTAGTGATCCGCCGATCACGAGCCAGCTGCCGGCGTTCAGGCGCTCTGCTGCGCCGCGCCAGTTGACCATCTCCGCGGGATGCACACCCAGGGCCCCGCCTCTCGCGACTCCGAGGAGGTGCGCCGGGTAGTCGATCAGCGCCTGGGGGGAGACAACGACGGCACTGGCAAGCAGGAACGCCAGTGCAGCCACGGACGCCGTTCCCACCGCGCGCCAGTGGCTGCCCAAAAGCTGCCACACGGCCCACACAGGAGCGAGCGTCGGCTTGACCAGGCTGAGGCCGAGCGCGAACCCGGAACGATAGCGCGCCAGCCCAACCGACAGCCCCAGTAGGCCGACTGCGAGCAGCGTGGACTGACCCCGAATCGCGGCCATGACGGTCGGCCACGCGGTAAGGACCAGGATCACCGCCAGCACCCGGGACGTGAACTTGGCGAAGCCCGCCTGGGTGGCGGATCGCCAGGCACCCCACGCCAGGACGACCAGGCCGAGCACCGTGAAGACGGCGAAGCCCAAGTACAGGGACAGCCATCCCAACGGCGCGACCAAGGCGGCAAACCATGGGGGCGAGTTGAATGGCAGGGCGCCATTCACGAAGCTCGGCTCTTCGCCGATCAAGTCGCGCTGGGCATCGCTTTGGCACTGCTGATCGTACAGGCACGCGCCGTGACCGTCGAGGACGATGCGGGCAGCCACGTGGTACGTCATGTAATCCGATCGCTCTATCGCCCGAAAGGGCCCGAGCAGGATGCCTCCCGCGAATACCACGGCGACGAGCGTCGCCATCAGGGCATACGCGCCGGCCCAGGCCATCGGTCGCCTCATCGCAGGCGACGGTAGCACGCGAGGAGGCGCATGCCGTGGTACTTCGGGGTGGTGACGGCACGCACCCCACCGGCCGTAGACTCGCGGCCATGAGCGCCTCCCGGGGCATGCGGTCCACCGGCTTCCCAGCCGCGACCGCCGCCGTTGTCGGCTTCTTCGCAGCGGCCGTCCTGCCGCGCGCGACGTGGCCGCTCATCGACGGCGACGTGTGGTGGCACATCCGCGCCGGCGACGATGTGCTGCACACGGGGCGGATCCCGAACGTGGACACCTGGAGCATCGTAGGGGCCGGCCGGTCATGGACCAGCCAGGACTGGCTCGCCAACGTCTTCCTGGCAGTGGGCAACGGCATGGGAGAGTGGGGCCGGACGGCGCTGTCGTTCCTGTTTGGCGGCTTCACCGTCCTCGCCTTCTGGATCCTGTGGCGAACGATCTCCCTGCGGTTGCCGTCGGTCGGATGGCTGAGCCGCGTCGTGTGGCTGTCCGTCGGCCTTCTCCTCGCCGGCCCGGTGATGGGGGTGCGCGTCCAGGTGCTTGACCTGCTCCTCGCCACCGCCGTGCTGTGGGTGCTATGCCGATACCAGGTCGACCCTCGGAGGCGCTGGCTCGTGGCACTACCTGCCCTCGCCGCCCTGTGGGCCAATCTCCACGCAGGCTGGGTGCTCCTGTTCCTGCTGGGAGGGGCCGTCCTGGTGGGCGAGATTGTCGACCGGGCACTCCGGCGAGATCCTGCGGGACGGCCGCCCATGGCCTGGGGGCAGATCCGCGGCCTGGCGATGGGGCTGGGCGCGAGCGTCGCCGCGCTGGCGCTGAACCCGAACGGCCTCGCCCTGTACACCTACCCATTCGACACGGTACGGATCACCGCGCTGAACCGCTACGTGATGGAATGGTTCCCAGCGGACCTGGGCAGCATCTTCGGCTGGCTGCTACTCGGGTTCGTGGTCGTCGGCATCCTCCCGATCTTCATCTTCGCCCGTCATCGGCTTCGGACCTCGGATGCGCTCATCCTGGTAGGACTGACGGTGATGGCCTGGCGGGCGATCCGCTTCCTGCTCATCGTCGGACCGATCGGCGGCGCCATCGTCGCGGTTGTCCTGTCACCGGTTCTCGCCGACTCCAGGGTCGGCAGGAGCACGTCGGGAGCCCTCGCCCGACTTGCCCAGCCCGTTCGGGGAAGGCGAGCCACGATCAACGCCGGAATCGCGGCTACCCTGCTGGTGCTTGGTGTCGGCGTCGCCCTCGTGCGGGTCAGCCCGCCCGCGCAGGCGGCCGAGATCTCGCGCGGGCTGCCCGTCGAGGCGGTTGCCTGGCTGGAGAAGCACCCGCAGGGGACGCGCATCTTCAACCGATACGAGTGGGGCGGCTACATCGGTCAGCATCGACCCCAGCAGCTCGTCTTCATGGACGGCAGAGCGGATGTCTACGGCGACCGGCTGCTCCGGAGGTATATCTCGATCATCGGGCTGGAGGGCGATCCTCAGGTTCTCTTCGACCGATATGGAATTGACTACGCGGTGTTCCCTCCGGGCACCCCCCTCGCCGGCTGGTTCGATGCGTCTGCCGCGTGGAAGCGGGTCTACCTCGATGAGACGGCCGCCATCTGGGTTCGTCGCTGATGCGCCGCGACCTGGCCATCCTCTTCGTGGTGGCGCTCGTCACCCGGCTCCTCGCCGCCCTCGTGGTCGACTACCCGCCATATGGTGACCCCGCCTATTACCAAATGATCGCAGAGCAGCTGGCAGCCGGCCACGGCTTCAGCGCTCCGATCCTGTGGAGCTTCCTGGAGGTCGGGGGTCGCCTGCCCGCTGACCCGATGCTCCCCGTCCCGAGCAACGGGCACTGGATGCCGCTCACCTCGATCGTCGCTGCGGGCTCCATCGCCCTCTTCGGCGACCTGATGGGGTCGTATCGCGCCTCTCAGCTGCCGATGATCGTGCTCGGGGCCGCGCTCGTCCCGTCCACCTACTACCTAGCGATCGACCTCTGGGGCTCTCGGTTCAACGCCTGGATCGCGGCCATGCTGGTCCTCACCGCCGGGCCGCTGCTCGTGATGGCGCCCCTGGTGGATGCCTTCGTCGTCTTCGGTGCCACTGGTAGTGCGGCGATCTGGTGCTCGATTCGCGCCGTGCGCGCTGGCCGGCCCGGCCGGTGGCTGGTGGCCGCCGGGGCCTTCGTCGGTCTGGCCACCCTGGCGC
>JACDEL010000101.1 GCA_013816405.1 Chloroflexota bacterium | reverse complement strand
GTGGTGAGCGGGGCCATCGGCGCATCCGCGACGAGGGCGATCCCACGCTCGGCAGCCAGCGCGTCGAGACGCCGGAGGTCGGCGGCGTTGATCGGCGCCCTGACCGTCAACCCGCCGTCCCGGTCAGCGACGGCAGCGCGCGCCCCTCGCCCATGGCCAGCAGCTCCTCGGCCAGGAGCCGCGCGGCTCCTGGCCGAGCGAGCGCTCTGGCGGCTGCCACGATCTTCGCCCGATGCTCGTCGTCGAGCAGAGCCCGTGCCTCAGCCACCAGCCGGTCCCCGTCCAGCTCCCCGTCCGGCACGATGATTGCTGCTCCCTGGCCGGCGAGCCAGGCGGCGTTCGCCTGCTGGTGGCCGGCCGCGTGGGGATACGGGACCAGGATCGAGGCGACTCCAACGGCGGCGACCTCGGCGCAGGTTGACGAGCCGGCACGCCCCAGCACCAGGTCGCCGGCGATCAAAGCCTCAGCCATGCGGTCGGTCAGGAACGGGGTCGGCTCGTACCGTTCCGCCAGGGCCGCGGGAAGCCGTTCGCGTATGGCGAGCGCAGCGGGCATCCCCGTCGGCCCGGCCAGGTGCAGAATCCGCCAGTCAGGCAGGAGCCGTTCCAGCGCGGCGTCGAGTGCCGTGGTGATGCGTGCGACCGCCTGGGACCCGCCGAAGACGAGCAGCAGGCGCTCGTCAGGCGCCACGCCGAAGGACGCGCGGGCCGCAGCGCGGTCGATCCCCGCGAACGAGCGGATGGGCGTCCCCGATACGAAGCTGCGCCCGGGAAACGCGTCGAGGGTCGGGGGGAAGGAGACCGCCACCCGCGTGGCGAGGCGCGCGACCGCCGCCGTCGCGCGGCCCGGGATCACGTTCCCCTCCCAGAGGAGGCTCGGAATGCCGCGGGCACGGGCGGCGGAAACAAGGGGAAGCGCCAGGTAGCCGCCGGTGGTGAAGATGACGGCCGGGCGCAGCCGGCCGAGCAGCCGCCAGGCCTGGGGCACGGACGCCGCCAGCCGGAGCGGGTCGAGCACGAGATGCAGGTCGGCGCCGGTGCTTCGCAGCGAACGGATCACCAGCTGGTGGTAGGGCAGCTCGCCATTGGCGACGAGGGTGCGTTCAAGGCCCCGCGCGCCGCCGATGTAGCTGACCTCAACCTCGGGCTGCGCGTCGCGCAGTGCCCTTGCGACGGCCAGCGCGGGGTAGATGTGCCCGCCTGTCCCGCCGCCCGACACCGAACACCGCATCAATCAGTGATCCTGTCTGCGTTGTCTCGCGGGAGATCGACAACAGAATGCCGACCGCCACGAGGTTGATGGTGAGGGCCGATCCACCGTAGCTGATGAACGGGAGCGGGATGCCGGTGACCGGCAGCAGCGCGGTGACGACCATCATGTTGATGCAGGCCTGGGCGACCAGCCAGGTGGTGATCCCGGCGGCCAGCAGGCCTGAGAACGTATCGGGCGCCTGGATCGCGATGCGGTAGCCCTGGTAGGCCACCATCACGAACAGGGCGAGCACGGTGAGGGTCCCGATCAGCCCCCATTCCTCGCCGATGATCGCAAAGATGAAGTCGGTGGACGGGGCCGGCAGGTAGAGATACTTCTGCCGGCTGGCGCCGAGCCCCGCGCCGGTGATGCCGCCGAGAGCGAGCGCCATCAGCGACTGGACGGCGTTGTATCCGTGGTGAAGCGGGTCCTTGAACGGGTCGAGGAAGCTGTCGATCCGCTGCAGCTGGTATTCCGTCTGCGTGACCATGTGATACGCGACGCCCATCACCGCCGCTCCAATCGCTCCGAGGTACAGCATGTTGGCGCCGGCCATGAAGAAGATGGCGAGCGACGCCGCGGCGTAGACCCCGGCCGTTCCGAGGTCCGGCTCGAGCGCGATCAGCAGGAAGCCCGGCGCGACGAGGATCGCGAATGGCAGCAAGCCGTTGGCGAGCCCGCGAGCCTCGATACCGCGCCGGTCAAGCCAGTGGGCGAGGTACAGGCAGACCGCCAGCTTGGCGAGCTCAGCCGGCTGGAAGCCGCCGATGCCGGGAAGGAACAGCCAGCGTCGCGACCCGAACGCCGAGGTGCCGATGCCTGGAATCAGGACGATGGCCAGCAGCACCATGGTCAGCACGAAGACCGGGATCGCGGCGTAGCGCAGCACGCGGAAGTCGACGCGGCTGGCGGCGAACATGAGGACCAGCCCCAATGCCGCCCAGATCCCCTGCTGGAACCCCTGGCTGCCCGGGTCCGAGGTGGAGATGTACGAGCGCACGCTCGACGCCGAATAGACCATCACCACACCTATGGCGACGAGCGCGATGACCGAGATCAACAGCGTGTAGGAGGCCTCGTGGCGCTCGCGCCGGACGCCGGCTCGGGACGTGCGACGGGTGGCGGTCGCAGCCATGGCCGTCATGCGTCCGGCTCCTCGCCAGCCAGGGCCTGGACAGCGGCGCGGAAGGCATCGCCACGCGCGGCGTAGTCGTCGAACATGTCGAATGAGGCGGCGGCCGGGGCGAGCACGACCACGTCGCCCGCCTCCGCCCAGGCGGCCGCAGCTGCCACCGCATCGCGCATCCCCTCGGCCCGCACCACCGGCACGCGCCGCTCGATCAGCTCCTCGAGCCGGTCTGCCGTCTCGCCGATCAGGATCGTTGCCCGGCAGCGACGCGCGATCGCGTCAGCAA
>JACDEL010000033.1 GCA_013816405.1 Chloroflexota bacterium | reverse complement strand
CGCGGCCGACGTCGTTGTCCGCGTCGGCCGCCCGTCAGACGAGGAGACCGGCATGCTCCGGTCGGGGGCCATCCTGATCGGGACGCTCGGCACCCTCGCCAACCCCGAGCTGGCCCGCCGGCTGGCCGAGACCGGGGTGACGGCGATAAGCATGGATTCGATCCCGCGTATCACGCGCGCGCAGAGCATGGACACCCTCTCGTCGCAGGCGACGGTTGGCGGCTACAAGGCCGTCCTGATCGCCGCCGAACGCCTGCCGAAGTTCATGCCCCTGCTGACGACGGCGGCAGGAACCGTTCGGCCCGCGCGCGGGATCGTGATGGGTGCCGGGGTGGCGGGCCTGATGGCCATCGGCACTGCCAGGCGACTCGGCGCCGTGGTCGAGGCGACTGATGTGCGGCCGGTCGTCAAAGAGCAGGTCGAGAGCCTGGGCGGCATCTTCATCGAGGTCGAGATGACCGACGAGGAGAAGGCGAATGCCGAGACGTCCGGCGGTTACGCCCGCGAGATGAGCGACGACTATAAGCGCCGCCAGGCCGAGCTGATTGCCGAGCGCGTCAAGGAGGCGGACTTCGTCATCACCACTGCCCTGATCCCGGGGCGCCCGGCGCCGAAGCTGGTGACCGATGCCATGGTCGCCTCCATGAAGCCCGGCAGCGTCATCGTCGACATGGCGGCCGAGATGGGCGGCAACGTGGAGGGGACCGAGGCGGGCAAGGAGGTCGTGAAGCACGGCGTGACCATCATCGGCCTGACCAACCTGCCTGCCACCATGCCCGGCAGCGCCACCGCGATGTACGCCAAGAACATGCAGACCCTCCTCAAGCACCTGATCAAGGACGGCGCGATCACCCTCGACTTCACCGATGAGATCACCCGCGGCGCGACCATCACCCACGGCGGCAAGGTCGTGAACGAGGCGACCGCCAAGGCGCTGGGGATCGAGCCATCCGACCCTGCACCGGCTGCACCCGCTGCGCCGGCAGCCAAGTCCGGAGGCGCCGCATGAACGAGGCGGTGCAGACCCTCTCGACCGAGGCGCTGCTGCAGGCGCTGTTCGTCTTCGTCCTGGCCGCCTTCGTCGGCTACGAGGTGGTGAGCAAGGTGCCGACCATGCTCCACACTCCGCTGATGTCGGGCGCCAATGCGGTCCACGGCGTGATCGTGGTCGGCGCGATGTTGGTTGCGGCCTCGGCGGAGGGCCCGCTGCGGATCGTGCTGGCCCTCCTCGGCGTGATCCTGGGCACGATCAACGTGGTCGGCGGCTTCGTCGTCACCGACCGGATGCTCGAGATGTTCAAGCGCCGCCCGGACGCCAAGCCATGAGCGCGCTGGAGATCGTCACCTTCTTCGTCTACCTCGTCGGGTCGGTCAGCTTCATCCTGGGCCTCAAGTTCCTCTCGTCGCCCGTGTCCGCACGACGCGGCAACCGCCTGGCCGCGACCGGCATGGCGATCGTCGTCGCCTGGGTCTTCATCACCGAGTTCCTGCTTCGCGACGGCGGACTGTCGACCGTCTGGATCCTGCTGGTGGGCATCCCGGTCGGCGGGCTGATCGGTGCGGTTGGCGCTCGCCGCGTGCCGATGACCGCAATGCCCCAGATGGTCGCCATCTTCAACGGTGCCGGAGGCGGCGCTGCGGCACTGGTGGCCGCCGCCGAGTTCCTGCGAGATGCTGGCGACTCGGGGCCCCTCCTGCCGGTCACGTTCATGATCGCGACGCTCCTGGGCGCCGTCATCGGCTCCGTCTCCTTCACCGGCTCGATCATCGCCTTCGGCAAGCTGCAGGGGATCGTCTCCGGCCGCCCGGTCACCTATCCCGGCGACAAGATCGTCACCGGCGCCGTGGTTGCGGGAATCCTGGTGCTGGGCGTGGTCCTCACCGTGGTCACCAACAGCGTGCCCCTCTTCCTGCTCTTCGTGGCGCTGGCACTGGTGCTGGGTGTGGCGGCGGTCATGCCGATCGGCGGGGCCGACATGCCGGTCGTCGTCAGCCTGCTCAACGCGTACACCGGCATCGCCGTTGCGGCGACCGGGTTCGTGCTCAACAACTACGCCCTGCTGGTGGCGGGAACCCTGGTCGGTGCGTCGGGCACAATCCTCACCCAGCTGATGTGCCGGGCCATGAACCGGTCCATCTTCAACGTCCTGTTCGGTGCCTTCGGGACCGCCGGGGGAGGTGCGACGGCTGGTGCGAGTGGCGACCAGGACGTGCGCGAGATCACCGCCGATGACGCCGCGGTGCTGATGGCCTACGGCAAGAAGGTGATCATCGTGCCGGGCTACGGGATGGCCGTGGCGCAGGCACAGCAGGCCGTTCGCGAGTTGATGGACCTGCTCATCGCCAAGGGCGTTGACGTCGAGTTCGCCATCCACCCGGTCGCCGGCCGCATGCCGGGGCACATGAACGTCCTCCTGGCCGAGGCGAACGTCCCCTACGACCGTCTCAAGGAGATGGACGAGATCAATGACGACTTCCCGAACGCGTCGGTGGCGCTCGTCATCGGCGCCAATGACGTCACCAACCCGGCCGCCAGGACCGATACCTCCTCGCCGATCTACGGCATGCCGATTCTCAACGTCGACCAGGCCGAGCACGTGATCGTCCTCAAGCGCTCGATGGCTGCCGGCTTTGCCGGGATCGACAACCCCCTCTACGCCGACCCCAAGACGACGATGCTGTTCGGCGATGCCAAGAAGAGCGTCGAGGCGCTGGTCACTGGAGTGAAGGCTGCCTAGCCCTTTGGTCGTCTGGCAAATTCCACGCTCGGTGTTACAACCACACCCATGAAACCAGAGCGCTGGGTGGTTCTCGACGTCGGCGAGACGATCATCGATGAGACACGGGTCTGGTCGATCTGGGCCGACATGCTCGGCATTCCACGACTCACCTTCCTTGCGGGTTTCGGCGCGGTCCTGGCCCGGGGCGGCGAGCATCGCGACGTGTTCGAGCTCTTCAACGTCGCCGATTGGCGGACCGCCTGGCCCGAGCATGAGGCGATCTACGGGGGCTTCCAGCCAGACGACCTCTACCCCGATGCGATCCCTGCCACGGACGTGCTGCGCGGACGCGGCTACCGCGTCGCGGTGATCGGCAACCAGCCGGCAAGCCGGGCGGCCGAGCTGCGCGGCATCGGGGTCGAGGCGGAGGTGATTGCGATGTCGGCGGAGATGGGCGTGGCCAAGCCGTCGCCGGAGTTCTTCGAGCGCATCCTCGAGCTGCTTGGCTCGCCCCGGGCGTCATCGGTCGCCTATGTCGGCGATCGGGTCGACAACGACGTGCTGCCCGCGGTCGTCGCCGGGATGCGCGCGGTCTGGATTCGGCGCGGACCGTGGGGCTTCATCGAGCGGCTGCCGGAAGGCGTCCATCCCGCGCTGATGGTGGCGTCGCTGACCGAGCTGGCAGACCGGATCGACGAGGCCTGGTCGGGCTTGCCGGCGGCCGAGCCAGGCGACTAGACTCGCCGCACCTCCGCGTGGAGGCAGGGCCGAGGCCGGGCCCATATCACCGGACCTGAGGTGGAGACTGCGCAACGTTGCGTGGTCTCCTTGTCGTTTTGCGAGGGAACCGAGGGATGGAGCACCTGCCGGCGGTCCTATTCCAGCTCTTCGTGCTGCTGCTGGCCACGAAGCTCGGAGACGAGGCCTTCAAGCGGCTCGGCCAGCCGGCGCTGGTGGGCGAGATCCTGGGTGGCGTGGTGGTCGGCCCTGCCATGCTGGGCTTGTACCAGATCACGCCCGAGACCTCACTCTTCGCCCAGATCGGCGCGGTCCTGCTCCTCTTCGAAGTGGGCGTCCACACTCGCATCGGCGAGGTGGCACGCGTCGGCGGCACGGCGCTCTCGGTGGCGCTGCTGGGTGTGCTGCTCCCATTCGTGGGGGGCTACCTGCTGGGCGGGGTGCTGGACCTTAGCACCACCGGGCGCATCTTCCTCGCCGCATCGCTGACCGCGACCTCGGTCGGCATCACTAGCGGTGCGCTGCGGAGCGTCGGCGCGCTCGCCACGCAATCGGGAAGGGTGATCCTGGGCGCGGCGGTGATCGACGACGTGCTCGCCATGCTCATCGTCGCCGTGGCGGTGGGGATCTCGGATGGGGACGTGAGCGCCGGACGCATCCTGTTGCTGCTCGGGTTGGCGGCGGCCTTCATCGGGATCGTGGTGGTCGGCGGAACGGGAATCCTGCGGACGCGCCGCTCCCTGCTGACCGATCCACGCTTCGCCGAGACCCCGTTCCTGCCCGGCATGATCCTGATGCTGGGCCTCGCCGCGCTGGCGGCGCAGATCGGCCTGGCGGCGATCATCGGCGCCTTTCTGGCGGGAATGGTGGTCGGGGAGTCCAGCGAGCGACATGCGCTCGAGACCGAGACAGCGCCCGTGGCCGCATTCTTCACGCCGTTCTTCTTCGGCTTCGTGGGTGCGCAGATCGACCCGGCCGCGTTCGGCAGCCTCCCGACGCTCGGCCTGCTGGCCGGGATCACCGTACTCGCCATCGCGTCGAAGTTCGCCGGCTCATTCCTGGGGGCGATCCGCCGAGGTCGCAATCGGGCGGTCCTGATCGCGTGGGGGATGGTGCCGCGCGGCGAGGTCGAGATCATCGTGGCGGGGCTGGCC
Organism: Chloroflexota bacterium; assembly: GCA_013816405.1. Taxonomy (GTDB): domain Bacteria; phylum Chloroflexota; class Limnocylindria; order QHBO01; family QHBO01; genus CF-167. The sequence continues at coordinate 24,981 of JACDEL010000033.1, read as the reverse complement.
CTGACGGCAGGCGCGATCAAGCCGGACCTCTATGCGGTGATCGTCGGAATGGTGGTGATCACCGCCATCGTCGTGCCGCCGCTGATGGGACCGCTGGTCCGACGGGCCGAGCCGGCGATTGTCCTGGAATAGCAGGAGGCCCCTCGCGGACGAGGGGCCTCTACCGGCTCAGGGAAAGCGCGCCAGGCCTACTCGCCGCCGGGCGTGACCTCCACCGTGGGCTTGGTCCAGTCGGTGCCGATCGGGTCGTCAAGACCTGCACGCGCCGCGTCGGCGAGGTCTGTCCGGTAGGCCCCGTCCGTGGGAGCCTTGGTGAGGATCTGGCCCGCAGTGGCGGTTTCGATCGTCTGGTCCCACTTGGCGGTGTCGAGGGCGCCGATCCCGTCGGGCGACGGCCAGACGAGCGCGTTGACCTCGTTCATCATCCAGGCCAGGTGGCCCTTGCCCCAGACGCTGCCGTGATCCAGCGCGTACTGGACGCAGTCATCGGGGCTCTCGCGGCAGTAGATCCAGCCCTTGAATGACGCCCGCAGGAAGCGGGTGGCGACGTCCTCATTGCCGGCCTCGGCAAGCCACGAAGCACGGGCCCAGAGCGAGTCCTGCAGCATGGCGGTGCCGATGTCGTTGTAGTTGATGACGTTGAACTGCTCGGGCTGGTACAGCTTGCCGGTGTCCGGGTCGGTTGCCTCGAGCAGCTGCGCCCACTCGTTGTAGATCATCGCCTCGGCGACATCGACGCAATTGGTGGCGGAGGCGTCACAGCCGTCCTTGGCGGCGATGAGCTCGCTCATGTCGAAGTCCTGCTCGACCCGGGTGTAATCCGTCCCGGCCTTCAGGCCCGCGATGGTTGCCGATGCCACGACTTCCAGCTCATTGCCGAACGGCCAGGCGCCCACCTTCTTGCTCTTGAAGTCCGCGGGCGAGGTGATGCCGGCGTTCTTCCAGGAGACGGAGAGCGTGGGGGCTTCCTGGAACATCTGAGCGATCTGAACGAGGTCGGAACCTGCCTCGCGCGCCTGCAGAACCTTGGGCACCCAGGCGAGGCTGAACTCCGGCCCATTGGGCTGCGAGCCGACCTCCTGCGGGCTGACCGTGCCGCCGCCGGGCAGGAAGGTGACCGTGATTCCCTCGGCCGCGTAGTAGCCCTGCGCGTCGGCCGCGTAGTAGCCGCTGAACTGCGACTGGTCCAGCCACTGCAGCTGGAGCTGGACGGTCGCCGGCGTCACGCCGGCGCCGGCGCTGCCACCCGCGCTCGCACCCGAGCTGGCGCCCGGGCTCTCGCTCGAGCTGCCGCTTGGCGTGCAGGCAGCGAGCGCGAGCATCGCCGCGCCAGCCAGCGCCATGAACCGATGTGATCGCCTCATCTCCACTCCTTGGTGTGCGTCAGAAGGGCACGCGACCACGTGGGGTCGGCCCAGTGTTGAGCGAGATTGTACGGCCTGATCAGGCCGGTTGGTCCCCTCGAACCGATGGGTGCCACGGGATCAGCACCCGTTCGACCGTTACCGCCAGCAGGTACATGCCCATCCCCGCCAGCGCCACGACCAGGATCGCCGACCAGGTGATGTCGAAGCGCAGCGCGCTGGCCGCGCCGACCACGACGCGGCCGAGCGTGTCGGTCAGGCCGCCGAAGTACTCACCCACAACGGCACCGATCAGGCTCAGCGTGGTGGCCACCTTGAGCCCGGTCAGGAAGTAGGGGAGCGCGTTGGGGATGCGAAGCCGCCTCGTCACTGCGGTGGGGCTCGCACCGTACGAGCGCATCAGCTCGAGGGCGGAGGAATCGACGTCGGTCAGGCCGCGCAGCACGTTGATCATGATCGGGAAGAAGACCAGGCTGGCGGCCACGGCCATCTTCGAGTACGGGCTCAGGATCCCGAACCAGTTGTTGGCGATCGGGGCGAAGGCGACGATGGGGATGGCGTTGATCGCCACGGCCAGCGGCAGAACCGTGTCGCGCGACCTGGGGAAGCGCGAGACCGCGAAGGCGACGACCAGTCCCGTGGCGGTCCCCATCGCCAGGCCGCCCAGCGCCTCCGTGAGGGTCACCTTCGCCGCGGGAAAGATCCGGTAGCCCTCGTTCCAGTTGTCGAGCAGGGCGGTCCACACAGCGGACGGCGCAGGGAAGATGAAGCTCTTGACGTCGGCGGCCCGCACGAACAGCTCCAGCCCGCCCAGGATCGCCGCCAGGATCAGCAGCGCAGGAATGTTTCGTTGCAGCGCCTTCATCAGCCGATCCCGCCCTCGGCGGCGGTTCGCTCCGGCGACGCGAGCGTGGCCTCGGACGCAGCTCCCGCTCGGTCGCCGGCTCGGAGCGCCTCCCTGACTTCGATGATGAGGTTGAAGTAGCGAGGGCTCTCGCGCGTCTCCAGCCCCCGCGGCCTGGGCAGGTCCACCTCGACGATCCGCGTGACGCGTCCCGGACGAGCGCTCATGACCGCCACCCGGCTCGAGAGGAAGACCGCCTCGGGGATCGAGTGCGTGACGAACACGACGGTGATGCCGGTCCGCTCCCAGATGCTCAACACCTCGGAGTTCATGCGCTCCCGGGTCATCTCGTCCAGCGCCCCGAACGGCTCGTCCATCAACAGGAGCGACGGCGAGAAGGCGAGCGCCCGAGCAATGGCGACGCGCTGCTGCATGCCACCGGACAGCTCGTAGGGGTGGCGCTTGGCGAACTCGGTCAGGCCGACGAGCTCGAGCATCTCACTGGCCCGCCGGTCCTGGCTGGCGCGATCGTGCCCGAACAGCTCCAGCGGCAGCCGCACGTTGTCCTCCACGGTGCGCCAGTCGAAGAGGACCGGTGACTGGAAGACCATCCCATAGTCACGGTCGAGGCGCGCCCTGCGGGCTGGCTTTCCGTTGACCTCGACGCTGCCGTCGGTTGCGTCGGTCAGGTCGCCGATCAGCCGCAGGAGCGTGGACTTCCCGCAACCCGAGGGACCGATGAGGGACACGAACTCGCCGCGCCCGATCTCGAGGTTGATGTCCGCCAGCGCCACCACCGGCGCGTCCATGGCACCGAACGTCTTGCCGACCCCGGTCAGCCTGACGACTGGCTGGTCGGCCGCTCCCGACTCGCCCGTGGCGTTCACCCGAATGCCGCCTGCGGGCGGCCGCGCAGCACCCATTGCTCGGCTCCCACGACGGCCAGGTAGAAGAGGATCCCCAGCCCGGCGGTCACGAAGATGGAGGCCCACAGCTTCTCGGGCGAGATCGCGTATTGCTGGCTGAAGAACATGAGCGCCCGACCGAGCCCTTCCTGCATCCCGCCAGGCCCCTCGCCGACGATGGCGCCCACGATGCTGGCCGTGGCCGTGATCTTCAACGCGGTGAAGAGGTACGGCAGCGAGGCCGGGAACCTGACCTTCCAGAGGACCGCGCGACGCGACGCCGCGTAGGAACGCATCAGCTCCAGGGCACGCGGATCCGGTGAGCGCAGGCCGCGGAGCATCGCGATCGTGACCGGGAAGAAGCACAGGTAGGTGGCGATGATGATCACGCTCGAGACGTTGTGGCCGGTGAAGAACATGATCAGCGGCGCCAGCGCGATGATCGGGATCGTCTGGCTGGCGACCACGTACGGCACGAAGGCACGCTCGATCAGCCGGAAATGGACGAAGAGCGTGGCCAGCGCGATCCCCAGCACGCCGCCGATCGCGAAGCCCGTCAGCGACTCTCGCATGGTGAAGACCGCCTGACCGATCAGGTAGCCGCCCAGCGACTCCTTTGCCCCGGAGGTGACAGGCGCAAGGGTGCGGTTCCAGATGACCCAGGTGTGCGGCAGGTTCACGTCCGTCGCCAGCCACACGGTGAGCGGCGGGTCCCAGATCTTCTCGCCGTCGACGAAGATCGGGTCGCCGGCCAGGAGCTTGAACGCCTCCCAGACGACCAGGACCGCCACGATGAAGACAAGGAACGAGACGATGCGACGTAGGATCGTCCGCCGCGGCCGGGCCGTCTGGACCGTCAACGCTCAGGCGATGGCTGCATCGGTCGCATCAAGCGCCCGATCGATCACTGCGAATCCTTCGCGCAGCTGCTCCTCGGTGATGCACAGCGGCGGGTTGGTGAAGACCTGGTTCCAGTGGAGCATCGTGTACAGGCCGTCCGCTCGCAGCTGGGCCTCGAGCGCGGCCATCTCCGGCGAGGAGCTGTTGAACGGGGCCATCGGCTCCATCGTCTCTCGCGAGCGAACGAGCTCGAAGACTCCGAACAGGCCGATGCTGCGCACCGTCCCGACGCTTGGATGCCGCACCTGCAGTCTCACGAGCAGCTCCTTCATGACGGGGTCGAGGCGAGCCGCGTTGCCGACCATGTCCTCGTCGCGCAGCACGCCGACCGCCGCGATGGCTGCCGCGCAGCTGATCGGGTGCGACGAATAGGTGAGGCCGCCGAAGTAGACCTTCTCGTTGAAGAAGTCGGCGATCTTCGGGCTCATCGCCACGGCGCCCAGCGGCAGGTAGGAGCTGGTCAGCCCCTTGGCCATCGTCATCAGGTCCGGCACTACACCCCAGTGGTCGACCGCGAACCAGCGCCCCGTGCGGCCGAAGCCGGTCATCACCTCGTCGCAGATCATCACGATGCCGTGCCTGGTGCACATGTCGCGGATCCCCTCGAGGTAGCCGTCCGGCGGGATGAGGATGCCGTTCGTGCCGGTGACCGTTTCCATGATGAAGGCTGCGATGGTGTGCGGCCCCTCGTACTGCATCACCTCTTCGATGTAGGCCAGGTGCTCCTCGACCGGCTCAGGTTCGCCGCGCGCCCAGCGCCACGGGTCGAGGACGCGGATGACTCCGCCGACTCCTGGCTCGTTGGCCCAGCGCCGCGGGTCGCCGGTGACGCTGATCGCTCCCGCGGTGGCGCCGTGGTACGAGCGGTGGTAGGCCATCACCTTCTGGCGCCCGGTGACCATGCGGGCCATGCGCAGCGCGTTCTCGTTCGCCTCGGCACCACCCAGGGTGAAGAAGAATCGATTGAGATCGCCCGGTGTCACCTCCGAGAGGAGCTGGCCGAGCCGGCCGCGCACCTCGGTCGCGAACTGCGGGGCCGCAAAGGCCAGCTTGTTCGCCTGTTCCGCGATCGCGTCCGCCACGCGCTGGTTCCCATGGCCGATGTTGATGCTCATCAGCTGGCTGTTGAAGTCGAGGTAGCGCTTCCCGTCGGGGTCCCAGAAGTAGACGCCCTCGGCCCGGTCGATCACGATCGGGTTGATCTTCGACTGGGCGGACCACGAGAAGAAGGTGTACTCGCGGTTGAGGCGCAGGATCTCGTCGGTGGTGAGCCGACCGGTGGCGGTGGCGGTCATCGGTACCTCGGGCGCAGCGAGTGCGCTGATCGTGTGGGAAGGCGATTACACCACACGCGGGAAGGACCGATCAGTGCGGGCGGCTCGGAAGTGCCCGTTGATAAGCTTGGGTTATCGTCCTGCACGGAAGCCCTCGCATCGGCGCGATTTGATAACCCGCGCTGCTACCAGTTCACCGATGAAGGCCCATCGATGCAGGAGCATGAGCCAGGGTTATCTGGGCGCCTACCTGCCCGCGGCCTGCAGGAGGGCGTCGGCGGTTCGATCGATATCGGTTTCGGTGGTTGACCAGTTGCTGACGCTGATCCGGATTGCGGCCTGCCCCTGCCAGGTCGTCCCGCCCATCCATGCCTCCCCGCCGTCCTGGACGCGCGTCATCACCTCGCGGTTGAAGGCGTCGCCCCGACGGGGCGCTCCGCAAGGCCATTCAGGAACTCAATGCCCAGCTCCGCGGCTCGACGCAGGGCGCGCTCGCGGTCATCCATGGCTGCTATGCGAGGTTCGCGCTCGGCGCGCGCAACGTCTCGCCGATCAGCGTCGCCAGGCGCTCTGCGACCGACCACCAGTCGAAGGACTCGGTCACGTCCGAGGCGTTGACGATGAGGAGCCGCTCCCCGGGGATGTAGATCGGGATGATGCGGTCCAGGATCGCCTCGATCTCGTCGCGGAACGCATCGCTGGTGGACCGGACACCGTCGGCCTGCAGCGCAACGTCCGGCAGCAGGCGTACGAACAGGTCGTAGGTCGTCGCCCAGTGGCGGATGAGCGGCTCCACCCCGAAAGGATCGGCGCCATCGGTCACCCGCAGGAAGTACGCGAAGTTGTCGACCACGGACCGATCCGTCACGAGCACCTCAGCCCGCTTTCGAAGCTCGAGCTCTTGCTGGATCTGGGCCATCAGCACCCAGAGCTGCGCCTCCGGCGTGGCCCCCTCGTTGAGGCCGAGCGGGTTGAAGCGGATCACTTCGCGGCCAACCTCGACGCTGCGCCCCGCCCGCCCGACCGTGCTGGCGAAGGCGTGCACGGCATTCGTCTTGCGGACCGAATGCGAGCCGATGAACGCGATCTTGGCCGGATGGTTCCAGCGCATGGGCCGCGCCAGTGTATGTCGTGGTGCGGGCGTGCCCTGGGCATCTGCTGTCGGCTGTGGAATAGAACCGAGAGCCGGCGACCCTGTCGCGTTCGGGGCGTCCGGCGCGGTCAGCCTGCCTTGCGGAAGACCAAGACGCTGACAAGCCCGATGGCCGCCAGCATGCCAACGGCGAGCAGCAAGGTGCTCGGCAGCCCGCCCGGCGATCCGCTGTCGCCCGAATCCGTCGGCGCCCGCGCATCGCTTGGACGCCGCGCCGCCAGGTCATCGGACCAGATCTGCGTGTTCGAGCAGGCGTTATCGGCGAGGTCGCCGTTGACGACGGCAGCGAAGACCAGGTACTTGCCGCCTGCCTCCCAGCTCCGGTCGACGCTGGTGATGCCGTTCTCTTCCGGGCTGCCCCTTACCACCGTCCGGGCGGGCAGATCCGGTCCGCGCCATACCTCGTCGACGGCGAAGGTTGCGATGCGATTCCCGTTTGCAAGCCCCACCACTGTTCCGACAAAGACGCTGTCGGAGCCACTGAGGGCCTCTTCGATCGGGTGAGGTGGAGCGCAGGAAGCTGCCGCGGGCATGGTGCCAACGAGGATCCCTACTGCGGCCGAAAGCAAACCTGGGGCGAGTTTTCTCATGCGCCTTGGACGCCTCCGCTCCTCCATTGGTTGCATGGAGCGAGTCGGCCGTGGGCGTCGGTGCAAGCCTGGCCAGGGCTGACGGGCGGCGTAGGTTGCCGCTGGTGTGGTCGTCGACGGCCGACGGCCGACGGCCGACGGTCGCGGCACCGCGGCGTAGGCTATCGGCATGACCGACCCACCCAATGAACCAAGCGGGCCAGCACCAGGCTGGGACCCGTCGCCTCCAGCGGCGTACACACCGAGCGGCGCGTCCGGTGGTGCATCCGGCGGCGTCGTGGCTGCCGGCGTGATCCTGCTCGTCATCGCCGCGCTGCTCGGGATCTTCGGGATCCTTGCCATCCTGGGCGGCGCGATGATGGGCCAGATCTCGAATCTGGCGGGCCAGACCGGCCTCACCGAGGAGCAGGCCAACGCGCTGATGACGGTCGGGCGCACCTTCATCGTCGTGTTCGGAGGCGTGGCCCTGGCGATCGGGCTGGCCCACCTCCTGTCGGGGATCGGCGTCCTCCGCCGTCGGGGCTGGGCGCGGATCCTGGGGCTGGTGATGAGCGTCCTCGGCGTGCTTCCGTGGCTCCTGGTGCTGGCCAGCTCCGCGCTGGCGGCAACGCAGCGGATCCCGGCCGGCTACCTCCAGGACTCGGGGCTGACCGTCGAGGAGTACGGGCAGATCGCGGGCACGGGCTGGATCATCGGGATCGCCTTCGCCGCCATCGGGCTGGCGGCCTACACCTACGTCCTGGTGGTGCTCATCCGGAGAGGGCGCGAGTTCGCCTGAGGCGCTCCGGGAGGCTGTTCGGCTCGGGTGTAGAGTATCGGCTCCTTCGACCAGTTCACCGCCCTATGGGCGAGGAGGATCCCGATGGCGCGAGTCGTTCGCGCGGCCCTGTTGCAGGCCGATTGGACCGGCGACAAGGAGTCGATGATCGCCAAGCACGAGAAGTACGCACGCGAGGCTGCCAGCCAGGGCGCCAAGGTGATGTGCTTCCAGGAGCTCTTCTACGGCCCCTATTTCTGCCAGGTCCAGGACCCGCAGTACTTCGCCTACACCGAGAAGATTCCGGGCGGGCCGACGACGGAGCGGATGCAGGCCCTGGCGAAGGAGACCGGCATGGTCCTGATCGTGCCGATGTACGAGGAAGATGCCGAGACGACCGGCATCTACTACAACACCGCGGCCGTGATCGACGCCGATGGCACGTACATTGGCAAGTACCGCAAGACCCACATCCCGCACGTCAAGGGCTTCTGGGAGAAGTTCTACTTCCGCCCAGGCAACATGGGCTATCCGGTCTTCGATACTGCCGTGGGGAAGGTCGGCGTCTACATCTGTTACGACCGCCACTTCCCGGAGGGCGCCAGGGCGCTGGGGCTCAACGGGGCGGAGCTGGTCTTCATCCCCTCCGCGACCTCGCGTGGGCTCTCCGAGTACCTGTGGCGGGTCGAGCAAGTCTCGCACGCACTCGCCAACGGCTATTACGTCGGGACGATCAACCGGGTCGGGATCGAGCCGCTGGGCGAGGACGACTTCTACGGCCAGTCCTATTTCGTGGATCCCCGTGGCCAGTTCGTCGGCGACGTCGGCGACGCGCACAAGGAGGAGCTGCTGGTCCGCGACCTGGACATGGACATGATCACCGAGGTCCGGCAGCTCTGGCAGTTCTACCGCGACCGACGCCCGGATGCCTACGCCGACCTCGTGCGACCTTAGCCGGGCGTCGTTTACGAATGGAGTTGGTGAAACGTCACCGATGGTGGTCCCCGTGGACCGAATGAGGGCCAAAACGCTGCGGTTTACCAATGGGGCTGGTGAAACGACGCGCGAACGGCGTCTCATGCGCAGTTGTACCAACCACATTGGTAGGCGCGCGTCCTAGAGGAGCCGATGGACTTCGGATTCACGCTCAAGCCCGAGAACGACCTCAAGCGCACCGTCGACCTGACGAAGCGCGCCGAGGCCAACGGATTCAGCTACGGCTGGCTCTTCGACAGCCACGTCCTGTGGCGCGAGGCGTACGTGCTCCTGACGCTGATGGCGCAGGCCAGCGAACGGCTCCGGCTGGGCACCTGCGTCACCAACCCCGCCACACGCGAGCCGTCCGTGACGGCGTCGGCCCTGGCCGTCCTCGACGAGCTGAGCGGGGGACGGATGGACCTCGGGATCGGCCGCGGCGACAGCGCGAGGCGCGTGCTCGGCAAGCCGCCGACGACCATGAAGACGCTGGAAGAGGCGATCTCCGTGATCCGCGACCTGGTCGAGGGTCGGGCGGTGACCTTCGAGGGGACCGAGCTCGTCTTCCCGTGGACGGGCAAGTGGAAGCTCCCCGTGTGGGTCGCCGGCTATGGACCGATGGCGCTCGCAATGACAGGACGAGTCGCCGATGGGCTGATCCTGCAGCTCGCCGACCCCGACCTGATCCGCTGGTTCGTGTCACAGCTGCGCGACGCGGAGGCCGCGGCCGGGCGCCCTCCGGGGAGCGTCAGGGTCCAGGCCGCCGCACCCGCCCACGTCGGTCCTCGCGACCTGGGGCGCGAGCGCACGCGATGGTTCCCGGCGCTGGTCAGCAACCATGTCGTCGATCTCGTCAACAAGTACCCGCGGGAACAGCTTCCCGAGGCGCTGACCGGGTATGTCGGCAAGCGGGAGGGCTATGACTACCATCATCATGCCGAGGTCGGATCCGGCAACGCGGCCTTCGTCGGGGACGAGGTGACGGATCGGTTCTGCGTGCTGGGCGACGTCGCGGAGCATCTGGCCAAGCTCCAGGAGTTGGCGGATGCCGGCGTCGACCAGTTCAACATCTACCTCATGAATGGCGACGAGGAGGAGCAGCTCGAGGCCTACGGCCGCGAGATCATCCCGCTCCTGCGCGAAAGGACAGCGGCGTGAATCGGACCAATGACTGAGCTCGCCCGACTGGAGACTGCGGCCGAGGAGCGCTGGCTGGCGCAATGGCTGGCTGGCCCGACGCGCGTCCGGTACGAGGAGCTGCCACCGCAGACCGGCGATCCCGCACCGGACCCGACGCTCCCGGACACGTCGGGTGAGCCGCGGCGCCTCTCCGACTTCTGGGCCCACGGCCCGTTGCTCCTCCTCTTCATGCGCCACTTCGGCTGCTCGTGCCTGATGGAGCGCTGGGAGGGATTGAAGACCGAGCTGAGCAGCTTCACCGATGCCAGCGCCCGGGTCGTCGCCATCTGCCAGGCGGAGCCGGACCGCGCCCGAGCTGTGGCGGAGCGACGCGAGTACCAGTTCCCGCTGCTGTGCGATCCCGATCGAGCCGCATATCGGGCCTTTGGCCTGCTGGAGGGGCAGCCTTCCCAGATCCTGCATGACTTTCCCTGGCAGCCGAACGACGAGGAGACGGCGCGGACCCTCTTCCTTGAACCGCGGCGGGGGACGGAACGGGCGGTGGTCGACTCCCCGTGGCAGCTCCCCGGGGAGTTCGTGATCGGCTCGAACGGGCGCATCGCGCTGGCGCACCGCTACCAGTACTGCGAGGACTTCCCGCCCAAGACCGTCCTGCTCGGCGCGATCGCCGCGGCAGAGGCCTGAGATGGCCACCGTGGTCCGCAAGATCGACCAGCTGCGCGAGAGCATCGCACCGTTCATGGCGTTTTTCTCCGGTCCGTTCAGCAGGCTGAACGGCAACCCGGACGTCGCCAACTTCGCGGTCGGCAACCCGCAGGACTTCCCGATGCCGGCCTACGTCGACTCGCTGCGTGAGCACCTTGAGCCGCGTCGACGCGACTGGTTCGCCTACAAGGACAGCGAGCCGAAGTCTCAGGTCACCGTGGCCCGCGGCCTCTCGAAGCGGACGGGAATGGAGTGGGACCCCGCCGACGTGGCGATGACCAACGGCGGATTCGCGGCCCTGGCGGTCGCGATGCGGGCACTTGTCGAGCCGGGCGACGAGGTCATCTTCCTGTCGCCGCCCTGGTTCTTCTACGAGTTCATGATCCTCGCCGCCGATGCCGTGCCCGTCCGGCTGCACCTCGCCCCGCCGGCCTTCGAGCCCGACCTCGAGGCGATCGCAGCCGCCATCACGCCACGGACGAGAGCCATCATCTTCAACTCGCCGCACAACCCCAGCGGGCGGGTCTATCCGCTCGAGACGCTGCAAGCGCTGGGCCGGACCCTGACGGAAGCCTCCGAGCGCATCGGTCACCCGGTGTTCCTGGTCTCGGATGAGCCCTACAACCGGATCATCTTCGACGGCGGCACCTTCCATTCACCGGCGGAGGCCTATCCGCACACGGTGATCACCTATTCGTACGGGAAGCAGCTGCTGGCGCCCGGCCAGCGCATCGGCTACCTGACCGTGCCACCGACGATGCCCGACCGGGAGGCGTTCCGCGAGACCGTCTTCGTGTCGCAGCTGGCGACCGGCTATGCCTTCCCGAACGCGCTGCTGCAGCACGCCATCGAAGACCTCGAGAAGTTGTCGATCGACATCGCTGCCATGCAGCGCCGCCGGGACCGGCTGGTGACCGCCCTGCGCGAGATCGGCTACCAGACGACGATGCCGGAGGGCAGTTTCTACGTCATGGCGCGCGCCCCGATCGCCGACGACGTGGCCTTCACCGACCTCCTCGCGAAGCAGCGTGTGCTCGTGCTGCCGGGGAGCGTTGTGGAGGTGCCGGGCTGGTTCCGGATCAGCCTGACCGCCACTGACGAGATGGTGGAGCGTGGGATCCCCGGCTTCGCGGCGGCTTACGCGGAGGCATCGGCATAGTGAAGCCGGCGTTCGTGGCCGGCTTCGGGCCGATCGTGCGGGACACCGCCGCGAGCCGCGCCTTCTGGGGTGACGGCTTGGGGATCGCGCTCGAGGAGGCCTCCCCCGGCTACTGGACGAACGACGACCTGGAGGGGATTAAGGCTTTCGCGCTGTGGCCCCTCTCCCAGGCCGTGGAGGCATGCTTCGGAACCGACGCCTGGCCGGCTGACCTTCCCGGGCCGCAGGCCTGGATGGAGCTCGACGTCGAAACGGCCGAGGACGTGGCGCCGGCCACCGCCGAGATGGCCGGACGCGGCCATCGGATCCTGGTCAATGCCAAGCTGGAGCCGTGGGGCCAGACGGTCTCGCACCTGCTGAGCCCGGAGGGGATCCTGGTCGGCATCGTGTACACCCCGTGGATGCACAAGCAGGGCGAGGAGTAACGGATGCGCACGCTCATCAAGAACGGCACCATCGTCAACGCCGATGCCACGACGCAAGCCGACGTGCTGGTCGACGGCGAGACGATCGCGCTCATTGGCAGCGACCTGACCGCCACCGCCGACCGCACCGTGGATGCATCGGGCAAGTGGGTCATTCCGGGTGCCATCGACGTGCACACCCACATGGAGTTGCCATTCGGCGGGACCGCCGCCAAGGACACCTTCGAGACGGGCACACGGGCGGCCGCCTTCGGCGGGACGACGACCATCGTCGACTTCGCCGTCCAGTCGCGCGGCAAGGCGTTGCGTGCCGGCCTCGACGCATGGCATGCCAAGGCCGATGGCAACGCCTGCATTGACTACGGCTTCCACATGATCATCAGCGACGTCCGCGACGACGTCCTGGCCGAGATGGACACCCTGGTCGATGAAGGGGTGACCACCTTCAAGCTGTTCACCGCCTATCCGGGAGTCTTCTTCTCCGATGACGGTGCCATCTTTCGGGCGATGCAGCAGTCGGCGAAGAACGGCGGCCTGATCATGATGCACGCCGAGAATGGCATGGCCATCGACGTGGTGGCCGGGCAGACCTTTGACGCCGGCGACACGGATCCCTACTACCACGGAACGTCCCGCTCGCCGGTCCTCGAGGGCGAGGCCACGAACCGTGTGATTCGCCTGGCCGAGGTGGCGGATGCGCCGGTCTACATCGTCCATCTCTCCGCTCGGGAAGCGCTCAACGAGGTGCGGCGTGCCCGCGACGAGGGACTCCCGGCCTTTGCGGAGACCTGCCCGCAGTACCTCCTCCTGTCGCTCGAGGACATGGGCGACGGATTCAACGGCGCCAAGTTCGTGTGCTCGCCACCCCTCCGCCCGGCGGATCACCAGGAGGACCTGTGGCTGGGCCTCCTCAAGGACGACCTGCAGGTCGTCTCGACCGACCATTGCCCGTTCGACTTCCACGGCCAGAAGGACCTGGGCGTGGGGGATTTCCGCAAGGTCCCGAATGGGCTGCCTGGCGTCGAGAACCGGGTCGACCTCCTGCACGATGGCGGGGTGGTCACCGGCCGCCTGTCCCCGAACCGATGGGTGGAGGTGCTCTCGACCGCGCCGGCGCGCCTGTTCGGATTGCCTCAGAAGGGTGCGGTCGCCGTCGGGCTGGACGCGGACCTGGTGATCTACGACCCGGCGCGCAGGCACACGATCAGCGCCTCGACCCACCACATGAATGTCGACTACTCGTGCTACGAGGGTCGCGAGGTGACCGGAGCCGCCGATCTCGTCCTGTCCCGCGGCAAGATCGTGGTCGACGGGGACGAGTGGCTGGGGGCGAAGGGCGACGGCCGATTCCTGAAGCGCCAGCGCAGTGAGTATCTCAAGTAGGACCGGTCAGGTATCCTCGACGACTCACTGACCAACATGCCAACTGGAGGAGTCTTCTGGTGAACCGATTCCTGACCATCGCCGTGACCGCGGTCGCTGGCTTCGTCCTCGTTGCCTGCGGCCCGGCAGCGTCGAGCAGCTCGACCGGACCATCCACCGAGCCCTCGGTCGCCGCGTCCCAGGCACCGGCGTCATCGGGAGGCGGGGTCGCGCCGTCCTTCACCGCGGGGGCGGTCGCCGACCTCGAGGCGCTCATCCCCGACAAGGTCGGCGACCTGACGTTGGAGAAGTCCAGCACCAAGGGCGACGAGTTCCTCACCTCGTCGGGTAGCGACCCGGCCGTGGTGAAGTTCGTCAACGACCTCGGCGTGTCGCCGAGCGATATCTCGATCGCCATCGGCTTTGGCTTCAGCCCGGACGCCTCGTCAAGCCTGGGGATGTTCGTGTTCCGCGCGTCGGGTGCCGATACGGACCGGCTTATCGCGGCCTTCAAGGTGGCGAACGACTCCGACCGGGAGACCCCGCTGCAGTGGTCGAGCACCTCGCTCGGTGGCAAGCAGGTCGAGAAGGCGATTGACAGCGACACCACCTATTACCTCTACGCCAAGGGCGACGTCCTCTTCTTCCTGTCCGGCGATCCGGCCTCCACCGAAGAGGCCATCAGCGGACTCCCCTGAGAGCCGCTCGGCGGCCATCTTCGTCAACGAGGGGGCGGGCTCGGCGCACTCGGCGCGCGTGCGCACCGCCGTGGCGCTCGCCCGCCGCGCCCTGGACGCGGACCTGCATGTCACCGCCACCCGTGACCGCGACGAGCTGCGGGCGTTCCTGGACGAGCGGCTGGGTGACTACGGCACGGCCGTCATCGTTGGCGGCGACGGTTCGCTGGGGGTTGCTTACAACGCCGTGGCCGATCGGCAGGACCTGACGCTGGGCTACATCCCGGCAGGGTTCGGCAACGCCACGGCCCACCTGCTGAAGCTGCCGCGCCACCCTGCCGCGCTTGCTGGGGTGCTCCTCGCCGGCGAGGCCCGCTCGATCGACCTCGTATCGGTCAACGGCCGGCTTGCGCTCTTCGCGGGAGCCGGTTGGGACGCCCAGGTCGCGCGGCGATATGCGGCCGGCGGTGCGCAACGCCTCCGCGGCTGGGCGACCGCGGTGACCGCTTCGCTGCCAGACCTCGGCCGCCGGCATCGGGTCAAGGTGGTGGCCGACGGCGAGGTCATCCACGAAGGACCGATGATCCTGACGGTTGCCAGCACGACGCCCTTCTATGGCCGGGGACTGCTCGTCAACCCGGGTGCGCGCCCGGACAAAGGCAGCCTCATGGCACGTGTCTACGCAGGGCCCGCGATGCGGATGGCGCAGGAGGCGGCGCGTTGGGCCGCGCGCCGCACGCCGGCCGCAACGGGCGTCCCGGCAACGACGCTGACGATCTCCAGCCTGACCTCGCGGCCGATCCCCGTCCAAGCCGATGGCGACCACATCGGCGAGATGGACGAGTGGAACTTCGAGGTCCGGCCGGCCGCGGTGCGCCTCATCGGGAAGTGGTGATCGAGCGCACCGCAACGATGCCCGCTGTATTGCGGCCCCATGGACGTCCCGCTAAGGTCAGGCCCTCACCGAACACGGCACGGGTTACCCAGGGCCTGCCGTGTCGGTCGCCCCATGCGGCACGATCGACCGTCATCGCATCATCAGGAGAGTCAATTGTGAAGAGTCGTCGGCTGCTGGTCGTCCTGACCAGCCTCGCCCTGTTGCTGTCGGCTACGGCCAGCAGCACATTCGCAGCAACCCTGACCAGCGTCGGGACCCAGAAGATCCAGACTGTCAAGAAGCTCGGGACGACTCGGATCGTCGGAACTGCGGCGAAGCCCGTCGCAGCGGACCCGCTCCATGGTGAGGCGCGGCCGGATCCCGACGAATCCCAGGAGGAACTTGAGAAGCTGATTCACGGTTCCCTCAGCGCAGCGCGCGTGCCCTCGTCGCACGTCCCGCGCCCCGCGGTGCTGCCGGTCGTCAGCGCGACGTCAACGTTCCATCTCGGCGGGCTGAACCACTTCGATCAGCGCTTCGCCGGCACGGGGGCATACACCAACACCCAGTTCAGCCTAGAGCCGCCCGACCAGGCGCTGTGCGTCGGCAACGGGTATGTCGTCGAATCGGTGAACACAGTCATTCGTGTCCGAAACTCCAGCGGATCGATCCTCGGTGGCGGCGCCATGCCGTTGAACCAGTTCTTCGGCCTCGCACCGGAGATCATCCGGGCGACTCCGCTGGTCTTCGGTGACTTCACGAGCGACCCGAAGTGCTATTACGACGACGCAACCGACCGCTGGTTCGTCACCCTCCTGCAAATCTCCGTTGATCCACCAACCGGCAACTTCCTCCGCCACTCGAAGGTGCTCATCGCCGTCAGCACCTCGGGCGACCCGACCGGAACATTCAATCGTTTCTCGATCGACACCACCAACGACGGCAGCGGCGGTACTCCCAACCACTCCGGCTGCCCCTGTTTCGGTGACCAGCCGCTGATCGGCGCCGATGCCAACGGCTTCTACGTCACGACGAACGAGTTCCCGATCTTCACCGCCGGCTTCCACGGCGCGATGGTCTACGCCATGAGCAAGGCGGCGCTGGTTCTCGGCACACTGGGGACCGTCGTATCGATTCACGAGCCGACGCTGGCCGAGGGACAGGCCTACAGCCTGCAGCCCGCGACCACCCCACCGGGAGCAAGGTTTGCGACTGCCAACGGGGGTACGGAGTACTTCCTCTCCGCGCTCGAATTCACCGGAGGCCTCGACAACCGGATCGCCCTCTGGTCGCTGACCAATACGTCGAGCCTTGCCAGCACCTCGCCGACCATCAGGATGCAGCTCAAGGTCGTCGACAGCGAGGTCTACGGGGCGCCGCCGGCCATGATCCAGAAGGATGGCCTGACCCCGCTGAGGGATCTGATCAAGTCGCCATTGGCACCCGCAGCCCTCGGCATCAAATCGACCACCGAGTCGTTGCCGTTGCTGAACTCCAACGATGACCGGATGAACCAGGCCGTCTACGTGGCCGGCAAGGTCTGGGGCGCGTTGAACACGGTGGTCAAGTCGCCCACCGGCGCAAGCCGAACAGCCATCGCCTGGTTCGCCGTCACTCCTGCGTTCAGCGGCAGCACCCTGGGTGGTGCCGTATCCGCGCAGGGGTACATCGCCATCCAGAACAACAACGTGGCCTTCCCGGCCATCGCGGCCAACGCGGCCGGCAGCAAGGTCATCGTCGGCTTCTCACTGGTTGGACCCGACTACTTCCCATCGGCAGCCTATGCAACGCTCAGCCCCGCGGCGAGCAACGTGAAGATCGTGTCGGCGGGCGCCGGGCCGGCTGACGGATTCACCGGCTATCCCAGCGAGGATCCGGGGAACGGCGGCGTGGAGCGCTGGGGTGACTACAGCGCAGCCGCCACCGACGAGAGCGGTAACCTGTGGTTCGCAACCGAGTCGATCAACCAGGCGTGCTCACTGAACACGTTCCTCGGCTCGAACTTCACCTGCGGAAACACCCGTACCATTCTTGCGAACTGGGGAACCACGATCGCCAAGGTCGCCCCGTAACCGCCTAACCCGACCAGACGAACGGGCCGGTCGCCTCAGGGCAACCGGCCCGTTTCCTTGCCCGCCAAGCCGCCGTTCGCGACAGCTCGTCGCTATGCGAAGAAGGCTCCTCGCACTTGGTCCAGCGCCGCAAAGGCTGCCCGCCGTGCGCGCTGCACGCCGCTGCCGTGCACGCGCACCTCGACCGTTGGCAGGCTGACCGCCCCCGCTACGGAAACGCGGACCCGGCTCCGGCCGTGGGCATCGGTTGCCAGCAACGACAGCTGGATCACAGCGTCGGCGACCGGGATCGCCGTGGCTCCGGCATCCAACGCGCCTCCGATGAATCGCGCTGCCCCCGCCGCCGGCTCGGCGGATGAAAGGATGGAGAGAAGAGTGCCGCGGGTATCGGCCTCCCAGGAGGCGACAGTCGTTGCACCCGCGTGTCCGAGAGCGGCGAGGGCCTGGGATGCGAGGTCGGCTTCGTCGGTGCCGTAGACATGATCGCCCAAGCGCGCCACCGCGCGAGCGACCGGAGCTTCCAGCGCGCTGGAGTCACCGCGGGTCCAGAAGCGCAGGTGCACGCCGTCGTCGTGCGCGTAGATGCCCGCCTCGAGGCCAGCGCCGGGGGCCGTCAGCAGGTCGCCGACCATCTCGGCCAGGGTCGACTCGCCGACGCCGAAGGTCTTCACCGTGCGTGCATGCACGGGCCTCAGGGCGAACCGGGCGCGAAGGCGAGGGACGACCTGCTCGTCCCACATCCGCCGCATCTCCGACGGGACGCCCGGCATCAGCACCACGACGGACCCATCCCGGTCAACCCACCAGCCGGGCGCGGAGCCGATGGGATTTGCGAGCGCCTCGGCCGACGGCACGCGCAGGGCCTGGCGGAGGTTCGATTCCGGCATTGTGCCCAAGGCGGCAAAGCGTTCGCGCAGCGGCGCCTCGAGGGCAGGGTCCGCAACGAGCTCCTCGCCAAGGGCCCCGGAGAGTCCCTCGCGCGTCACGTCGTCGTGGGTCGGGCCAAGCCCGCCTGTGGCCACGACCAGCGCCACACGGCCTCGAGCCTCGGCAAAGGCTGAGGCAATCACCGCCCCGTCATCGGGCAGCGTGCGGATGCCGCTCAGCGGGATTCCCAGGCGCGCGAGCGCCGAGCCGAGGAAGGCAGCGTTGGTGTCGATCGTCTCTCCGGCCAGCAGTTCCGAACCGATGCTGAGCAGCTCGGCGGAGGGTCCGTCGCTCTCGGGGTCCATCGGCCTGGAGTCTAGTAGCATGCGGAACGTGGCCTCATCCATGACGACAACCGATCGCATCACCCCCGAGCTCCGCGAATGGCTGCTGAGGAAGCTGCGTTTCCCCGTGATGGCCACCATCGGCAAGGACTCGATGCCGAAGCTGTCGGTGATCTGGTTCGACCTGGATCCCGAGCGCGACGACGTGGTCCTCCTCAACACGCTCGCCGGCCGCATCAAGGACCGTCACCTGCGCCGTGACCCGCGCGTCAGCCTCTGCTTCGAGGAGGGGACCGACTACGTCACCATCGAGGGCCGCGCCGAGCTCTCGGACGACCACGAGAAGGCGCTCGCCAACATCTGGGCAATGGCCCGCCGCTACGGTCAGGGCGAGGGCTCGTTCGCGATGGGCGACCGGGTCGACATCACGGTCCACGTGGAGCGCGTGATCCGCCACCGGTGACCGGTCCCATCAAGCTCGGGATGCTGGCCTGGAACCAGTACACCACCTGGCCGGCCATGCGAGATGCCGCGGTTCGAGCTGACGAGCTCGGTTACGACGACCTCTGGACCTGGGACCATCTCTACCCGATCGTCGGGTCCGACCAAGGCCCGATCCTCGAGGGCTGGATGGTGATTGCCGGCTGGGCGGGCGCCACCGAGAAGGCCCGGATCGGCCTGATGGTCGGTGCCAACACCTTCCGCAACCCCGCCCTCGTGGCCAAGATGGCGACCACCCTGGACCACGTCTCCGGCGGGCGGGCGATCCTGGGGATCGGCGCAGCCTGGTTCGAGACCGAGCACGTCGCCTTCGGGATCCCGTACGGCGCTTCGCCCGGGGAGCGCCTCCGCTGGCTCGACGAGGCGGCCCGCATCATGCGCGGCATGCTCCACGGCGAAGGGCCTTCTGGCGAGGAGTTCTATGCCACTCGCGCGGTGCGCAACGACCCGCCACCGTTGCAGGCGCGGCTGCCGCTGCTGATCGGGGGCGGGGGAGAGCGGCGCACGCTGCGGACCGTCGCGTTGTACGCCGACATTTGCAACCTTGGAGGCGGCATCGAGAGCGTGAAGCACAAGGACGAGGTGCTGCGCCGCCACTGTGCCGAGGTCGGTCGCGACGAATCCGAGATCGAGCGCACGGTCGGGATGGGGGTCACCGTCATCCGCGACACCGAGGCGGAGGCGCGCCGCGTGAACGACGAGCTCTTTGCGCACAACGGCGGGGCGCGAGTCTGGCCCAACCAGAACGTCGGGACGCCGGAGCAGGTCGCCGAGACGATGCGGCCGTTCCTGGGGATCGGGTTCCGGCACTTCATCATCGGCTTTCCCGCGCCCCATGACGCGGAATCGATGGAGCGCTTGATGACCCAGGTGAAGCCGATGCTCGAGGCCGGCTGAGCTCCGCTCGTCGCTCCGGCACAAGCACCGGTTGTGCATCGGCGCGGATGGGCTCGTTTGCGCGCGACCGCACAACCACCACTTCTCGCACGTTGCGTGCGGGGCGACTCCCGCGCGCATGCACAACCACTATTTGTAGCGAACGCGGGGGGCCGATTACCAACGCCATTGGTAGATCAACGCGCAGGAGCGTTGCTGAGGCGCTTTCGGGGCGGTTCCGGTGGGTATTCACCAACCACGTTGGTGCGGCATGACATGACGAGCGGATCCGGCGCGGTTGTACCAATGTGATTGGTTGCGGAGAGGATTTCGAGCCCGGCCCTCAGCCGCTCGCGGGCCCAGCCACGTGGGCACGCTACCCTCCCAGCATGAAGGTCACGCTCCTGGCCGGCGGAACCGGCGGCGCCAAGCTCGCGCACGGGTTCCAGAGGGTCCTCCCGCCCGGCGACCTGACGGTGATCGTGAACGTGGCGGACGACGCCGAGCCGCACGGGCTCCTCGTCTGCCCGGACCTCGACACCATCATGTACACCCTCGGCGGAATTGCTGACCGCGAGCAGGGGTGGGGCGTGGCGGGGGACACCTTCGCAGCCGTGGCTCAGCTGACCAGGTACGGGGCGGAGACCTGGTTCCGGATCGGGGACGCCGATCTCGCGACGCAAGTCCGGCGCTCGCACCTGATGGCCGGCGGAGCATCCCTGACCGATGCAACGGCGGCCCTGGCCGCCCCCTTGGGCGTGCCGACCCACCTGGTACCGGCCACGAATGACAGGCTGCGAACCCATCTCATGACCGATGCCGGGGAGCTCGACTTCCAGGCCTACTTCGTGCAACGCGGCCAGCGCGACGAGGTGCGCGCCGTGCGGTTCGAGGGTGCCGAGGCCGCCCGACCCAGCCCCGCTGCGCTGGTGGCGCTGGCGACTGCGGAGCTGGCGGTCATCGGTCCCTCCAACCCGATCGTCAGCATCGGGCCGATCCTTGCTGTTCCCGGCATGCGCGAGGCGCTCCTCGCATCGCCCGCACCGCGGATCGGCGTCAGCGGGATCGTCGGCGGGAAGGCGCTGCGGGGACCGGCGGACCGGATGCTCACCTCGCTGGGCCACGAGCCGAGCGCCCTGGGCGTGGCGCGCCTGTACGAGGGACTGCTGGACCGATTCGTGATCGACGAGCAGGACGAGGCGCTGGCACCGGCGATCGAGGCGCTCGGGATGGAGGTCAGCGTCCTGCCGACCGTGATGCGCAGCGACGACGATCGGGCCAGCTTGGCACGGGCTCTGCTGGAGCTGGGCGAGGGTATGCTCCGCGGGTGACCGTCCGGATCATCGTGCCGCACCGTGGCCTTGCCGCGGCGAAGACACGCCTGGCCCCGGTCCTCGACGACGCTGAGCGGGAGTCGCTCGCCCGACGCCTGCTCGAGCAGGTGCTCCGCGTGGCGCATGAAGCGTGCGGTGACGTGGTGGTGATCACGCCGTCCGAGGCGCTCGAACCGCTGGTCAGCGCGGCAGGCGCCAGGCTGGTGGTGCAGCGCGGAATGGGGCTGAACGAGGGCCTGGAGCAGGCGCGCAGGGAGGCGATCGCCGAGGGGGTCACGACACTCGTGATCCTGCACGGCGACCTTCCGAACCTGGTAACCGATGATGTGGCTGCCCTGGTGGATGAAATTCCTGGAACCCCGGGCGTGACGATTGCCCCGGACCGGGCAGGGACCGGCACGAATGGGCTCGCGCTCAGACCCCCGGACGCCATCGGCCTGCGGTTCGGAGTCGGCTCGCTGGCCGCGCACGTTGCGGACGCGGAGGCAGCCGGCGTCCCGCTCACCGAGGTGCATCGGCCGGGGCTCGCCTTCGATATGGACACGCCCGCCGACCTGGCGCGGTGGATCGAGCTGGGCGACGCGGCGTGATCTCGCTCACAGCCGTCGACGGCATCCCGGAGATTAGGCCTGCCGACGACCTGGCGGGGATGATCGCGGCGGCGCTCGCCGCCGCCGGCATCGGCCTGGAGGCAGAAGACGTCCTGGTGGTCACCCAGAAGGTCGTCAGCAAGGCTGAGGGTCGCGTGGTCGAGCTGGCCTCGGTCACCCCGCGATCGGAAGCGGAGTCGTGGGCGGCGCAGTGGGGGAAGGACCCGCGGCAGGTCGAGCTGGTCCTGCAGGAGAGCGCCGAGGTGCTGCGCATGGCGCCGGGCGGGCTGATCATCTCGCGGACACGGCATGGCTTCGTGTGCGCGAATGCGGGGGTCGACCTCTCCAACGTGGGTGGCGGAGATGTAGCAACGCTGCTGCCCGAGGACTCCGACGCGTCGGCGCGGGCGCTTCGCGAGCGGCTGGGCGAGCTGGCCGGCTCCCGCCCCGCGGTCATCATCAGCGACTCGTTCGGGCGGCCGTGGCGCAAGGGGATCGTCAACGTGGCGATCGGATCCGCCGGGTTGGAGCCCCTCCTCGACCTGCGCGACACGCCCGATGCCCAGGGCCGCGTCATGCACTCGACGGTCGTCGCGGTGGCGGACGAGCTCGCCTCGGCGGCGGATCTCGTCGGCGGGAAGGTGGCGCAGCGGCCGGTGGTGGTGGTGCGCGGATACGAGTACCGGCCCGGGGAGGGCGCCGCAGCGGAGCTCGTGATGGAGAGGGAGCTCGATCTCTTTCCATAGCTTCCGTTGACGCCTGGCACCGGTGTTAGCGCGGTGAAAGGTTCGGCGCCCGCGATAGCACGCGTGGAGCAAGCGGGCGCCAGCAGCATTGACGGTCTGAAATGACCGAAACGAGTCTGCCCGCTCGGATCGACGGCCGCTATCTGCTTCAGCAGCGGATCGCTCGGGGTAGCAGCGCGGATGCCTGGCGCGCACACGACGAGGAGTTAAACAGACCCGTCGCGGTGAAGCTCCTGCATCCCCATCTGCTGCCGGACGAGCGGGCGCGGCTGCGCCTCGCAGCCGAGGGCCGGCTGGTGGCCTCCCTCGATCATCCGTCGATCGTGAAGATGTACGACGTCCTGACGGACGGCGACACCCCCGCCCTGATCATGGAGCTGATCGAGGGCGAGTCGCTCAACCTGAAGCTGGCTCGCGATGGCGCCCTACCGCCTCGTGCGGCCGCGACCATCGGCGCCGAAATGGCGGAGGCACTCGCCGAGGCGCACCGTCACGGGATCGTCCATCGGGACGTGAAGCCCTCGAACATCCTCCTCGACATCGACGGGCACGCTCACCTGGCCGACTTCGGGATTGCCCACTCGCTCGAGCCGGGCGCCGAGCGGTTGACCCAGACCGGCATGGTCGTCGGGACGCCCGCCTACATCGCGCCCGAGCAGCTTGCGGGAACGGAGGTCGGACCGCATACCGACATCTTCGGCCTTGGCTCCGTCCTCTTCGAGATGCTTGCCGGCGTACCGCCCTTTGCCGCGATGGCGCCGCTGCGCCTGGCCGAGGCGCATGCCGCCGGGCCGCCCGCGATGCCGGGCATCGACCCCGAGCTCGTGGCATTGGTGCGTGCATGCCTTTCGAACTCCCCATCGCAGGGGCCGGGGGACGCCGGGCAAGTCGCCGCCACGCTGCGCTCTTACGCCGCCATGGACCCTGCCGAGCGCGACGCCGAGACCCGGGCGATCCCGATCGTTGCCGCGGTGCCGGCCACTCCGCCCTCGCCCACCCTCGAGGAGCGGCTCGGGTCGTGGTGGCGTCGCGGAATGCCCTTCGCCGCGGGTGGCGCGGCGCTCTTCGTTGCGGTCCTCCTGGCGGCAGCACTGCTCGGGCCAGGGCAGCCGGCTGCGGGAGCTCCAGAGCCGCCCAGCTCCACGGCGACGCCTGACTGGGTCGCGCAGCTGATGGCCGACTACGCCGATGCCTGCGGCGCAACGCTCGACCCCGCTACGATCGAGGGCCTTGCGCAGCCCCAGGCCGAGGCGCAGGTGTCAGGCCTGATGGATGCCTGCGCCACCGCGGCGTCCGCCGGAGGCGGCGGCACGGGTGGTGGCGGCGGAGGAGGCGGGAAGGGGAGCGGCAAGGACAAGGGCCACGGCAAGCCCTAGCCCGAGCTAGATCGGTTGCAGGAAGAGGCTGACGATGTGGGCTCCCTCGACCCGGAAGTTGGCCTCGACGTGCATCGAGGGAGCGCCCGGACGCATGACCGTCACGTCGGCGATGTAGCTCGCGCCCATGCTGCGCCCGTCGTTCGCGTACATCCGAAATCCCTCGCCCGCGCGGATGAACCAGCCGCCGACCTTGTCTCGGCCGCGCAGGTTGGTCCGCTCGTCGGACCCGGGGACGGAGATGCCCAGCACCGCGTGCTCGGCGAAGAGGGCGACCGCGTCCTCGCGCTGGTCGTCGTTGATCAGCTCGAAGAACAGGTCAACGGTCTCGGTGGCTCCCATCGGCCGAGAAGGATAGCCGAGGGAGGCGCATATCACCCCGGAGCCGGTGATACGCTTCGCCCGACCGGCAGAGCGCGCTCCGCGGATGCCGGTCGACGTTGTCAATCCCATGCGCGCGGTTTCGCGCCGCCCGCGAACTGAGGGGTACACGACCTTGTCCGTCTTCTCCGACCTTGCGGCCGAGTTCCTGGCCGAATACCACGCCGAGCACCCCGTGCAGGCCAGCGCCCTGGGACTTGCCGCCTACGACGACCTGCTCGACGATCTCTCAGCCGATGCCTTCCAGCGCCGCCGGCGCTCCGACGACGCGTGGCTCACTCGCTTCGGCGCGGCCGACCAGTCCGATCTGACCTTCGACGAGGCGATCGACCGCGACCTCCTGGTCGCGAGCCTCACCGAGCGGGCGATCTACGACGAGTGGGAGGACTGGCGGCGCAACCCCGATGCCTACATGAACCCGGGGCTGGATGGCGTCTTCATCCTGTTCCTGCATCGGCTCCGTCCGGAGGCCGAGCTGGTGCGCAGCGCCATCGGTCGCCTGCGTGGGATCCCGGATCAGCTGGCGGCGGGGCGCGCGAACCTGCGGCCCGAGCTGGTTCCGGCCCTCCTCCTGAAGCGTGCCGTCAACCAGGCCCGCGCCGGGGCGCGCTATACGCGGGAGCTGGTCCTGACCCAGGTGGAGCCGGCCAACCGTCCCGAGCTGGCGGCTGCCGGCGCGGTCGCCGGCGACGCCCTCGAGGCCTACGCCACCTTCCTCGAGGAGATGGAGCCCAACGCGACCGGGGACTGGGCCTTCGGGGAGGATCGCTACAACGGCATCCTGCAG
>JACDEL010000083.1 GCA_013816405.1 Chloroflexota bacterium | reverse complement strand
CCCTTGCTCCCGGAGCGCGGTCCGGGGGATGCTGGTCGGATAGCGTGCGCGCCGGCGAGGCACGAAGGCGAGCGCCATGTTGACCCCCACCAGCAGCCCGCGCGCCATCCCCCGCTGTCCGGCATCGATCGCGTCGCCGCCCCGGTGCAGGAGGCGACCGATGGCATCCGCCAGCGGCACGGGGCTGCGGTCGGGCAGCCCGGCAAGCTCCTCGTGGGGATGGACCGGCTCCAGCTGGTGCGTGGCAGCCGTCGCCGCCAGCTCGACCAGCTCGATCGCCAGCAGCCCGTCGGAGCCCTGGCCGCCCCGGATCTGGAAGAGCTGGTGCAGGTGCTCGACCGCCGCCGCCGGGCGAAGGGTCGCCAGCGCGCGCTGGACCTCCTCCACGCCCACCACCTGGGCCACGTTGCGCGACAGGAGCGCGACCCGGTCGCCGGCCGCCAGCTCACCCTCCCAGGTATAGGGCCTGATCTCGAGCGCCTCGCCCAGCGAGTCGGCGACGCGGCGCTCGCGCACGCGCGGATCCTCCTCGTCCACGGACGGCGGAGGCGGCAGCTCGAACATCCGCTCGCCGCGCAGGATGACGGCAGCCGCGGGCCCGAGCTTCGCCACGTGTCCCTCTCGCCCCCGAACGACCAGGGCGACTACGCTCACCCCGCCGCCGTGGGTCAGCCCGAGCCGTGACCGCTGGTGGTAGAGGAGCCGATTGGCGGCCGTGAGCGCCTTGCTGATCGCTCCCGTCGCGCCGGCAGAGAGGTCGTAGTAGTAGTCCTTCTCGATTGTCTCGAGTGCCTCCGCCGCGGCGCGCCCCAGCGCCGCGGCGCCGCCGGTGACCTGCGCCAGGAGGAAGAGACTGCCCTTGGTGCGGACCTCGGATCCGATCGTCGGCTCGCGGAAGCGGACCAGGTCGAGCGCGCCGAGGGCGCGGTCCTCGCCGGCCAACAGGCCGATCCGGGTGGCCAGGCGGTTGCTCATGGGGAATCCGCGGACTCGAGCGAAGGACGGCGACGAGCCCGATTATAGGGAGCGGCCACCCCCGGAACGAGCCACCGAAACGGTGATCCCGGTCAGGACGATCGTCGCCCCCGGACGATCCTTCATGCGCTCGTTCGCCGCCGCCGTGAGTGCCTTGGCACGCAGCCCGAGCTCCTGCGCCAGGATCGGCTCCGAGGCCTGCACCTGGGCGATGCCGGCGCGGACGGTTACCAGCCGCGACGAAAGGCCCTCGCGTTCGAGCCCCGCCGCGGTGACGACCTCCTGCCAGGCGAGGCGCGTCTGCGCCAGCGCGATCTGCTCCGCGGCCCCGGGGCCTATGCAGGCAAGCAGGGCCCGCTGCACGGCACTGGCCGCCTCCTCGGTTCGGCTCATGCCACGCGCGGCGCCTGGGAGAGGCGGCCTTCGCCGACCTCCCAGATCGTGACGCCCCTGCGTCCGGCGGGGAGCGTCGCCAGGTCGGCCATCGTGACCAGCACCTGGCCTCGCTCGAGGAGGAGCGAGAGCGACCGGTCCGAGCGATCCGAGTCGAGCTCGGAGAAGACGTCGTCGAGCAGGACGATGGGAGTCGGAGCGTCATCGGCTCCCAGCAGGTCCGTCTCGGCCAGCTTCAGGGCCAGGATGATCGTCCGCTGCTGTCCGCGGCTGGCGTGCGTGGCCACCTCGCGGCCCGCGAGCTCGACCCGCAGGTCGTCACGGTGCGGACCCACCAGCGAGACCCCGTTCCACAGCTCCTTCTCACGGACCTCGCTGATCCGCCGCCGGTACGCCGCCTCGAGCTCGTCGGGGGGTGGCGCCGGCCCGCTTGCGGCTGGCCGCTCGGGCCATGCATTCTTGAGCGTATCGGCGTAGCTGAGACGAACTTGCTCACCCTGCTCGTCGGCAGGGGCCACGGCGTCGTGGAGCGCGGGAATGCGGGCGGCAAGCTCGGCCACGAGGTTCAGCCGTGCCGCCAGCACCCTCGCCCCCACCACGGCGAGCTGCTCGTCCCAGAAGGAGAGGCCGTCGGGCGTCGCCTCCTCGCGGCGGATGGCACGCAGCAGGGCGTTGCGCTGGGCGAGGACCCGACTCAGCTCCGCCAGGTCGCGAGCAGCGGCACGGTGGCGCTGGGCGAGGATCGCGTCCATGAATCGTCGGCGCTCGGACGGGGCGCCAACAAGGAGCAGCATCTCCTCCGGCCGGAACAGGACGACGCGAACGGTGTCGCCGATCGCCGACGCGCGCCGCGGCAGGCCGTTGACCGTGACCCGCTTGCGGATCTCGGGGGGCGTGTCCTCAGCGGGCACCAGGAGCTCCACCCGTGCCGTAACGCCCTGCGGATCTGACAGGTCGAGCCGCACGCGGGCAAACGGCCTGGAGTGGCGAACCAGCTCGGCGTCTGATCCCGCCCGGTGTGAGCGCCCGGTGACGGCGACGAACACCGCTTCCAGCAAGTTGGTCTTGCCCGCGCCGTTGGGCCCGGCCACGATGGTCAGCCCCGGCTCCGGGTGAAGCTCTGCGCTGGCGTAGCTGCGAAAGTCCTCGAGAAGGAGTCGGGTCAGGCGCACCGCTCTGCTCCGGCCACCGACACCCGCCCCGCTCCTAGGATGCGGTCCGGACCGGCATGATCACGTGCACGTAGTCGTCCTTGTCGACCCCGCGGATGACACCTGGCGCCAACGGGCCGGAGAGCTCCAGGGCCGCCTGCTCGGCGCCCAGGTTGCTAAGCACGTCGATCAGGTAGCGCGCGTTGAAGGCGATGCTGGTCGGCTGGCCATCGATGCTGGCCTCCAGCGCATCGGCCGCATCGCCGATGTCGGCCGCGTGTGCCGTGATGGAGACACCCTCCGCCGCCTCGCCGCCGATCTCGATCTTGACGATGTTCGCGCTGTCCCGCGCAAAGATGCTCGCGCGGCGGGCGCCCGCCAGGAACGCCTCGCGATCCAGCACCGCACGGCTGGTGTGCCCGGTCGGAATCACCGGCTCGTAGTTGGGGAACTGCCCCTCGATCAGCCGGCTGACCAAGTCGATCCCGTTCACGTGAAACAGGATCTGGCTCTTGTTCGGCGTCACCGTGATTTCGATCGGCTCTTCGGCATCCGGCATGATCCGCATCAGCTCCGCGTATGAGCGGGCGGGCACCACGATCGTGATCTCGGGGCTGACCGGACTGGCGAGCGCCAGGCCGCGGACGGCGATGCGGTAGTTGTCTGCCGCGGCAAGTGTCATCCGGTCACCAGCCAGCCGTGTCAGCACGCCGGTCAGGATCGGGCGGCTCTCGTCGCTGGCCGCCGCGAAGACGACCTCGCCGAGGGCCTCCCGGAGGGTACGTGAATCGGCGCTGGTGATCGGCGTATCGCCGATGGCGGCCACGACCGGGAACTCATCCGCCTCGATTCCCTTGATCGAGGATCGGCTCCCTCCGCAGGTCACCTTGAGCGTGCGGTCCTTCGCGGAGAACTGGAGGTCGATGCGCTGGTTCGGGAGCGATGAGACGAGCTCGGTGAGGAGCTTCGCCGGCACGGTGATCTCTCCCTCATCGGTCACCTTGCCGGGCACCCAGCAGTTGATCCCGATCTCGAGGTTGGTGGCGGTCAGCTTGAGCCCGGCGTTCTCGGTCTTGAGCAGGACGTTGGCCAGCACTGGCAGGGTCGCCCTGCTGCTGACGGCACGCCCCACCACCCCCAGGCCGCGCGCCAGGTTCTCCTGCATGACCGATACGTTCATTCCGACCTCATCCTTGACAACCATGGGTTCTCCACTGGCCTAAGCGGCACCCTATGAATCGAAGAGAAGGATACTCATCCGTAGCCGTCTCTAGTAGGCGTGTGGACGGTGTGGATCGTCACGCTCGCCCGTGCCCGGCCCCGATGCCGATAACTGCCTCCCGTCGGTGGGCATCTGACCTCGCGATGAGCCCCTTCTGTGGATGGCTCGCCCCACCCGGTTGACAACCCGCCCGTCTGCCCGGACGCTCGTCGACGCCGCTCGACATTTCTCCACCGTCCCGGCCGTCTTGTCCACGACCCTGGCGTTGGGTCACTCCGAGTAGATCATCTCCCGCACCGCGCTAACCTCGCGGCGCATCTCATCGTTCTCGGCCAGCTCCCGCGCGATCTTGTCGTAGGCGTGCAGGACGGTTGAATGGTCGCGTCCCCCGAGCTCGGCGCCGATTCGCAGCAGTGAAATGTCCGTCTCCTCGCGGATCAGGTACATCGCGATCTGGCGCGGCACCACGATCGCCCTGTCGCGCTTCGACGAGCGCAGCTGGTCCAGGTTGACGCCGTAGTAGTCGGCGACCGCACGCACGATGCGCTGCGGCGTGATGGAGCGCTTCTTGGGGTTGTACATGACGTTGGAGAGGACCGCGCTGGCCAGCTCGTTGTTGATCGGCATCCCCGACATCGAGGCGTAGGCCACCACCCGGTTGAGCGCTCCCTCGAGCTCGCGGACGTTGCTCACCACCTTGCGCGCAATGAACTCGATCACCTCGGCCGGGATCAGGTTGAGCTGATCCTCGGCCTTGCTGCGCAGGATCGCGATCCGGGTCTCGAGGTCCGGCGGCGTCAGATCCGCAATCAGGCCCCATTCGAACCGGGAGCGAAGCCGCTCCTCAAGGGTGGTTATCGCCTTCGGCGGACGGTCGCTGGACAGGACGATCTGCTTTCCCGCCTCGTGGATCGTGTTGAACGTGTGGAAGAACTCCTCCTGGGTCCGCTCGCGCTCCGCGATGAACTGGATGTCGTCGATCAGCAGCACGTCGATGCGGCGATATCGGTTTCGGAAGTCCTCCATCTTTTGCTCGCGGATCGAGTTGATGAAGTCGTTGGTGAACTTCTCGCTTGTCGCGTACAGGATCCGCTTGCGCGGGAACTTGATCGAGACCGCGTTGCCGATGGCGTGCATCAGGTGGGTCTTGCCCAGCCCCACCCCGCCGTACAGGAAGAGCGGGTTGTACGCGTGGCCGGGCCGCTCGGCGACCGAGAGGGCTGCCGCGTGCGCCAGGCGGTTTGCGCTGCCCACGATGAAGTTGCTGAAGGCGTAGCGCCCGTTCAGGTTGACCGTGTTGCCGCCGGCCGAGGCGGGGGGCAGGGGGAGCGCCTCGTCGTCGGACTGGGCGGGCACCGGGCCGGGGGCATCGGCCACCACGAACTCGACCTGGACCGATCCGCCCACGACCCGGGCGAGGGTCTGGCTGATCAATGTGCGATATCGGTTGTCGAGCCAGTCGCGGGCGAAGCCGTTCGGGGCTGCGATGCGATAGCGGTTCTCGTCGAGATCGACGAGCGACGTGTCCTTCAGCCAGGTCTCGAAGTTGGCGGGCGAGAGAGACACCTGCAGCTCACCCAGGACGGCACGCCATACCTGCTTCGCATCCATCGATAGCCAACTCCCAATCGATCTAGCCGCGGCGTTCCGGCACCGGTCGAGGACCTCCCTCGGGGCGCACGGGACCCGGTAGATGGGCGTCGGGCCTCGGGGGTCGCGGTAGTGTAGCAGCACCCTTTCGGGGCCGGCAATGGATTCGTTCAAGTATCCATCGGGGCGGGTTGGAGGTTTGACACTGCGCTCGGCCCGTCGCTAGAATCGCCGGGCAGAGCGAGACGGGCCGCCGCACAGGGCCATCGCGTGAGGCTGGCGAAGACGCCAGCCATTCTTGTGTTATCGACCCGGATCGCCGCCGCTGAACGAGGACAGGCACGCACTCATGAAGAGGACCTACCAGCCCAAGAAGCGCGCCCGGAAGCGGGAACACGGCTTCCGCGCTCGCATGGCTTCGAAGGGTGGTCGCCGCGTGCTTGCCCGTCGTCGGGCGAAGGGGCGAGAGAAGCTGAGCGCCTGACGGCGACGAGGACCCGAGGTGCCGCCGCTTGAGATGCTTCGGCGCAAGGCGGACTTCGACGCCATCGGTCGCCACGGGACGGTTCGCTCCAGTCGGCTCCTGGTCCTGCGATCGATGCGGACCTCCGGGTCGAGGACGAGGATCGGGCTGAGCACTCCGCGATCGCTCGGCGGCGCGGTCCAGCGCAATCGGGTGAGGCGTCGGCTGCGCGACCTGCTCCGCGAGCAGCTGAACGCCATGGAAGGGGGCCTGGACCTGTTGCTGATCGCGCGATCGGACGCAGGAACAGCGACCTATTCGGAGCTGCGAGAGGCATTGCGATCGCTCCTCGAGCGATCCGGAATCGGTGGATGAGAAAGATCGGGCTCGGGCTGATCATCGCGTACCAGCGGCTCTTCGCCTGGCTGCCGCCCAGCTGCCGCTATACGCCGAGCTGCTCGCAGTACACCTACCAGGCAATCGAGCGCTACGGCGTGCTGCGCGGGTCATGGATGGGTCTGCAGCGTATCGGCCGCTGCCATCCGATGCACCCCGGTGGCTATGACCCCGTCCGCTAGAGAGAGCACGAGACCTTGACACTCATCGGCGCCGGGTTCCTGGGGATCGAGCACTTCACGCCGCCGTGGGATGTCTTCTTCCTGCCGCTCTTCAACCTGCTGATCGCCTCCTATCGGATCATCTTCAGCGACTTCGCGCTCGCGATCATCGTCTTCACGATCGTCATCCGCACGCTGCTTGCCCCGCTCTTCGTGCGACAGATCCGGTCGCAGAAGGAGATGCAGCGGATGGCACCCCTCATCCGCGAGGTGAACCGCAAGCACAAGGGAAACCGGACCAAGATCGCCGAGGAGACACAGGCGCTCTACCGGGAGCACGGCGTCAACCCGGCCGCCGGCTGCCTTCCAGTGGTGGCCCAGCTGCCGCTCCTGTTTGC
Source organism: Chloroflexota bacterium (assembly GCA_013816405.1). GTDB lineage: Bacteria > Chloroflexota > Limnocylindria > QHBO01 > QHBO01 > CF-167. Next base: position 1,131 of record JACDEL010000083.1, on the reverse strand, counting down.
GCTGTACCAGGCGCTCATCCGTGCCTCGAACGTGGTCACCCTTTCGGTCAAGGATGCCGCCTCGGACACCTTCGTTCAGCTGCAGGCTGCCCTTCCGGGAATCGTCAAGCTCACTGACGTCAAGGATGCCGCCGGTCACATCACCCAGGTCCAGTACGCGGCGCCCGTGGTCGGCAGCGGTGCCGCCTGCAATCTGCCGCAGTTCGAAGTGGCCAACTTCACGCACTTCCTGCCTCTCAACTGCCAGCTGATCGATCCGCTCAAGCTGGCATCTGCCATCAACACCAAGGTCGCGTGGCTGGGCGGCCTGGACCTGGCGCAGATCGACCATAAGTTCGCGGTGCTGATCCCCGGCCTGGGCTTCGCCCTCTCCGGGCTCGCCGTGCTTGCCGCGCTGCTGCAGTTCGTCCAGGTGCGCATGACGAGTCCCAAGCCGAATCCCGACGACCCAACCTCGTCGACCACCAACACCATGACCTACCTGTTCCCCCTGCTGACGATCTGGTGGGGCGGCCTCTTCCCGAGCGGCCTGATCCTGTACTGGGTCGTCTACACCGCCTACCTGATCGCCCAGCAGTTCCGGATCATGGGCTGGGGGAACCTCTTCCCGCTCTTCGGCTGGCAGCCTGGCTTCGCGCCGGCGCCGGAGACCGGGGTCGTCAGCCGACCCGTGCGTCGCGAGTCATCCCCAGACAACCCGGGGAGTGAAGCCGCGCCGCCGAACCAGCGAGCCGCCGGCACGCCGGGGGGCACCAGCCGCCCCGCGTCCCGCCCAACCAAGAAGAGACGCCGAGGACGAAAGCGATGACATTCCGAGAGTTCACCGGCAAGAACGTGGAAGAGGCGATCCGCACCGCGATGAAGGAATACAGCGCGGACCTCGCCGAGCTCGACATCGAGATCCTGTCCCAGGGGAGTCGGGGCATCCTCGGCGTGGGAGGCGAGGAGGCACGCATCCTGGCCGCGCCGAAGTCCGCGGTCGCGGCCGCCGAGACAGTCCGCGACACCTCTCCCGAGCCCGCTGAGCCGATGGCGCCGGCACGGGAATCGAGCGGGCCAGCCTCTGCCCCGCCGATTGACGAGAGCGAGCCGCCGAGCGAGCAGATCGCCGACCTCGGACGCTCCGAAGCC
>JACDEL010000082.1 GCA_013816405.1 Chloroflexota bacterium | reverse complement strand
GGATTGCCCCGCCTATGGCGACCGCCCGCAGCGCGAAGGCGGCGAATTCTCCGGCCCGCCCCGTGAGCGCAGCTTCGGCGACCGCCCGCCCCGTCCGACCGGCTTTGCGCCGCGACCGATGGACGACGGCGGCATGTCGATCCGGCTCGACCCACGGCGCCTGGGCTCCCTGAAGCTGCTTGCCGCCGAGGCTGGGATCCGCCCGGGCGAACTGGTGACGCGGTGGGTCGAGGAGCGGCTGGATGCCGCCCGTTCCGGCGCACCAGCCCCCTCGCCGGTCGGCTCGGACGGGCTGGCATCGCTCGCGGCTCGCGTGGACGAGCTCGCGCGGCGCCTCGATCAGATGACTCCAACCCCCGCCTCAGAACCGGAGGCCCAGCCCGATGCCGCACCCGTCGCATCGCCTGCGAAGCGCGGACCCGGGCGGCCGAGGAAGACGGCTGGCTCCGCCCGCCTCAGGAAGGCCGGCCCGAAGGTCGCGCTGCATGACGAGATCACCGCAGTGATCAAGGAGCTCGGGCCACAGACCGCGGCGGAGCTCGCCTCAGCGATCGCGGCACGCGGCCGCTACCAGGCCCCGCGCAGCGCCAAGCCGCTCGACGCGGCAACGGTCAATGCGCGGGTCTCGAACCCGACCTATCGCGGCCGCTTCGTGCGTCGCGAGCACCGCATCGGGCTCGCCGCCGAGTAGGACTCCCGCCGTCTCATCCCTCGAGGATGAAGGTGACCAGGATGTTGGCCTGGAACTCAACTGCGCCGTCGCTGCCCGTGTTCACCCGCAGCTCCTTGACCCACGCGCCACGGACTCCCCGCAGCGTCTTGTTCGCCCGCGCCATTCCCTGGCGGATGGCGTCCTCGAACGAGTCATTCGACGTGCAGCTCAGCTCGGTGACCTTCGCGACTGACATGGCGGATCTCCTCTATTGGGGCGGGCGTCCAGTCTAGGACCGATCTCAATCCGCTTTCTCGTGCGTGGCGGTCCACGCCAGCAGCCCGTCGGCGTCCATCGCATTGACCACCGAGGCCTCGGGCACGCCGCACGCCGCGGCTCGATCACACCCGAAGGGAAGCCACGCGAGCTGTCCTGGGGCATGGGCATCGGAATCGATTGAGAAGCGGCACCCCGCTTCCACAGCGAGGCGCAGGATCCGCTTCGGTGGGTCGAGCCGCTCTGGACGGGAATTGACCTCGATCGCCTTGTCGAACCGAACCGCCGCGGCGAACACGATCTCGGCATCGAACGCCGAGGGTGGCCTGCGCCGCTTGCCGGTAACCATCCGCCCGGTCATGTGGCCAAGCACGTCGAGATGGGGATCGGCCAGGGCGGTCACCAGGCGCCTCGTCATCGGCTTCTCGTCCATCCGCAGCTCGGAGTGCACGCTGCCGACCACCAGGTCCAGGCGCGCCAGCAGCGCAGGATCCTGGTCGAGCGAGCCGTCGCTCAGGATGTCGACCTCGATCCCGGTCAGGATCCGGAACGGCGCCAGCTCCCCGTTCAGCCGCGCCACATCGTCGAGTTGCTGCTCGAGCCGCTCGGCCGAGAGCCCATTAGCGACGGTCAGGCGCGGAGAGTGATCCGTCAGGACCATGTAGTCGTGGCCAAGGTCGCGCGCCGCCTCCGCCATCTCGCGGATCGGCGAGCCGCCGTCCGACCAGTCCGAATGGACGTGACAGTCGCCGTGCAGGGCGGTTCGCAGCGCCGCGCCCAGGTCGGCGATGGGCTGCCCACCGGTCGCCTCGAGGCGGCGCAGGTAGACGGGCTCCTAGCCGCGCAGCGATTCAGCGATCGTCCGCGCCAGCACCTCCCCGATGCCGGCCAGGTCGCGGAGTGTCCCTCGACGGGCGCGCTCCGCCAACTCGGCCGCCGGCATGGCAGCCACCATCGCCGCAGCGTTCCGGAATGCCCGCACCCGGTAGGTCGGCTCGTTGGCGACCTCCAGCAGGAAGGCGATGCGCCGCAGGTCAGCCACCGGGTCGCGCGATACAGCCACTCGCCTACTCGACCGTGAGGATGCGACGCGGGTTGTCGATCGTCATCTGCGCGATCTCTCCTTCCGCGACAGCCGCGGTTCGCAGGGTCGGCAGGAAATGCTGCTGCAGGTAGGCGTACCCGAAGCCTCCATTGGCGCGCAGCTGGCTGTTGTGGCAGACATCCTGGCTGAGGAGCAGCTGCGTCCCGTAACCACGCTCCAGGAGCTCCACGATCAGCTCCACCAGGCGAGGCTCGGCGGCCTCCTCGGTGCCGAACCGATGCCCGATGAAGTCGAATTGCAGGTTGGCGCCGCGATCCAGGATCGCCAGGTAGTGGTCCAGGACCGGATAGGAATCGACATGGCCGATGACGACCCTTCCGGGGTCAACGCCCTCCTCTTCGAAGAGGCGTAGCTGGGCGAGGCCGACGGGAGACATCACCGAGTGGGTGCTGATCGCCATGCCGGTCGCCAGCGAGGCCCGGGCCGCGGCCCGATGGACCCGTTCCTCGGTGGCGCTCACCCACGGCTTGTCGGTGCCGATCTCACCGATGATCCCTGGGTGGACGCCGGTCTCACGCACGCCATCCCGGAACTCGGCGACCAGCTCGGCCGCAAGCTCGTCGACCGAGCGACGGTCGACCTGCGATTCGGCTGGGTAGTAGGCGCCGCGATACCAGCCGCAGCCCATCACCAGCTGAACGCCGCTGCGGGCGGCGAGCCGGCGCAGCCGGTCGGGGTCGCGGCCAACGCCGTCCAGCGTCAGGTCGACGAGTGTCGATCCGCCGCGACGGCGGAAGTCACCAAGCTCACCGACGAGCGTCGGCTCGTCCGGCGTCAGCTCCCAGTAGTCCCATCGACCGGCGATGTGCCACAGGGAGATGCCGGTGTGCTCGTGAGGAAGGGTGAAGCCGACTCGGTCGGGTGGGATGGGGCCGCTGACGGTCATGACGCGTGGGGCCATGGCTGCCTCCTGGTCGCGTTGCGTGCCGGTCGGTTCGTGCTGGGTCGCCGGCACATCGGGTTGAATGGAGCGTCAGTGTGCCACCCGGCCGTGCAATCGGTCGCCATCGGTTGCGCCCATTCGCTAGCCTGTGCGGCGCATGCCTGCCAAGCCGGATAGACCCGACGCCCCAGACAACGTGTGGGCAGCGGCGCAACGCGACCTCGACCTGGCGGCCGAGCGGCTCAACATGGACGAGGGGATGCACCGCGTCCTGCGCGTCCCGAAGCGCGAGCTGGAGGTCCACTTTCCCGTCACCCTCGACGACGGGTCGGTGCAGGCCTTCACCGGCTACCGGGTCCACCACAACCTGAATCGCGGCCCGGCCACCGGCGGGGTGCGCTACACGCAGGACCTGACCCTCGACCTGGTGCGCGCCAACGCCATGCTCAACACGTGGAAGTCGGCCTTGCTCGAGGTTCCGTGGGGCGGCGCCATGGGCGGCGTGGTAGTCAACCCCCGCCGGCTGTCGGTCAACGAGCGCCAGGGCCTGACCCGCAGGTACGCGACCGAGATCAGCCTCCTGATCGGGCCCGAGCGGGATATCCCGACCCCCGACGTGAACACCGGCTCGCAGACCATGGCCTGGATCATGGACACCTACAGCATGCACCACGGCCACACCATCCCCGCCATCGTGACAGGCAAGCCGATGGCCATCGGCGGCACGCGGGGGCGGCGCGAGTCGACCAGCCGTGGGGCGTTCCATTGCATCGCCGCTGCCTGCCGGGCGCGTGGCCTGGCCCTCGGCGAGGCGCGCGTCGCGATCCAGGGCTTCGGCCGCGTGGGCACGACGCTGGCCGAGATGCTCTCCGACGCGGGAGCCCGCGTCGTGGCCATCGCCGACGACCGGACCGCGGTTGCCAACCCTTCGGGGATCGATGTGGCCGCGGCGGTCGACTGGATCCACCGGCACGACTCGATCACCGATTGCCCGGGCACTGAGCCGATCGAGCGCACCGACCTGTTCGGCGTCGATTGCGATGTCCTCGTCTCGGCGGGGCTCCAGAACCAGGTCACCGCCGAGGCCGCGGACGCCCTGCGCGCCGGCATCCTGGCCGAGGCCGCGAACTCGCCGACAACCCCCGAGGCGGATGCCATCCTCCGCGATCGAGGCATCGTGGTCGTGCCCGACATCCTGTGCAGCGCCGGCGGACTGCTGCTCGGCTACTTCGAATGGGTGCAGGACACCCAGGCCTTTTTCTGGGCCGATCGTGAGATCGCCGCCGAGCTGGAACGGATCATGGCGGCGGCCTTCGCGGGCGTGCTGGCCACCGCCGAGCGGCAGCGGGTCGACCTGCGCGGCGCGGCGATGATGGTTGCGGTGGGGCGGGTGGCGGAGGCGACCGCGCTTCGCGGCCTCTACCCCTGATCAGTCGCGCGCCAGCCTCTGCGGTTGCGACGGCCACCGTCCACCCGCCAATATGGCGCGCGTGAGCCAGCCAGAGCAAGGGCGCGATCGAAAGCAGCGCTTCATCACCCAGTCGGGGGTCGAGATCAATCGGCTCTACACGCCGGCCGACCTTGCCGACCCGGCCAACGACCCGGACCGCGATCGGCCCCGCTACCGCTTCAGCGCGCCCGGTGCAGACGCTGAGGGCTGGAACGAGGCGGATGACGTGGGCCTCCCCGGCCAGCCGCCATTCACCCGCGGGATCCACCGCACGGGACACCGCGGCCGCCTCTGGACGATGCGCATGTTCGCCGGCTTCGGCACGGCGGAGGACACCAACGACCGCTTCAAGAAGCTGATTGCCGCGGGTGGCACCGGCCTGTCGATCGCCTACGACATGCCGACCCTTTATGGATACGACCACGACGAGCCACTCGCCGCCGGGGAGTTCGGCACCTGCGGGGTGGCCGTCAGCAGCCTGGCGGACATGGAGATCCTGCTGGCCGGCCTGCCGGTCGGCGAGATCAGCACGAGCATGACCATCAACTCCCCCGCCGCCATGATCTGGGCGATGTACATCGTCGCGGCCGAGAAGATGGGCGTGCCGCGCGCCCAGCTGACCGGGACGCTCCAGAACGACATCCTCAAGGAGTTCATCGCCCAGAAGGAATACATCTTCCCGCCGGGGCCCTCGCTCAAGCTGGTGACGGATACGGTCGAGTTCGGGACCCGCGAGATGCCGCGCTGGAACACGATCAGCATCAGCGGCTACCACATCCGCGAGGCGGGCTCGACCGCAGTCCAGGAGCTGGCCTTCACGATCGCCGACGGGATCGCCTACGTCGAGGATGCCCTGGCGCGCGGGCTGCGCTTCGACGACTTCGCGCCCCGCCTCTCCTTCTTCTTCAACAGCCACAACGACTTCTTCGAGGAGATCGCCAAGTTCCGGGCCGCGCGGCGGATCTGGTACAAGCTGTGCCGCGAGCGCTTCGGCGCAGAGAACGAGCGCTCGACCTGGATGCGCTTCCACACCCAGACCGCCGGCGTCTCGCTGACCGCGCAGCAGCCCCAGAACAACCTGACCCGCGTCGCCATCCAGGCCCTCGCCGGAGTCCTGGGCGGAACCCAGAGCCTCCATACCGATGCGTACGACGAGGCGTGGGCGGTTCCGTCGGAAGAGGCCGCCCTGCTTGCCCTGCGCCAGCAGCAGATCATCGCCGAGGAGTCCGGCGCGGCCAGCACGGTCGACCCGCTGGCTGGGTCGTACTTCGTGGAGACGCTGACCAACCAGACCGAGCAGGCCGCCTGGCAGTACATCCGCCACATCGACGAGATGGGCGGGATGCTGGCCGCCATCGAGGCCGGCTACCCGCAGGCCGAGATCGCTGATGCGGCCTATGCCCAGGCTCGGGCGCTCGACGCGCACGAGCGCGAGACGATCGGCGTCACCGCCTTCGCCGATCCCAACGAGGTGCTCCGCATCCCGCTCCTCGCGATCGGCGCCGACCAGGAGCGCCGCCACCTCGACCGCCTGCTGCGGGTCCGGGCCGACCGCGATGCCGACGCTCACGCGCGCGCCATGAATCGGCTTCGCGCCGACGCCGCCGACGGCGAGAACCTGATGCCGGCGATCATCGCCGCGGTCGAGGCGTACGCCACCATCGGCGAGATGTGCAACCTGCTGCGCCGCCAGTACGGCGAATACCGGGAGCCCCTCGCCGTCTGAAGGTTGCGAGGATCCGACGCGGTGGGGGACCGGCAGGTCTGAGCCCGAGGGTCGCAGGGCACGCGCCCGCGCCGGGCTCCCGCGCGAGATCCTCCCGATGGCCCCTTACTGGCCGCTTATCGCGCGGTTGTCCCGCGTGTGGCGGCCTAGCATGTGTTCCTCGTGAAGCTGCACCTGGTCGACGCCACCTTCGAGCTGTTCCGTGCCTACTACTCACGGCCGGAGGAGCACGGGCCGGACGGGCGGCCCGTCAACGCGGTACGGGGACTGATCGAATCGATGCTCTCCCTCCTGCGGGAACCGGATGTGACGTATATCGCTGCCGCCACCGACCATGTCATCGAGTCCTGGCGCAACGACGTCTACCCGTCGTACAAGAGCAGCGTGGGGATGGACCCGCAGCTGCTCGTCCAGTTCGACGACGCAGAGCGCGCGCTCCGGGCGCTGGGCATCACCACTTGGGCCATGGTCGAGGACGAGGCCGACGACGGGATCGCCAGCGCGGTCACGCGTTTCGGGTCCGACCCGCGCGTCGGGCAAGTCGTGATCTGCAGTGTCGACAAGGACCTCGCGCAATGCGTGCGGGGCGAGCGAGTCGTCCTGCGCGACCGGATGCGGACGATCACCTACGACGAGGCTGGCGTGATTGCTAAGTTCGGCGTCGCCCCGGAGAGCATCTCCGACTACCTGGCGCTGGTCGGCGACAGCTCGGACGGCTACCCTGGACTCCCCGGCTGGGGTTCGAAAAGCGCCGCGGCGGTGCTGGCGAAGTTCCGCCACCTCGAGCAGATTCCCGCCTCGCCGCTGGAGTGGGACGTGCCGTTGCGCAACGCGGTGCGCCTGGCGGCCACGCTCCAGCAGCAGAGCGCCGACGCATTCCTCTTCAAGCGGCTGGCCACCCTCAATGTCGACGCTGCAATCTCAGGGGACCTCGACTCGCTCGCCTGGCGCGGGGTCCTACGCGAGGAATTCATCGGCCTCTGCGACGAGCTGGGGTTCGACCGCATAAGGGAGCGCGTCCACCGCTGGGCCTGACAGCGTAGGACCTTCGGTGGGTTCCGGTGCGGTCTGGTGGACCGCACCATCCAGTCGTGCCACGACGTGCCCTCGTCGCAGCCGGGTTGGCTGCGCTCATCGCGCTCGCCGGCGGCCTGCCTGCCTGGGTAGCGCCCGCCGCCGCGTCGTCCTGCTCGAGCTGGACCTCGCAGACGGATCCACCGCCCACGATTCGCGTCTTCCGTCACGTGACCGGGCAGGTCGAGACCGTCGACTTTCGCGCCTATATCAAGAACGTCCTGTCGCGCGAGTGGATCGGGTCCTGGACCACGGAATCGCTCCGCTCAGGCGCGCTGGCGGTCAAGCACTACGCCTGGTACCAGGTGCTCCACTGGCGTGGTGGCGTCAACAGCGCAGGCGCCTGCTTCGACCTGCGGGACGACACCTCCGACCAGGTCTACGACCCCAGCAAGGCGACTGGGAGCAGCGCCGCGGCCGCGGTCGAGGCGACCTGGGGCACGCGCGTGCTCAAGAACGGATCCATCTTTCCGACCTACTACAACGCCGGCACCTCGGGCGAGGCGTGCGGCGCGAACGCCATCGGCTGGAAGCTGTGGCAGTGGGGCTCTCAGGCCTGCGGCCTGGCCGGCAAGACTGCCGCCGAGATCATGCTGATGTACTACTACCCCGGCGTGACGGTGAGTGGTGCCCCAGCGGCCAGCGCGCCGCCGACTCCGAACCCGACCGCCAGCCCGAGTCCCGCGCCAACGCCGCGTCCTGCGCCGACTGCCACCCCGATGCCGACGACAGCCACCCCCGGCC
>JACDEL010000081.1 GCA_013816405.1 Chloroflexota bacterium | reverse complement strand
GGTCGAGCTCGAGCTGATCGCCTCGCATGCGAGGTTCGCCGGCAGCGTCAACCTGGGGGCCTACTCACGCATATCCGACCTCCTCAACTTTCACGACGAGGTCCTGAGCGTGGCCGATGGCGCAGTCCTGAACCCGGTCGGTGACCGATCGGCCGATGCGGTCCCGCAGCTCGACATCAGGCTCTCCGACCTGACGCTGGTCATCGATCGCTCGAACTACGTGCCGCCGCCCGATGCCGATCAGATGGTCGAGAAGAAGTCGTATCGGCTGCTGGGGGTCACCGATGCCTACGTCATCACCGCGACCTTCTTCATCTACGCGGGTGCGGAGGCAATCCCCTACCTGCGGGCCGCCGAGCCGCGCTGGATCCCGGTCACCGAGGTCAAGATGCGATCCCTGCTCGACCGCGAGGTAGAGATCGAAGCCGATTTCGCGGTGCTCCACCGCAAGCCGATCCTGGCCACATCGGTCCTGTAGACGATGCTGCACGACTTCACTAACACCACCGTCGAATCCGTCCAGACCGCCGTCACCGAGGCCCTGGCCGAGGCGGATGCGCTCATCGAGCGAACGGTCGCCAGCGTCGACGCCCCATCCTTCGAAGCCACGATGCGTCCGCTCGACCTCGCCGGGGCGGCCGCCATCCGGGGCTACGCACACGGCGCGTTCATGGCCTACGTCCACACCGGCTCCGATGTCCGCGACGCCGGCCAGGCGGGCGAGGAAGCCGTCCAGAAGTGGAACGTGGGCCTCCCCTTCCGGGAGGATCTGTACCGCGCCGTGCGCGCCTTCGCCGACACGCCGGAGGCGGCCGCGCTCGAAGGCGAGCAGAAGCGCCTGCTGGAGTTCTGGCTGCGCGACTTCCGTCGGGCCGGCCACGAGCTCGCCCCGGAGGACAAGGCGGAGCTCGAGAGTCTGCGCCAGCGCCTGGTGGAGCTGGAGGTGGCCTTCGCGCGCAACATCAACGATGACCAGGGTGCGATCGAGGTCACCCGCGACGACCTGGCCGGGCTGCCGGACGACTACGTCGAGCGACTCAGTCCGGGCAGCGAGCCGGGGACCTACAAGGTCAGCATCAAGGGCCCCGAGCGGGTCCCGTTCATGGCCCAGGCGCACAATCGCGAGCTGCGCGAGAAGCTCTTCCGCATGGACTGGACGTCGGCGGTGGCGACGAACCGACCGATCCTGGAAGAGGGGCTCAAGCTCCGGCATCGGATCGCACAGCTCTTCGGCCTCCCGACCTGGGCGCACTACGCGCTCGAGGTCAAGATGGCCGGCTCACCGGAGCGAGTCGAGCAGTTCTACGCCCAGATCGTGCCGCCGCTGCGAGCTGCCGCCGAACGCGAGGTGGCGACACTCCAGGAGCGGGCGGAGCGTGATGGCGTCATCGGCCCGATCCAGGCCTGGGACTGGACCTACTACGACGACCAGCAGTCGCGCGAGGAGCACGGTGTCGACCAGAACCTGATCAGCGCCTACCTGCCGTTGGAACCGGTGATCGAGGGGATGTTCACCCTCACCGCGGAGGTCTTTGGCCTCGAGTACCGCCGCGTCCCGGATGCCAGGGCATGGCACCCCGACGTGACCCTGTACGAGATCCACGACAAGGCGAGCGGTGAGCTGATCGCGCACTTCTACGCGGACCTCTTCCCGCGCGAGGGGAAGTTCTATCACGCCGCCGCCTTCCCGCTGGAGCTGGGACATCGACGCGCCGACGGCAGCTACGCCACTCCGGTGAGTGCCATCGTCGCCAACCTGACACCGCCGGGTCCAGGCAAGCCCAGCCTGCTGCGGCACGGTCCGCATGGCGAGATCGAGACGCTCTGGCACGAGTTTGGGCACATCCTGCACGAGAGCCTGACCCGCACGGAATCCGTCCGGTTCAGCGGCGCCGAAACCGAGCGTGACTTCGTCGAGGCGCCCTCCCAGATCATGCAGCACTGGGTCTGGCAGCCTTCTGTCCTGGCCCGATTCGCCCGCCACCATGAGACGGGTGAACCCCTCCCCGAGGACCTGATCGACCGCATGGTCGGCAGCGAATACCTGAACGTCGGCCTGCGCGGCGCCTGGCAGGTGAGTTACGGGGCGGAGGACATGGCAATGCACGCCAGCGCCGATCCGGTCGACATCGACACCGCTATGCGCGAGGCCTTCGACGTCACCTCGCTGCCCTTCCCGGAGGACACGTGCTCGGTCGCGTCGTTCGGCCACCTGATGGGCGGGTATGACGCCGGCTACTACGGCTATCTGTGGGCGGAGGTCATCGGCGATGACCTGTGGGGTCGCTTCATGGCCGAGGGGATCACCTCACCAGGCGTGGGAATGGCGTATCGCCGCGCGATCCTGGAGCCGAACGGCTCCCGATCGGGCGACGACATGGTTGCCGACTTCCTGGGCCGCCCCGCCGCAGTGGAGAACTACCTGCGCATGCGTGACCTGCTGCCGGGAGAGACCAAGGGCTGAGCGCAACGCATGCGGGCTGGCCGAGCGCAACGCATGCGGGCTGGCCAAGTGCATGACTCTGTTGTCAGGGCCGTTCGTGCAGTCGTGCGTTCGTGCAGTCGTGCGTTCGTGCAGTCGTGCCGCACGAGCTGCCTTGACGCGACGAACCGGCGGTGGCAATCAGCCCACGCCGGCTCGATTCGCCTCTGCGGGTCTAGGACTCGGTCTCGTCCGTCCCCTTGGCCGGCTCCTTATTCCAGTCGGAGCCCGTTGATTCACCCTTGCCCGGCTGGATCCCCTGGGTTCCACCCTGGCCACCCTGGCCCGGCTGCTGCGTGCTGCCCCCCTGGCCACCCTGGCCCGGCTGCTGGCTGCCACCGGTCCCTTGCTTGGAGGACTCGTCCTCCTTGTCCATACCCGAATCAGAATTGCGCTTCTCGTCCATGGTCCGAGGACCTCCTTGCTCAGCGCTCCGTCGAGCCTCCTGTAGGGGCTCGTGGGAGCCATGCCGAACCTATCCCCGAGACGTGAACCGCAACCTAACCAAGGCGGCGCGGGGCATGTCAGGACTATCACAGCCAATGACGAGGTGATATTCCGGTGGCGAATGAGATCTCACCGATGACCCGCTTCCGGTGACCACTGATTCACGGGAAGACTGAGCGGAAACGGGAAGCCGCCGTCCCGCGCGATTTCAGTCCCTCAGCGCATAACCGCAACGCCGACCGAGCTAGCTCGCCAGGAACTCCGTGACGATCCGGACGAACTCCGCGGGCGCCTCCATCGGCGGCAGGTGCGCCACGCCGGGCATGGCCACGAAGCGCGCGCCGGCGATCTCGCGGGCCAGGTGCTCCCCGATCTTCCTCATGTCCGGCTGATCCAGCTCCCCCATCACGACCAGCGTGGGCACCTTGACCTCCCCCAGCCGGCCTCCGGACGCCGGCTCGAGTGACTCACCGTCAACCGCGCCCTCGATTGCCTGGAGCTCGAGGGCGGGGCGGTACATGTCGAACACCGCCTGCCGCAGCGCCGGCGGCGCCTCGCCACCCCGCAGAGGCCCGTCGAGCCAGGTGCGCACGTTGGCCCAGGCCACCCCGTCGAGATCGCGCCGCTGCCAGGCAGCCTCCTCCGCGTCCCAATCGGCCTTGAGCTGGTCAGCCCATTCCCAGCCGGCGGTGCCAGGGGCGCACAAGACCAGCCGATCCACCTTGTGCGGCTCCGCCACGGCAAGGTCGAGCGACGCTCCTCCGCCCATCGAGACACCGATCACGTGCGCGGGGACGGCATCCAGCGCCCGGAGCAGACGGGCGAGGTCGTGCCAGTTGGTGAACGGCTCGGTGGCGGCAATCGACTCGCCGAAGCCGCGCAGGTCCGGCCGGATCACCCGGAACCGAGCGGCGAGAGCGTCCCAGACCGGATCCCACATGTGCCGGTTGGCGATCCCGGCGTGCACGAGCAGCAGCGGATGGCCGGTGCCGGCTTCGTCGTAGGCGATATCGGCTCCGCCAAGGTTCAGCGTCGGCATCGGTGCAGGATAGCCCGAGCCTGCGGTACCCACAAAGTCGCCCCCATGACCGTACCGAGGTACCTCGCCTCGCGAGCGGCTCCGGCTGGGACACTTGGCCGGTATTCATCCCGGGTGCGTATCGCGCCCATTCGCAAGCACACGAGGAACTTCGACCATGAGCAGATTCAGATCACATTGGCTGGCGCTGTTCGGCGGCGTCACCCTGATCGCGCTGTCGATGTCGAGCGCGTTCGCCGGCAAGCCGGACGGCAACCACCCCGGGCTCCATGTCTCCGCGTATGTCCACAGCCTCGTGGGCGACGATGAAGAGACCGGTGCCGATACCGATGCGGCGGACGAGGCCGAGACTGAGACCCCGGACGACACCGAGACCACGGACGAGACCGAAGTCGATGTCGAGGATGCCTCCTCCGACCATGGTGCCTGCGTGTCCGCGGTCGCCCAGGACAAGGAAGCCGTCGGTGGCGACAACGAGAACCACGGCGGCGCCGTGAGCGAGGCCGCTCGCGTCACCTGCCAGGGCGAAGCCGCAGCCGATGAGCCCAAGGCCGATGAGCCGACCGAGGACGCGGACAAGGGCAACGGCCACGGCGACAGTCACGGGGATGACAGCTCCGACGATTGACGTCTCCTCGCAGCAACGGTAAGAGCCCGGACAATGCGTCCGGGCTCTTTCACGTCGCCGGGCTGCTGCGTTGCGTGAAGCGTTGCGTAGAAGCACCGGAGCCAGCGCGATGGGAGGGGCCGGCAACTATTTGTAATGCGACATCGGCCTCATCGGTGTGACAATGCTTGTCACTACTTGTCAGCCGCACAGGTCCCTGTATCCGCGTGCCCGAACGAGACTTTTACAAGGTCCTCCAGATCGACCCGGAGGCGGATCCTGACGTCGTCACGGCCGCGTACGAGACGCTGGCGGGCAAACTCAACCCCAGGAGGGACATGACGGGCGTGCATGAGGTCCGCCTGGCGGAGTTGATGCGTGCTTATGCGACGCTTGCGGATCCCGCGGGGAGGCGGGCATACGACCAACAGCGGAGCAGCGACCTGGTAGCGATGGTGCCGGGCGACGATGGCCAGGACTACCGCCGTCTGGCAACCGGCTCACTAACCGAGCGCGTGCAGGCGGGCCCGCATGGCGAGCACGTGGACTCCCTGACGATCGGCTTCGGCCGCTATGCCGGATGGACGCTGGGGTCCCTCGTCTACCGAGATCCCGACTACCTCCGCTGGCTCAGCCGCCACTCATCAGGGATCAGGTATCGCAGTGCCATCCTGCGGCTCCTTGGCGAGCAGGAAGAGCAGCGAGCCCCACAGCACGCGCGGTAGGCTGCCCGCGTGGATAGGCGCGATGCGTATCGGATCTTGCAGGTGCGACAGGATGCGGACCCCGATGTCGTTCGGGCCGCCTACCGGGTGCTCGCCCGCAAGCTGCATCCCGATGGCAAGGCCGCACCCCTGGACGCCGCCGCGGAAGGGCGCATGACCGACCTCAACTGGGCCTACGCACGGATTCGCGACGATGCTGCGCGGCAGGCGTACGAGCGCGAACGGCAGGCCTCGGCACCACCCACCGCGGCCGAGCCAAGGAGTCACGGCGCTCCGCTGCCGCAGGCCGACGACGACGCCACGCAGGCCACGCTCGACTTTGGGCGCTACACGGGCTGGATGCTGCGTGACGTGGCTGCGCGGGACATCGACTACCTGATCTGGCTGCGGCGACACGCGTCAGGGGCACGGTTCCGACCGGCGATCGACCGACTCGTGCGCGAGCAACAGGCACCCCCACGTCCTGCCGGCAGACAGCGCTGACACGCTACCGGGGCAACCCCACCGCCCCGGCGCTGAGTAGCGCGGTGCGGGTTCATCGTCGGGCGATCACCGGAGGCATCGGGCTAGTAGTAGTCCGAGCACGACAGGAAGTAGCCGCAGCCATGGCAGATGAGCTTGCACTTGCGCTCTTCCATGGCCGAGCCGCAGTTGGCGCAGGTGCGCATCAGCTCGCCTGGATCAAACGGCTCTGGCTGGACCGATGTCGCACGAGCCGGCGGCGGATCGCTGGTGAGCGCCACGATCGGGGTCTGCACCGGGCCAAGGATAGGCCGATGCGAACTGCCCGGGACACCAAAGAGCGGACCATACGGCCCGCTCTTTGAGATGAGAACGCTTATTGGTGGAGCCGAGGCGGGCTTGGGCTCCCGCATCGGCTCCGACGGATTGGCTTACTTGAACTTGAAGTCCGCGTCGTGCGTACTCCCGTCGTTCAGAGTCAGCGTCATGATCCGGCATTGGTTCGTGTAGCTCTTTGGCGTCTGCCAATTGAAATGCCAGTTGCCATTTCCCAGGTACTGAAGGCCGGAGTTCGTGCTGTAGGTCTCAATCGAATCCGGAGCGATCCCGATGAGAGTTCCGCAGTCCACGGCCCGTGAGGTCAAGGCAACGAAGCTATTCGGGTCGGAAACGGCCACCCCATTCAGGGTGATGCGGTACTTCACGGGGATCGTCTGACCGGCGTTAGCGAGGTTCAGTAGTGTGTTGTCGATCGGCTGGAAGAAGCCTTCCCAGCTGTACACGCCGCCACTCGTATTCGTGACGGAGAAGGTGTTGGAAGTCAAGGCTGCCTGCACGTTCCCAGCCGAGTCCGTGGCACGCGAGAAGAGTTTGTAGGTCCCCGCCGACGGGAAGGCGCTGAACGGCACCACCTTGTTCCAGTTCACGGTGCCGGTTGCTGGCAACCAAGTCGGTCCAGCCGCATAGGTGTTGCCCGTTCCTGTCCAATAGTTACCAGCAGCATTCATGAGAGCGACATGAACAATGCTCACGACTGCCGGGCCGGTATCAGCAGCCGTGCCACACACGTCCCCGACGAAGGGCGTCAGTGAGCAGCCCGCATTCCAAGTGAACGCGTTGTAGGTTCCGGCGGGACTCGGGAACGTGATGACGCTCGTCGGCGCAGTCGCGTCGACATAAAGGAGTCGTCCCGACGTGTAGAGACTGCTATTGCCAGCGGCGTCGTCGGCGCGGACACGCCAGCAATAGGTTCCATCAGCCAGGGCGCTCGTTGGCGTGTAATTCGAGGCGCTGAGCGCGCCCGCGTTGATCACTAGAGTGCTGAAGTCACAGCTGCTACCACTCTGGACTTGAAGCCGATAGCTGACGCTGCTCAAGTTGTCGACAACATCCGTCCAGTCGAAGGTTGGTGTGTTGTTGTTGGTTAGCGCGGCTTCGGCCGGCGAAACGAGCGCTGGCGTAGGTGGCGCAGTGATGTCGACGATCCAGGTGTACGACGCAGGGCTCGTTTCGGTGTTTCCGGCATCGTCGATGGCCCGCACCTGGAACGTGTGACTGCCCTCGGCCAGCGGGCCTGGGTAGTTCTTGGGGCTGGTGCAGATCGCGAAGCTCGCACCGTCCAGCTTGCACTCGAGGTGATTCACTCCTGAGGAGACGCCACCCGATGTCGGGTCGGTCGCGCTGAAACTGAAGCTCGCGCTCGGGCTGTTAGTCGGGTTTGCAGGCCCGATGATGATCGTGGAGTCCGGCTGGGTCGTGTCGACCGTTAGCGAACGAGTCGCGGAGTAGGCGCTAGTGCCGCCGTCCTCGTCGCTGGCATTGACGCGCCAGCAGTATAGGCCTTCATCGAGTGTGGTAACGGCCGTGTAGTCCGAGGAACTCACGCCTGTGACATCGATCTCCGGGCTTGGGAACGTGCAGCCGCTGTCGTCGGCCTGAATCGAGTAGCTGATTGTGTCGTTTGCGCCGGCCGGATCGCTAGAACTGGTCCAATCGAATGCCGGTGTCGTGTCGTTGGTCTCGGCGTTGTTTGTCAGCGAGACGAGTGCCGGAATGCTGGGCGCCACGTTGTTGACGGTCGGGCTCAGCGTGTTGGCGCGGTCAAGGAAGGTGCCGTCCTCGTCGACCAGGTCAACGGTGATGGCGCGGCTGTTGGGGCCGTCGGCGTAGGTGTGGCTC
>JACDEL010000080.1 GCA_013816405.1 Chloroflexota bacterium | reverse complement strand
CGCGGCCCTCCCCTTGTCCGGCGCTAGCCGCGACCCTCGCCATCCAGCGGCCGATCGCGCGGACCAGCCGCTCCTGCTCGGCGCTCACTCCGGGCTCCCGCCGGTGCCGGCGTCACACGCCTCGTAGTCAGCTTTGGCTTTCGCTGCCTTCGCGGGGTCGCCGACGCCTTCGGTGGCGAGGCGAGCGATCGTTCCCAGGATGTGCTCGGTCCTGTCGTCGCTCGGGTACTGGTAGCCGCGCTCATAACGCGACAGCGACGGGGCGTCGATCATGGTGGCCAGCGAGATTTGCGGGAAGGTCAACCCCGCCAGCCGGCGACTGCGGCGCAGGAGGCTGGCGATTTCCACGCGCCGGAGGAACCGTTCTTCGGGAGGTGCGGAGGGATTTCGAAGGAGTTTGGGCGGTAGGTATGACAAGACGGCCTTCCTTTCGGTGGCCGTCGTTACTTCTCAAAGCCTAGAAGGCGTCCTCGGGGCTCGCCCTGTCGGGCCGACTGAACGTGATCCTGCCAGTCGTTCTGCTTGCCCCACTCCTCAACGACGGAGGATTAGGTAGGTAGTACGCGATTATTCGGTTGTACGCGATCTATCAAACCATGCCGGAGCCCACGGGCACAAGAACCCCAAACATGGGTGCCACGCCGACGACGCGCCAGAGCCGCACGCGTGGCTGTCGTCCTACTCGGGGCGGGGTCCTAGCGGACGATGGAGCCCCTCTACCCACAAGCAGCAGCCGTGCTCAGCTGGTATATCGCCTGAGCAGTGACCCTCTCTAGACCGCGCCCTTGCGCCGGTTGTCCTCGAGGCACAACAGCTGACAGTTCGTCAGTTCCGTCTTGCCGCCCTTCGACCACGGCGTGATGTGGTCGGCCTCCATCCCGTCAAGCTCGAAGTGCTTGCCACAGACAGGGCAGATGCCCTTCTGCCGCTCGTAGGCCTCGCGCTTCTGGTTCCCGCTGAACCCCCTGATGTTGAGGTGCCTCTCCTGCCCGTCGAGCAGATAGGAGTAGATGCCCCGCTTCTTGGTGACATCCTCGTCGGCCATCAGGGTCGCGACCTGCTTCTCAAGCTTCGCCGAGTCAAGCTCCACGTCCTTGAACTGGTTGTAGAGATCGCCCCACGGGACGGCCTTCATCTCCTTGCGGTGATACGGGAAGGTGGCCTTCACCCAAGCCATCACCTTCTGGAAGTAGAGCCACAGGTCATTCGCGTTGGGCTTGTGCTGCTGCTTCGCCATGTAGCCTTCGATGTCACCGTCGTTGATCCACTGGATGACGGTCTCCAAGTAGTCCTGACGGATGGGCGTGCCGCTCATGTAGTCGCGGCCGAGGGCGTATGCCGGGCAGCCATTCTTGCTGAAGTAGCGCTTGGCCTCAGTGACCCATGGACCCGCGTAGACCGCGTTCCGCAGCTCTTGATCGGTGAGCTTCTCGCCTGCGATGTTGATGACCTTGAACCACTCGAGTTTCTCGCTGTCAGTGCCGCTGCATTGGTAGACCATCAATGGGTAGTCGAGAATCTGCTCCTTCTCATCGGACTGAAGGTTGTGGAAATAACGACCCTTGAACGCGAAATCTCCTTCCACGTACTGGCATAGGGAGATGGTGCGCTGCTGCCCGTCGATGACCTCAAAGTCGCCGTCCTCGCGTGCCGCCCAGTACATGACATTGAGGGGGAAGTCCCGCGTGACCGTGTCGATGACCGCGTCCCGCTGCTTGTCCTTGTAGATGAACTCGCGCTGGAAGGGCGGGCGGATGTCCAGCTTGCCCGAGTAGCCGACGACGCCGTCCTCATCGTTGTCTTGGTACCCCTCGGCGAGATCGCGCACCGTCATTTCCTTGAGCTCGATCTTCATGAAGCTGGTCTCTTACGGCGGATAAACAGCCGCCTGTAGATGCCCTTGACGGGATAGCCCACATCGAAGTGAGTCCCGGCGCCGAAGGAGTCTGTCCTGATGACACATCCAAGGGTTCCAGTGTTCGACTTCATGCGTTCGCCATCCACGACCCGTTCCTTCTTCCCGTACTTCTTCGTCGTCGGGTAGTCAGTCCCGCTGAGCCCCAGAATCTCGAACTGGCCTGGGTTGTACTTGTCGAGGAAGGTGAGGGGCACGCCCATCACGTCGTTGTAGTCGATCGGAATGTCGACAACCTTGGAAACTTCGATGGCGTCGTAGTTGTCGTACTTGGGGTAGTCGGTCGTGTTGTAGGTCCTGTAGAGGATCAATTCCTCATGGCGCTTGCTGATGTCGAGGTTGGTGAACCAGCACATATTTCCGAAGCTGCGCCACTTCTGCCCATCCTCGTCCTGCCAGTAGCGAGTGGCTCTCGGTTCGTAGTAGTCGGGCACCTTGAACTCCATCTGCCCATTGTTGTAGCCCAACCAGATCTTGTTCTCTTTCAGCAGGAGGAAGACATCCCTGTAGGTGATGGCGTTCTGGTTCGCAAGGATCAAGAACTTCTTGTCATGCTCGACCAGCTGACGCAGGTACTCACGGAAGAGCGAGAAGGGCGGGTTGGTCACCACGATGTCCGCCTGCTTGAGCAACTCGATGCTCTCCGCGCTGCGGAAGTCACCGTCCCCGTTCAGCGGCCTGATGCCGACTTCCTCGGGGTCGGGGCTGTAGTTGTTGTTCACGTCGCCCGCGTACTCGAGGTAGATCGCGTGCTCGGAGTCGTTCTGACTCCAGAGGTCGGCGTTCTGACTCTTGTAACAGGTGGCGATCAGCTTCTTCAGACCCAGCTTCTCGAAGTTGTAGGAGAAATAGTGGAAGAAGTTGCTCACCCGCGGGTCGTCGCAGTTCAGGTAGACGACCTTGCCCTCGAAGTGCTTCTTGTGGTGGCGCAGCTCTCGCTCAATGTCGGGCAGCTGGGTATAGAACTCGTCTTCCCTAGCCAGTTTGGCATCGGAGAGGCTGCGGTTCAGCGCTTTCGCCATTCGCTCTCCTCGGCGGGATCAGGCATCGGAGGCGCCGTGCATGGCGTAACCGGGGCCATGAGAATCACGAGCCGGTAACGATTCGCGAATCGTTCGGACGGGTCGAGATAGACGAGGTCGACCGAGGCGTTCGGGATGTAGCGCTCCAGGATGTCGAGGTTGTCGCCGTAGTACAGGACGTTGGTGGCCACTCACCCCAGCGTAACAGCCGCTAGGTCCCACAGCCGCTGAGACTGAGGATGGCCGCGTCGCCAGCCGGTCCGGCCCGCCCGGGGCTCGCTCTAAGTCGTCCCCGGTCCGTGCCCTCCGCTGTCACGGAGCGCGGCCCGGCAAGAACGCTACTCACGGGCGCTTACCAGCCAATTACCGCGTCGTCCCGCTCCGAGTGAGCCCTCAGGGGTCTCCGAGCCCACGCCGGGAATGGAACGACGCACCGCGGTCCCTTGCCCGACAGCCCTCGGCCTGTTGGCTGCGGCTAGCGCGACCGTAGCGCCGGGAGCTGATTTTCCCTTCCCGCGCGTGCGCGCCCGCGCGGAGGTGATTTCTGATTGACTCTGATCGGCCGGGAACGAGGGTCCTGCACGGCGTACCGGTCGTGCGCGAACACGAGTTGTGATCGACTTGCGTCACAAGGCTCCGGGACGAAGCGACCCTTCACGAGTTGGTGGCCGACGCGCCACAGGTCTTGCCGCTTGCGGGCTGGCCGAGGGTAGTCAGCCTCGGGGTCCCGCTTCTCCCGGTACCGGCGGTCGTCTCCAGCGCCGTCCATGTTGCGGTCCGAAGAGGGTGGGCGTATAGTCCGTCGTATGGAACGTGACATGGACTCCCGCTCTGGCGAAGCCGATAAGGAGCTCTCGGCGATGGCCGCGGTCGTGACGGCTCTTCAGCCCCTGGAGGAGCCGGAACGTCACCGGATTCTGGACTGGGCAGCTAAGCGCTTCAACTTCAACGCGCAGCTCACACATGACCGTCGAGACATAGGACATGAGCGCGATGAAGAGCCGCCGCCGCAGGGCGACCACGAGACTTTCGCCGACATGTTCGAGGCGGCGCGACCGACTACGGCACACGACAAGGCGCTGATCGCCGCGTACTGGGTTCACTCGATCGACGGCAAGGCCCAATTCGCGTCCGCGGACGCCAACCGACTGCTGAAAGATATCGGGGAACAAATCCCTGCGATAAACAAGGCGTTCGCGGTGCTCCAGCAGCGCCGCCCCGCGCTGGTCGTGCAGGTGAGGAAATCCGGGAACCCACGGCAAGGGCGCAAGACGCTGAAGCTAACTCCGCCTGGCCTGCGGGCCGCCGAGAACCTGACGAAGGGTGCTGGTGCCGTCCTCGACGAGTAGCCGAGAAGCCGCCGTGCCGAGCCGTGAGGGGGCCGCGCTCGGCATGCTCCCTGACGGTCTGCGGCGTCCACTGCTGGAAGCGTTCAATCAAGTGTCGCGCAACTTCCGGGAGGGCCGGTGGGAGCCGTCCGAGTTGAACGGAGGGAAACTCTGCGAGGTGGCGTACAGCATCGCCCGCGGATACATGGACGGCGTGTACCCGTCCGGGCCATCGAAGCCGCGGGACATGGTGGCAGCATGCCGGGCGCTCGAGTCGTTGCCGGACACCGGCCCGCGATCTATTCGAATCCAAATCCCGCGCATGATCGTGGCGCTCTACGAGATACGGAACAACCGCAATGTCGGTCACGTCGGTGCTGAGGTCGATCCCAGCCACATGGACGCGAGCGCGGTGCTCGCCATGTCGAAGTGGTTGATGGCCGAGATGGTGCGCTTCTTCCACCAGGTCGACACGGCGGCCGCGAGCGCCATAGTCGAGTCGCTGGTGGAGCGCGAGGTGCCGGTCGTATGGCAAGTGGCCGGGAAGCGGCGAGTGTTGGACCAGAGCATCAAGAGGAAACCGCAGGCTCTCGTCCTCATCTACGCGCACAGCGGTCCGGTGAAGGACGAGACGCTCCGCGACTGGATGGAGGTCTCAGATAAGGAGGCTCGCTACTTCAAGCGGGACGTCCTGCGGCCGCTTCACCGCGAGAAGTTGCTTGAATACGACGAAAGGACAGGGGAGATCCACCTGTCTCCTTCGGGTATCCGACAAGTCGAGACCGACCTCATCGGTGCGCTGCTCGAACCTGCCTAAATCGGGGTCAGGCGACGTACCATGCCAGCGCGCCCTCGCGTCGTTCGAGGGGCTCCATGTCCCTCCGGGGGCGCCACTGCCATACCAGTCCGCATACCCGCAAAGAATGGTCGCGCCTCTAGCCGAATCTCGATATCGCGCACGGAGCCATGCGAGCGCCGTGCGGAATGCGGTCGCCCACGGCTAGCGGGCGGCAAGATACACAGTCCCCCAACGGGCTGAACTGGGAGGTAAACAGCCAACGGCGCAACGGCTTGGTCGTCCAACCCGATCAGGGTCGTGCGAGCGGGTCGCCATCCTCTGCTGAGGCGTTGCTAAGGCTACAACGTCCCCTCGTCGGGGCGGTTCAGTCTGAGTCGCCGAACCCTTGGCCTACCCCGCGACGCCCGCGGGCTGGCCGGGAGTCTCTGCGAACCCGAGCTGCTGGAGCATGCCGAGCTGGTCGTCTACGCCCCAGTGCTCGACCTGGCTGCCGTTCGCGAATCGAACGATGTGGACTGACGCCCATGTCGCCGACTTGCCCGACGGGGGCATGCCCGCAAACTCGCCCTTCATTGTCCCGTGGGTGGTGGTGCGCAGCACGACCTTGTCACCCTCGGCGATCACATCGTCGATCGTGGTGTGCAGGTCGGGGAACGCGCTTCGCACCGTCGCGAACCAGGTCTTCGCGCCCTCACGGGTAGGTGGAATGCCGGGCGGCGCCGAGCGATCGACGAAATCGGGTGCCAGGAGCTCATCGATGACGGCGACGTTGCCGCGATTGGCCACCTCGTCGACGAACCGACGGGCGCTGGCCTGGTTCGCTTCCGTTGTCATGGCTTGCCCTCCTTGGGCTGCTCTCCGTATCGGGACTTCGGTCTACTCCGTTTTGGACCACAGCGCAAGGGAGTTATCCACAAACCACTCGCCAGACGAGGAGACCTGTCGAGTTATCCGCTTACGGAACCGGATGACCGTAGGAGGGTTCTCTTAGCACCCTAGAGGGCTAACGGTCAGCCCCGGCATCTGCTCCCTCGCCAGCTCAGCCACGACCCGCCGGTGGCAGGTGGCAACCTCGTCCCACACGCACATGACGGCCACGTTCTCACCGGCCTCCAGGAGGTCGATTAGCGAGCTGATGGCGGAGGGATCCTCGAGCCGGATGCAGCCCGACTTGTAGTCGGGCGGTGCCGAGCCCGCGTTCCCAGATGTAGCGGTAGCCGGCGCCTTTCGACGGTCTGGCGCGTGGTGGTCGAGAAGGCCGGGTTGCGGCTGAACGGTCGGAGCCGAATGTCGAGCACGACCACGACCTGATCGCCGAGCAGCCGGCGCAGGTCGGACCCGTCGCGCAGGCCCGAGTAGTCGAAGGTGTACAGGCTGCCTGGGGACATGAATCAGGATAATCCACGACCCCTGGCGCTGCCGAGGATTACGGTGCCCTGGGAGGGTCCTAAGCCCCCGCTGCCGACGCGACGACGCGCCGACGCGCTGGCATGGTATGTCGCGTAGTCGCGGCCGACTCTAAATCCCGGCCGCGGGCGGATGCGTCCCCCCGCGGCCGGGTCGTGAGGCCTATCTGCGGTTGGTTCGGCTCGGTTTTAGCTTCGGTGCCGCGCGCGCGACCGGCCCAACGCGAGGAGACCGGCCACGCCAATAACGAACAGGACGGGCACCAGTGGCATCGGCGAGATCGGACCTTGCCCGGTCGGCATCGCCGCGTTGGGCAGGGTGGAAGCAGCCGGAACCGGTGTAGCGGCAGGTGCCGGCGCAGCGCAAGCCGGCGCAGCCGCGTCGATGCGGGCCGCGCCCGCCACCGGCAGGTTGGTGTAGGTTACGAGGAAGATCGTCGGGATCGTCCCGTCATTCCTCGCCAGGTGGACATTCCCGGCTCCGAGATCGATGAACCCGGTGCCCGACGGATAGGGCGAGGTGTTGCAGTTGGCGTCAACGAAGGTCAGGGCGCCACTGTTAACGAGGACCGTCACCGGGCCTGGATGGCTGTGCCACCCGGACGTGCCGCCCGGAGCCGCCGTCACCTCTTGGATGAGGAGGTCCGTGTTCGCCGCACCGGTGATGTTGATGGCAGACGCGACCCTTGCCCTGGCGTGGAGCACTCCGGTGACGCCGGCAGCCGCCATGTCCTGTGGCACCGCTGGCCCTGCACTCGAGCACTGAGCAGCGGGCGCATCCGTGCGGAGAGGCCCGCCGACGGAAACGTTGTAGAAGGTTTGAACCAGGACGAGAGGCACCGTGGCGTCATCGTTCCGTCCCAAGTCAAACATCCCGGCGCCAGCGGGTACGACGATCGCTTGACCGGCGGTCAGCGTCCGCAGCGTGCAGTCCGAGCTCATCCACAGCGACAGGGTGCCCGACTGGACGATCGTCACGACTGGCCCGGGGTGACTATGCCAGCCGGAGGTTGAGCCTCCCGGGGCGAACGTGGCGGTCTGAGTGGCAACATCCCGGTTCGCCGCGGCGGTGATGGTGTACGCCGCCGCCGACGTGCCTCGAGCGAGTTCCACGGGTGTGATCCCGGACCCTGGTGTGGCCAGTGCGGCACCGGCCGACAGCGCGAGCGCGATGCCCGCGCCCAATGCGATATAACGCTTCATCGGTTCTCCTCCTAAGGAAAGCTCGCTTCAGCCAATGACAACCGTACCCGCGAGCGGTGTGAAATGCGACGGGCGTCCGTGCTTGACTGCGCCTTTCTCGGCAGTCGCTAACGCGCCGATTGTGAACCCGCCGATAATAGGGGTTTGGGAGCGGTCGAAGCAAGGGCGAGCGTCACGTCCAACCGGCTCGCCACGCCTACTGGGCGATCCCATGTGTGCGGCGATTATCGCCGTCGCCACGATCATCAACGGGGTCATTTTCATCGCTCACAGGTGAGGCTGGTGCGCTGCCCGCCGCGACATAACCAACGTCCCTATGTCCTCCTACCTAACGACTCCCGCCTCGGCCCGAAAAACGCCTCTCCGATATGCCGCCGAGCGGAGGGGATGGGCAAGAGTTAGAGGGGGTGTAAGTCGCGGCGAGTTTTGAGGGGGTATGGGGGTCAACGTCGGCGCC